>CANRDK010000022.1 GCA_947629345.1 uncultured Clostridia bacterium
GGAACCCCTCAGTCGTCTACGACGACAGCTCCCCTGAGAGGGGAGCCGCGTGGGGGACGGCCTCCTGCTCCCGTCCCCACGCGGGGTGAAAACGGCGTGAAATCGGAAATTGCCATATCCATGCGCTTGACAAAACCCCTTTCGGCACATAAAATAAGAAATAAGAGGGGAAATTCCCTTCGGAGGAAATCATGAAAAAGTTATCATCTCTCCTTTTGGGAGCCGTCATGAGCCTTTCGCTCTGTCTGCCCGCGCTCTCCGCCTGCGGCAACGATGAAAACGTCCCGCACGAGCACACCGTCACGACTTGGACGCAAGTCAAAGCTCCCACTTGCACCGAGGAGGGGCTGGAGAGCGGCGTCTGCACCGAATGCGGCGAAACGGTCACCCAAAAGAAGGACCCGCTCGGCCACACCATTCTGAGGGAGAACGTCCAAGAGTTCGTCTCGGCGGCGACTTGCACGGAGGCGGGACTCTGGATTGTCTATTGCCCCGTCTGCAAACAGAATGTGGAGGACAAGATCCCCGCACTCGGCCATGCTTGGGTCAACGACGAGGTGTATCTCACCGAGCCCACCTGCACCGAAGAGGGGAGCGTCCATGCGACATGCTCCCGCTGCTCTGCCGAGGACGTCCGCACCGTCCCTGCGCTCGGCCATGAGTGGGAGACCTTCTACACGATCGAGACGGCCGCGACCTTCGACCACGACGGCCTCAAGTACCAAAAATGCAGCCGCTGTGCCGAAAAGCACAACGAGACGGTCATTCCCAAGCTCGACCCCAATGAACCCACGCAGTTTGAGTTCCGTCTGGTGCGGAGAAGCGGCGAGATCATCAAGTTCGCAGGCGTCAGGTATGAAATTATCGACAAGAGCGGCAAGAGCGTAGGCACGGGCTCCTTCCGCAGCGGTTCCGCCCGCGTGGCCCTTCTCCCCGCAGAATATACGCTGAAGATCACTGCCCTTCCCAAGGGCTATGCGGCACAGGAGAGCTATGAAGTGAGCTGGGAAAATCTCGTTGCGGATATCCCCCTGACGGCTTCCCTCATCATGGAACAGCCCGCCGCGGACACGAAGTATGCCCTCAATTCCGTCATGAACGATCTGACCTTCCACACCATCGCGACCAACGCGAGGGCAGCGGAGGATGTCACGCTCTCGGGGCTCTTATCGACGCATAAGATCGTTATTTTGAACTTTTGGGACACCTCCTGCTCCTTCTGCCAATACGAGTTCCCGGGGCTTGTGGCGGCCTACGATCAGTACAAAGAGGACGTTGCCGTCATCGCCATCGACGACCCCGACGGCATGAACGGCATCGAGACGGAGGCCGAGGTCCGTGCCTATGCCAATAAACAGGAAATGACTTTTTATGTCGCAATGGACAGAGAAGGCCTTGCGGAGCGGTTCGGCGTTGCGGGATACCCCATGACGGTCGTCATCGACGCCGAGGGGACGGTCGCCTATATCCACGACGGCGCGTTTGTCAATCCGAACAATTACAGCGACGTTGCATACAGCACGGCACAGTGTGAAGCGCTGTTCCAGAAGTACACCTCATCGCCATATTATCAAGCATAAGTATCAAAAAATCCCCCGTTACACACTTTGCGTCGGGGGATTTTTTTGAATTAAAAATTTGAAATTTAAAATTAAAAATTGCGGTGGGGGAGAAGTAGAATGACACCCCCTCAGTCTCGCTACGCTTGACAGCTCCCCCTCAGAGGGGGAGCCAAGTAGCCCCCTCCCGAGGAGGGGGTAGGGGGGTGGGCAACGACCGCAGTCTGTATCCGCCCCGCGAGATTCTTCGGGTCAAGACGTCGGACTTCGTTCTTGCTCCGTTTCTCAGAATGACGCGGGGCTACTGGCGTGCTGACTTCGTTGTGGGCGTACCCCCACCCCTACCCCGCCCCCTTACGCAGGGGGCAGGCAAGAGGAAAGGCGGAATGTCGCTGGCGCTCCCTCAGAATGAGCGGTCGGCATGTCATCCAGCTCAGCCGCTCATGCTGAGCGTAGCGAAGCATCCCGTTAAACGCACGGGAGTAACTGCTCATCCTGACCCTGAGCTTGGCCGAAGGGGAAGGATCTCATAAAACGCACGAGGCAAGTTCTGCGTTATTCCCGCTGCGCTTCTTTCACAGCACTTTGGATAAAAAGCTCTGCAGGGCGGGGCTTTGAGGAGCATCAAAGATCTGTTGCGGGGTCCCGTCCTCTTCGATCTTGCCCTCGTTCATAAAGAGCACTCTCGTTGATACATTCCTCGCAAACCGCATCTCATGGGTGACAACGATCATCGTCATTCCCTCGTCGGCAAGCTCCTTCATGAGCGAGAGCACTTCGCCCACCATTTCGGGGTCGAGGGCGGAAGTCGGCTCGTCAAAGAGCATGACCTTGGGATCCATGGCGAGCGAGCGGACGATCGCGACCCTCTGTTTTTGCCCGCCCGAGAGGGTGGCAGGGTAGGCGTTTGCCTTGTTTTCGAGCCCGATGCGCCTGAGCAGTGTCATTGCTTTTTCGTTCTCTTCCGCGACGATCTGTTTTTTGGAAAGTTTGGCCTTTTGCTTTCTGTTGGCATGAAGACGGGCGTCCACTGCGGCGAGGGTGATATTCTTGAGCACCGTGAGATGGGGGAAGAGGTTGAAGTGCTGAAACACCATGCCCATTTTCTTTCGGTGACCGTCGAGGTTGGAGGCATGCGTCAGTTCCTCGCCCTCAAAAAAGACGCTTCCCTCCGTGGGTGTCTCCAACATGTTGAGACAGCGCAAGAAGGTGGACTTTCCGCTTCCCGAGGGCCCGATGATGACGACCTTTTCGCCCTCATAGATGCTCGCCGAGATGTGGTCGAGAACGAGACTTTCGCCAAAAGACTTACATAAGTCAACAGTTTTGATGAGAGGCTCTTTCTCATGGGTCAATGTGTTGCACATTTTTTCTTGCCTCCGAACCGTTTTTTGTAGACAAGTTTTCTGTCGCCCTTGGAGAATTTTTTCTCGAGATACTTTTCAACGACCGTCAAAAGGCACACCACTGCGAGATAGAGAAGGGACGCAAAGAGCAGGGGGAAGAGATAGTCGAAGGTGCGCGACTGGATGATGCCGGGGATCTTGCCGAGGTCGATGATGCCCACATACCCCGCGACGGAGGTTTCCTTGACGAGTGCGATGAATTCGTTGAAGAGGGCGGGGATCATGTTGCGGATGGCCTGCGGCAGAATGATCTTGACCATTGTCTTTGTATAGGAGAGGCCGAGCGCGCGTCCCGCCTCCATCTGCCCTTCATCCACCGATTCGAGTCCCGCGCGGGCGACCTCGGAGACGTAGGCGGCGCTGTTCAGCCCAAAGGTGACAGACCCCACGAGGATGCCGCTCTTGACGGAGACGAGCACGAGGAAGTACATGATGAACAGCTGCAGCACAACGGGGGTGCCGCGGATGACCGTCACATAGAGGTTGGAGAGAAAGGACAATATCTTCAGCTTTCCCGTTCTCTTGTTTGTATAGAGAATGACGGCGAGGAGAATGCCGAACACGATGCCGATGAGCACGGCAAAGAAGGACATGAGAAGGGTGTTTCCCAACCCCTCGAAGTAGAGCTTCCAGCGATCCTCGACGACAAACGCCGACCGAAATCTTTCGGCCAGCGTTTTTGCCATCATCAGAGAAGAAATATTCATCATATGTTCGATTTTATATGTTTGTTACGAGGAGCAGGGCGGGGACTTTATCCATGAAGATAACGTCGATCTTCCCTGCCTGAAGTGCGGCAAAGGCGGCAGTGTAGGTCTGATAGGAGACCACTTCGCTCTGCGGGGAGCTGAGTTTGATATTGTAGGAGTCCACCGTGTCGTCGTCATTGGCGATCTCAACGTCGTAGCCGCTGTTTCCCACTGCCTTTGCGGCAATGATGTCACCGCTGGTACCTTCCTGAACGCCGATCTTGAGGCCGTCGAGACTCTTGAGCGTCGTATAACCCGCGTCTTTTGCACAGACGATCGCGAGCGTGGAGGAATGATAAATGTTGCTGAAGTCCACTTCCTTCTTGCGCTCGTCGGTGATGCTCATTCCCGCCGCAACGATCGCCTTGCCCTCTGTACTGTTGAGATGGGAGATGGCTGCGTTGAAAGCGACGTCGTGAATGACGAGCTTGCAGTGGAGTTTTTCGGCAGTTTCGCAGGCAATGGCGACGTCTACGCCCGAGATCGCAAGAACGCTCTCATCCCTGCTGCCGTCCGATACGGTGTAACCGTCCTTGTCGGAGAACTCAAAGGGCGGGAAGGTGGATTCCGTGAACATGTCAAGCGTCTCCGTATAACCGGAGAGGTCCCATGTGATTTTCAGTCCCTCGGGAGCGACAGCTTCCTTGGTCGCATCGGCAACATCTTGATAGTACTCGAGATATTTGTCCATGGTGCCGTCCTTGGTCCATGCGTCGATGACCTCGTTGACGGCCGCGAGCGTGTCGGCGTCTCCCTTCTTGACGGCGATGCCGAAGTCCTCATGGGGGAGGTCCGTCGCATCGTTTACGACATAGCCGCTGTCGGTGTTGCCGTTTGTTCCGTTGCCGCCGCATGCTGCCGCGCCGAGGAGGCAGACTGCCGAGAGAAGTGTTCCCATACAGGCGAGAGTGATTTTTTTCATTTTGAATACCTACCTTATATATAAATTTGATTTTTTCGTTCCGTTGCCGTGAACGAATGTCATTTTATCATATCAAATCGGGAAAGGCAAGCATTTTTTGCATAAAAATAGAATATTTTTTAATTTATTTCATAAATTATCCATTTTTATGCGCATATTATGTATATTTATAATTTTTTGTGTGAACAGATCTCTCCTACCCGTCCTCATTCCGCCCCGCGCGCTCATCCCGTCCCGTCCTCACCCCGCCCCGCGCGCTCATCCTGAGCGTAGCGAAGGATCCCATAAAACCAACGGAGCAGGGCTCAATGGGATTCTTCGGTCGCTACGCTTCCTCAGAATGAGCGGTCGGTGCGTCATCCCGTCCCGCTCGCTCATGCTGAGCGTAGCGAAGCATCCCGTTAAACGCACGGAAGCAGGGTTCAATGGGATTCTTCGGTCGCTACGCTTCCTCAGAATGAGCGGTCGGTGCGTCATCCCGCCCGTGCTCTGAATGAACATGGAAAATGGGTTCCAATATAATGAATATTTGCATAAATCAGGCAGATCGGACCAAGCTCAAAGGGAAAGTTCATAACCTACATTTATACCTTCACCAATATTTACTTATACATTAAGTGAATTTTTCAGGCACATTTTGATTGTAATTTCTTATAAAATATGATATAATCAAGGAAACCCTTAGGTTAATATATGCATTTTTATGCAAAAATAAAGGAGTAAAAGGTATGAAGAAGTTCAAAATGACCTTGCTCACGCTCGTTGCAATGTTCTGCCTCGTGTTCGGCATGGCGTTCGCAGTTGCCTGCGGCGGCGACGAGGGCGGCAACGAGGGCGACACGGAATACTACACCTTGACCCTCACCTACGAAAAATCGCAGGGGACCGTCACGGCAAGCGCATCGGCGTCCGACAAGGGCTATGTGAAGGATGAAGCGGTCACGCTCACCGTCACACCTGCGGAAAATTATGAGGTCGATTCCGTCAAGATTGGAGATGAGGGCCTCAACGCTGGCACGGACGGCAAGTATTCCTTCAAGATCGGCGGCAACACCACCGTCACGGTCACATTCAAAGAGACTGAAAAGGGACCGAGCGAGAACGCGCTCCTTCTCGACGCGAAATACTACGGCACCTATCACGACATGGCGGAGACGGACAAATCGCCCGACCTCGTCATCGGCGAAAACGGCGTGTTCTGGGGCGAAGATGAAGTCCTCCTCGCTTCCCCCTTTGAAGAGGGCGACACGAGTTATTCCGTCACGGTAGACGGCAACAACTACTTCCTCTATGTCCATGACAACGGACAGGTCGATCTTCTCGACGCCGCTTCGGAGGGACCTTCCTTCCTCAAGGAGGGCGTGACGCTCGGCTACACCGTCACAGTCAACAAGTTGGGCGAGGGCACAGCGACCCTCTCTCCCGAGAAGGAAAAATACGATCAGGGCGAACAGGTCACACTCACCGTCTCTCCCGCAGAAGATTGGTTCCTGAGAGACGTCGTCATCAACGGCGAGACCGTTTCGCTCGAGGAGAACGCCTATACGTTCAGCGTGACGATGGATCTCACGATCGCCGTCACCTTCCTTGCCGAGGGGCAGATCCCCGCGGAGTTCCAAGGTGCATGGAAGAATCTGGAAGACAGCGCAGACACCTTCACCCTCACCGCCGACAGCATCACATGGGCGGGGCATGAGGTAACTTTGGAATCGATCGCAGTCTATGCCGACTTCTTCGATCCCACCCCCTTGGGAACACAGCTCACCGTCACGATCGACGGCGACAGCGACAACACCATTACTCTCCTCTACGGCGCGAACGCAGTCGAGATCATGTGGATGGGGACGGAGGGCTATGAGGACCATTACTATGTATTGGGCGACGGCCTCGCACTTGACAGCGGAGCGCTTGCTCCCGGTGCATTCTCCGAAGTCGGCGGCACGGGCAAACTCTCTGTGAGCGATGCGGGCGTCCTCACCATCGACGGTACGGCCGTGAAGCTGTATTCCACGGGCAACGAATATCTCTTCTTCAACGAAGCAGTGTATACATTGGAGATCAGAAACGATAACTATGTGATCGTCTCGAATCCTGCAGATTATCTCGATTCGACAAACTATATCCGTGATGCGATCAGTGCGGCGCCTCATGCGCTCCTCGTCGGCGAATGGACGGAGGAGAGCGGCGGAAAACTCGTTGTGAATGCAGACGGCAGCACCACCTTGACGGGCGTAGACATTTTGACGGCAATCAAGTTCATCTACAGCGACATGAAGGGCGCGACTGTGCTCCTCACCACCTCTTCGGGCACGACCGTCGAATCGCTGAGCCTCAACTTCAATGAGGGCGAATGGAGCTTCGGCTTCTATCTCGATGAGGGCATGGTGTCCTTCTCCAAGGCGGGCGAAAAGGTCGTTCTCGGCGAGGATTGGCAGTCGGGATATGAGTACGACGGGACGGATGAATACGTCGATCCCACCGACCGCTTCATCGTCAACGAAAACGGCATTGCCCTCGTCAATGACTTCAATGCTCCGATCGAGAGCAGCTATTTCTACGGCGTGAAGGTCAGCGATACCGAATATGCCGTATGGATCAACTATTCCATCTATACTCTGACATTGAATCTCGACCAGACGATCTCCATCTCCGACGGAGAGAACGTTCTCACCTACAAGCCCTGCGAGATCGTCCCGCAGGATGTGTTCAGCGTCACACTGCAATATGATTCCGATCAGGGTTACGTTACACTTGTAGACGAAACGCCCGACGGCGATTGGGGCGACGTGTACACCTTCGTAAAACCCGCGGCGGGGACGACGTATCCCATCACGATCCTCGTGACGACGCAACCCGGATACAAGGTGAAGTCGGTCATGATCGGCGATGCAGTCCTCACCGATGAGAACGGCAACGGCAGGTATTCCTACAGCGCAGACGGCTCGGCGAATATCACGGTCGTCATCACATTTGAGGAGGCTGCGCTCGAACAGCTGACGATCAGCGACACAACACTTTACGGCACCTACAGCGGCGTAGACTCCATGTCGGAATCCCCCGTCACTAAGACGCTCACGATAGATGCGAGCGGTGTGACATTCAATGGCGAGATCGTCTATTTGGTTGAAAAATCGAGCGAAACGATGTTCTTGGTCAAGATTGGTGCGATGACTTATATGTTGAATATCGATGCGTCGCAAGGATCGATTTCATTGTCCGAGAGTTTGTTCACTGAGGACTACTATCTCACCAAGGACGGCGGGAGCACGACGACATCGCTTTCTGTCACGATCTCTTACGGCGACGACAACTATACCGAAGCGATGGGCACGGCTGCGGCCGACAAGGAGAGCTACAGCGACGGCGACACGGTGAAGATCACCATCACCCCCGGCAGCGGCTACAGTGTTGGACTTGTGACTGCAAACGGCGAAACGCTCACTGTTGGGGATGACGGCAGCTACACCTTTGTCATCCACGTAGACACGACCGTCACGGTCACCTTTGTTGCGGATTCCCCCGCAGCGTAAGGGAGGCTCGTTCCTCTTGCCCGCCCCCTGCGTAAGGGGGCGGGGTAGGGGTGGGGGTACGCCCTTGAACGAAGTCCGCACGGGAGCTTATTTCCTCATTCCGAGCCCCGAAGGGGCGAGAGAATCTCGCTATAAGAACGGAAGTCCGTCGGTTTACGAGATCCCCTCGCTTCGCTCGGGATGAGGACGCGGGCTCCGTCCCTCGGCTCCCCCTGCGAGGGGGAGCTGTCGCGAGCGTAGCGAGCGACTGAGGGGGTGGCATTCCAAAAAATGCCCCCGCAATATCGAATAGAAAAGGCACGGTTGTACTTCCGTGTCTCTTCATCAATTTATAAGGAGATTAAAATGAAGAAGTTAAAGTTTGTATTGATCGCAATTCTTGCCATGATCATGCTGTTTGCGCTGCCCCTCGCCGCCTGCGGCAACGGCGGAAACGGTGACAGCGGGAACAACAACGAAAATCCCAACGAAAATCCCAACAAAGATCCCGACGACAAGGATCCCGACGACAAGGACCCCGACGACGAAAATCCCGACAAGGGAGAAAAAGCCGATCCCGTCTGGACGGGGGAATGGAAGAGTTTGGACGGCTCGCTCGGCTTTTCGATCGCGGCGGACGGGGCGAACGTCATCGAGGACGGCGCCAGGACGGCGGCCACGATCTCCGCACCCTCCGAAACTTCGCTCACCCTCACCGCAGGCGAAAAGAATTACGCGCTCGGCTGGTATGACGGGGGCATTGCAAACAAGATCGTGACCCTCACCGAGGGAGGAAAGACCTCCTACTTCATCCCCGCGGCTGAACCCGCCATCAGCGACGATTTCGACGGCACTTGGTACGACCAGTACGCCCCCAACACCCTCACAATAAACGCAAAGAGCGGCACGGCGTCCTTCAACGGGGAGGATGCGCTCGCCGTCGTTGACTGCGGCAACGTGGAGACGTGGGAGAACAACGACGGTTCCACGGTCAGTATCAACCATCAATGCCTCTATCTCATCATGGAGGACGGCGGCGACGTCTACTTTGTCGGTTGGTACAAGGACAGCACTTCGGCAGGGGAGGAGAACGGCAGGGAGTTCAACTGCCCCACCGTCACCACCCCTGAAACTTGCGATACGCCGCTCACCTCCCGCGCCTTCATCGAGCTCTTCGTCGATCCCGACCTCGTTGGAACATGGAGGAACGTGAAGGGGGACATCAACATCGTCATCGACGGCGACGCCAAGACGGCCACGGTGAACGGGGCGGCGGCTCAGCTCTTCAACAACGGCGGCACCAAGGGTTCCGGCAACCTCATCGTGTACGAAGATGTCGTCTACCGCCTCGAGCCCGACCCCGGGTACAACTACTATCTCACCCGCGAGCGGGTCGTTGAACTCGGCATGGGGCCGAGGGATTACTTCCTCAAGAGCGACCATAGCTTCGGCAAAGTGGAGAACACCAACCTCAACGGAACGGAGTGGGAGGACATCACGGGGGCGCATAAGCTCTCCATCGGAGCGGACGGGACGGTGACCTTCGATAACGTCGTCTATACCGTCTTTGTGGCAGAACTTCTCGATAATCTTTCATATAAGGTCATTGCATTCTCCGAGGACAACAAGAAGGTGGAACTTAGCTATGCGTCGGGTTCGCTCACCTTCTCGGACGGCGCCACCGAAGTCAAATATTACAAGGATGCGGGCGGTTCCCAGACGGAGACGGGCTTCTTGGGCCTCACGGTCGGCGTGCATGCAAATGCGGAGGGCAGAACGGTTGAGGTCACCAAGGACAGCCTCATCATCAAGATGGACACCTTTGACTACTACGACGACGAGGACATCACCCTCACGATGGATATGCTCACCGAAGTGAGCGATCCACTCTACGGCAGCAGCAAGCACTATACCTTCACTTGGACGGATTCGGAGAGCGTTGAGCACACGGCACACATTGCCCTCGATGTCTCGGTGAAGGGGCTCGGAGAGAGCGAGGCGACGACTTATAAGTTCATGATCGCCTTCAGCGATTACAACGAGCACTTCTTCAACAAATAATCATCTCATGAAACACGTAAAACGCAACATAACATTGATATTTTGTGCCATGTTCGCCCTCTCCGCACTCATCTTTCCCGCGTGCGGAGGGACGGACGCGCCCCCCGAGGGAGAAACGCCTCCGCAGGATGAAACGCCTCCCGCAGATGACGGGCTGACGGTAAAAATCGGCACTTATGATGCGGAAAAGGGCACCGTCGCCCTCTCCGCGCCCGCAAACGGCACGGCGTATGAGGCGAGAGAATCGGTCACCGTCACGGCCGAGCCCAAGGAGGGATTCAACGTTGCGGCGATCCTCGTCGGCGGCGAGGTCGTCTCCCGTCTCTCTTCCTCCTACACCTTCCTCTATGCGGAGCCCGTCACCGTCAGCGCAGTGTTTGCTCCCTCGTACGACGCGCCCGACGTGAACTTTTCCTCTCCCTCTGTCAAGTCCTTTGGCGGGCTCTTTCAGGGCTATTGGGCCTCGGAGAACGGGGAACTCTTCATCGGCGCAACGCAACTCGTGTACAAGGGCTCGGCGGTAGCGGAGGTCCGTCCCCGCAACTCGGGCAGCGAACAGAGCTACAACTTCACGATCGATGAGGCGGAGTATTCCCTCTCATGGGCACGCACGGACTATTCCGTCGGCTTCGTCATCGACGTATTGAACCTTTCGGACGGCTCCCGCGAGGACTTCTTCCCCGACCCTCTCCCCACGGAGAACTTGCACATTGCCGAGAAGTATGCGGGGGAGTGGACTGCCGCGGACGAGGCGGGGACATTCACCCTCAACATCGGCGATTCCCTCGTCTATCAGGGCGAAACGGTGGAAAAAGTTCTCGACGGCGGCTACTACGAGACGACGAACGACATGCTCACGACGCCGATCGGCACCAATATCTATTTCTTCCTGTTCGGCGGTACGATGCACATACTGATGTGGAACGGGGAGACGGAGTGCCCTGTCGTGGACGACCATATCTTCAGCGGCGCGGACGTAGGCGAAAGTTACACCTTTGCCGAACCCTTCCGCGGCACTTGGAAGAGTGGGGCGGAGGAGATCGTCATATCCGAAAATACCTTCACCCTCGGCGGCAAGACGGTTTCGGTGAACGGCTCCGACGACGCCTTTTTCTTCACCGCGGACGGCAAGTCATACGAGGCCCGTCTGTATGCGGGAAGCAGCTATATCCTGCAAATTTCCTCGGAAGTTTACGGCAGTGACGGGCTCCTTGCGGGCTACAGTTACGAATACTACTTTAAGGAAAACCGCCCCGCAGTCACGCTCGACACCGCTCTCGAGGGGACGTGGACGGGAGAAAATTCCACACTTATCGTTCAAAATGGCACGATCGATTGGAACGGAGACGCCCTTTCCGTCATCGAGGCGGGGGAGGCGAGAGCGGACGGATCTGTCTACTTCGTCGCGCTCAAAGGAAACGTCTATGAGCTCTCTCTCCTCGACACTGCCTATACGGCGGACGAGCACACGCCCATGTGGGAGCTCACCCTCTCGGGCACGGACGGAACGTTCATCTTCACAAAGTGAGTAAAATCGACAATAACCTCGAAATTTTTGAAAAAAAGGAGACGGAAATGAAACATTTACGGAACGTCTTTGCGGTCATCTTCGGTATGGTCTGCGTTCTATCACTATCCCTATTGGCTGTTGCCTGCGGCGGTGACGAAGGCGGGAATGAGAGTAAGACCGTTGTCTATACCGCGGAAGTCTATCTTGAAACGGACAGCGGCTATGCGCTCAGCGTCGAACACGGCTTCGGCGGCGAGGGCGAGATCGGGACGAGCGTCACGGTCACTCCGCCCGCCATCGACGGCTACACCTTCAAGGAGGACGCTACGGAGAACGTCATCACGCTGACTCTCTCCGAAAACGCGGCCGACAACCTCTTTCGTCTCTATTACGACCGCCTTTCCGTTCTCTCCTATGATGCAAACGCTCCGCAGGGGACTGCGGCTTCGGGCAGGACGGCAAGCACCGTTGCGGGCGAGGACGGCACTGCGACGGCGGCGGAAAACGGCTTCTCCGTTCAGGGCTACCGCTTCGCAGGCTGGAGCTATTCACGGAACGGCAAGGCAGAAGTCAAGGCGGGCGATCCCGTCACACTGACGGAAAGCCTCACCCTCTATGCCGTATGGGACCGCGGCTATGCCGACCGTTTCGGCGGCACAGACTATGTATTCGCCCTCTCGGACGGGAGCGGGAAGCTCGTGATGCAGCGGGGCGGCGCAGAATTTGAGACACAGCTCAACGGAACAGAGTTCTCCTTCACCCTTCCGAACGGCGAAACCCTCACGGGCAAGCTCTTCAACGACACCTACACCTTTGCCTATGCGCATGAGGACCTTGCGGGGGAATATATCCACCACAGCGGCTATTGGAATCAGGACGATCCCGACGGCGAAATCGCACCCGACGAAAACACCGTTCTCACCCTCGACGAATTCGGCAGCGCGACCTTCCGCGGTCTCGACGCAAACGGCAGAGCTGTCACCGAAGTCGGCTATATCTCCATCTACAGCTACGGCACCGTGCCCGAGTATATCTTCCTCATCAGCGAGGGTGCAAATGCGGGCGGCGGCTTTGTATTTCATTTGGACGAATACAACGGCGAACCCGTGTACTCGAGCACCAACGGCGAGGCGGGAATGTACTATCTCTCCATCACGCCCGACGGCAATATCTACTACCTGCAGGATTCGAGCATCCAGCTCGACGGCTACGGCAACCTGCTCATGCAGTACACCGAATACACGGGCGAATGGGAGGGCAGATATTGGATCGAGAATGTCTACGACTTCAACGAATATGCCTATCTCTACAAATTGAATCTCCGCATCTATGACGACGCAAACCGTACCCTCTATCGGCTCGGCTACGACGTGCAGGACGGGGTCCTCAGCATCTCCTGCTACACGATGCCGCTGAGCAATGACATGTATGTCTACGTTCAGCCCAACGTGGAGGCGGGGGAATACACCAACGCCGAGGACGGCTCCATTTTGAGGCTCGACGGCTTCAAGACCTTTGCGGACAGCGCAGTCTATACAGTGGACGGCGTCACGCACTATGGCTCCTATGAAACAGTCTGGCCAAATCAGGGGAACCGCCTCACCGTCATCATGTATGAGGGAGACCTCGGCGGCAGCGGTCTCGGCCGCACCTACACCTTCGGCATCGACATGCAGCTGAACGATGACAGATCCTTTGAGATCAAGGATTCCTTCACCCTCATGGCGCAGCAGAGCGACGGAACGGGTTACCGTCTCCTCGGCGAGAGCGACATTCCCGGCGAGAGTGGCATTCTCAACGACGTCATCACGGTCTACCGTACCCCCTACGAGGGCGTGAGCGGCGCATATGCTGCCGAATACGGCAGGGTGAACTATGCGGGCGGCTACACAAAACTTGCGGACGGCTACGTCACATTAAATACGCTGGGCTGCGAAGAGCTCTGCACCTTCACGCGGACGGAACTTGCGTCGGGCAGCGGGGAGAGCGTGCCGAAGAGCATGATCTTCGAGGTCGCCCAAACGTACGATAACTACATGATCCTCTACAACGTGTTCCTCATTTTCAGTTCGGAAGGGGAATCGGGGACGGTCAAAAACTACGTTGAACTCACCGACGGGGAGAGCGGTGCGAAGATCTGGTACACCTCCGTCTCCGCGGGGACTGCGAATGTCGGTGCGCTGTACTTCGATGCGGACGGAAACGTCTACACGGGCAGTTTCACCGTCAATTCCACGAGTTACTACTTCGGCACGGTGGGGACCTTCTACCGCAACGAGGAGGACGGATCGGTCGCCGAGCTCTACTTCGACGTGGAACTGAGCGCAGATGGCAAGACGGGGATCTTTGAGGAACTCACCGATATCGAATATCCCGTATTTACCATCGACTACACGGGTGCACTCGACACGACTGTCCATCTCATGATCCGCGGCGAGGACGCGATCTGGTCGGAGAGCGGCAGTTTTGAGGGAGACGCCGTCCGCGGCACCGTTCGCTATGTCGGCGAAACGGAGGGCGGCGAAGTCATCATGGCCCTTCTCGGCGAGGACGGTGCAGAGATCTTCCGCTTCGTCATGGAGGACACGATCTACACCGAACCGGGCTATGAGAGCATGCAGATTACCATCTACTATGCCTACAATGCGGCGTTCGATAAGACGTATACCTCTGAGGACGGCTCACTCATCCTCGACGGCTTCCACTCCGCCTCCTATACCGACAAGAGGGGCAACACGGTGACGGGAGATTACAGGCTCAGCTCCGACAGGGCGATCGTCTATGTCGGGTCGGGCCGCAACAGCTATACCTTTGATATTTCAGACGGCCTCACCCTCACCGACGGCATCTACGGCTCCTATCAGATGTTTGCGGGCGGCGCATGGTGGACTGTCACCTTCGACGGCCACGGCAACGCGGCGGCGAGACTCGCTTCACGGAACGTACAGGGTGTCTACAACGTGCGCGAGGACGGCAGTGTTCTCCTCTTCATCAATCTCGAGGAGGGGGTCAACAGCTACCGTCTCCGCCTCAGCTCCATTGAGGGACACGGCGAGGCGGACGTGTGGGAGGAGGATCTCGACGGCGCATTTATCGGCAACGACTGGGCAGTTCTCTATCTCGACGGCTACGACAGCGGCATCTACTACTACAGAGACGGCAGCGGCTGGGCGACCGTGTACTTTGAAGTGCTCGACGAGGAGATCGGCTATATCAGCATCCGCGATACCAACTTCAACACGCAGAACATTCTCCTCGACAGGGAGCAGGGGACCATGTCCTATCCCCGCTTTGTCGAAGAGGACCGCACCTACTACGGCGAGGATCTCTCCGCCCTCATCGTCGGAAGCGACGGCGTGATCTACATGAATTACACCTCGGGCTACTATATCCTGACGGACAGCGTGTTCAGGGCATATCTTCTGAACAGCAGCGGCGACGGCGGCGCGCTGTACTATACGGTGGACCTCGGCAGCGCACCCGCGGAGGGCGTATGGACGGTGGACGGCAAAAAGTATTACCCTTGGACGGGCGTGCAGACGGTCACTCTGACGGGCACGGTGGAAGTGGACTACGAGAACACGCATGAGAGCCGTCCAGCAACGCTCACCTTCCGCTTGGACGGCGAACCTACCGTGCAGACGTCGGACAACAGCGCAACCTTCACGGTGGGCGGGGAGACGTACAAGGTCAATATCATCAGCAATTACTATGACTACGATTCCTTCAGACAGCGCGGCCTCGCCATCGTCGATTGGAGCCAATACGAATATTCACCCGTCACCGAATACAAATACAGCGGCAACGGCGAGGGCACCTTCAAGGTGGAGGTTGTTCCCAAGGAGATGAAGATGGTGGATGGCTTCGAGCGTGAACAGGGCATCGAGAGCACGCTCACGGAGTACCGTATCGGCTTCGGTCCCATCAGTATCACCTCGCGGAAGCTCTCGGGGCACGTCTATGTGGGCGGCAAGTATCTCGACTTCACCGACGAGGACATCGAAACGACGTACAGCTATGAGACCGATCAGGGCCCCCGCTACAATATCGTATTTGAGGCGGACGGCGCCACCTATTCCATGCAGTACAACAAGGAGGATTCGGATTACCGTCTCTATCTCATCGGCACCTATTCCGTGCTCAACGCGGGAGAGTACTCTGTCGGCGCGGTGAAGTATTTCTACTCCAACGGAGCATATGACTTCACCTATCAGACGGGGGACCTCTGCGACTTCATCGTCTATCAAAAGACGGCGGACGGACAGCAGGCCGTGGTTGCCATGAGCAAGGGGCTGTATGTCGGCAGCGACAAGACGGCCAAGGGCTGGTATCTCGATATCGGCAACTTCGATCCCATGACGGGCCGCGGCGACCCCGGCAAGATCTTTGTCGTGAACTTCACCGCCAATGCGGCCTCGGCCACCGCGCAGGCCTATGACTTCGTGCAGGCCTCGCAGGGCGACGATGAGCATGTGAATTCCTACTTTGCAAATCTTTGCCTCAGCAATGGTGCGGTTGCGGACATCCCCGTCATCAACGTCAACGGCACCTTCTATGCCGTGGAGAATTACACCGTTGCGGACGGGGTGTACACCGTCACCCTCACGAGCGGAGAAGCGTTCCGCATGACCCTTCCCGTTGATGAGGAGGGGAAACATCTCACGAACAGCGATGGGAACTGGGTGATGACCCTCGAACTCATCGAAGATTAAAATTTGCAACTTATGTGACGAAAAAGGAGGCGCAGACATGGAAAAACGCGACAAGATCCGCTTTTATTACAGCGTGTTTTTGGGCGTATTTACGGCCGTGATCGGCGTCCTCTTTCTCGCCGGGGCGGCAGACCTCTACTATAGCGGCGTGGACGCGCTCCAAGCGACGCAGGGCATGTACAGCCGCGCGGAGGTCGGGGCGAGGCTGGGAGAACTGCTCGCGCCCCTCATCCTGTGGGTGATTTCTATCATTCTCGGCGCAGTCATCTTTGAACTCTTCCCCGCGGCCCAAAAGAGGGGACGTGTGCGCGACGACGTGAAACTCTATTCCCGCCTCCGCCGCAGGGCCTCCGAGGAGAAAAATCCCGACATATATGCGAAAATCAAGCAGTATGAACGGGTCCGCTTGGGCGTAAGGCTCTTTGCCCTCGCGTTCTGTTTGCTGTCCGCCGCAATGTGCATTACCTACCTCGCAACGGCCTCCCATTTCACCTCTCTTGCCGAGCTCAACCAAAATATCCTCGGCATGGTGGCAAATGTTCTGCCGTGGGTGGGGGCAGCGCTCGCCGTCCTCATCTTGGAGGCAGTGTTCGAGGCAATGTTCGCAAAGAAGCTCTTGCCCTCCCTCAAGACCATCGTCGGGAGCACGGACACCCCTCCGAAATTTGAGGCGCAAGCGGAGAGGGTGAGCGCGTTTTTCAACAATAGGTGGACGATTTTTGGCATTCGCCTCGCCGTGTTCGTCCTCGCCGTGACCTTCATCGGCCTCGGCATTGCAAACGGTGGCGCGCAGAGCGTGCTCATCAAGGCGATCAATATCTGCACCGAGTGCATCGGGCTGGGCTGAGGAGGCGGACATGACGACAAGACTTGCGATCATCATTGCCATCTCCGTGTTCTTCGGCGTTCTCCTCATCGGCGCGGCGGTGTCCGTTGTCATGGAGATCCGTGCCGCCCGCAAGCTCGAACGGGAGACGGGGGAGAAACAGGGGAGCTGGTGGCAGAGGCATAAGCCCACAAAGCGCCGCCTCATTCAGGTGTACGCCGCCCTGCTCTTCAACGCCAACCTCAAGGGCCTTATCTCGGGAAATATCTATCAGGGCAGTACAAAATATATGTGCGTGCCGGGGCTCAACTGCTATTCCTGCCCCGCTGCTGTGGGAGCCTGCCCCTTGGGAGCCCTTCAGAATGCGCTCGCCACCTCGGGAAGGGCCGCGCCCTACTACGTGTTCGGCATCATCGCCCTCTTCGGGCTCCTCCTCGGAAGGACGATCTGCGGCTTTCTGTGCCCCGTCGGGCTCGGACAGGAACTGCTCTACAAGATCAAGACGCCCAAGCTCAAAAAGAGCCGCTACACCCGCATTCTCTCCTATCTGAAGTATGTGATCCTCATCGTGTTCGTCATCGCGATCCCGCTCACCTATGGGCTCATGGACCCTGCAAGCGGCGGCCCCGTGCCCGCGTTCTGCAAGTATATCTGCCCCGCGGGGACCTTCGGCGGCGCGATCGGCCTGCTCATCAACCCAAACAATGCCGACCTCTATGAAATGCTCGGGCCGCTGTTCACATGGAAATTCTGCGTGCTCGTCGTGATCTGCGTCGCGTGCGTGTTCATCTTCCGCTGTTTCTGCAGATTCTTCTGCCCCCTCGGGGCCCTCTATGGCTTCTTCAACAAGATCGCCCTCATCGGGGTGAAGCTCGACAGGGAGAAGTGCACCGACTGCGGCCTCTGCGTGGAGCACTGCAAGATGGATATCCGCCGCGTCGGCGACCACGAGTGCATCAACTGCGGCGAATGTATCGACGTCTGCCCCGCCAAGGCCATCCGCTGGAAGGGGAGCAAACTCTTCCTCCATGCAAACGAGGTCGAGAACGAAAATCCTTCACTTATTGTCGAAAAACCGCTCTCTTCCGTCCTCACAGACGGCACGGCGGAGCCCCTTTCGGCGGGGGAAAATCTTGACGTTCCCGCCCCCGCGGAGGCAACGTCCGTTTCCAAAAAGAAAAAGCGCGGCAAAGGTTTTTGGCTACAGGTCGCGGCATGGGGGCTCGCCTTCGCCGTGCTCCTCACCGCCCTTGTCTATTATAATTTCATCGATACGGAACACCCCATCGATGTCGGCGCAGACACGGGCAGCGAGGTGGGGGACATCGCCCCCGACTTCACCGTGGAAAGGTACTTCTCCGACGAGAGCTTCAATCTCTACGAGTCGCGCGGCAAGATCGTCATTTTAAACTTCTGGGGCACATGGTGTACCCCCTGCATTCAGGAGATCCCCAACTTCGAGAGGATCGCAGAGACTTACAGCGAGGACGTGACCGTGGTCTTTGTGCACGGCACGAATATCGAGGAGGACGTGGAGGCGTTCATCACGGGGAAGGGCTGGGCGCACGACCGCGCGATCTTTGCACAGGACAGCGAGGAGGCGAGAATGTACGAAACGCTCGGCGGCAAGGCAACATGGCCGATGACGGTCATTCTCGACAGGGAGGGGAAGGTCGCGTTCCGTCCGCAGGGCTCCGTCACCTACGAGCGGTTAGACGTCTTCGTAAAGCTCCTTCTCGCGGAGGAGTAGAGCAAAAACGGCGCAATAAGTAGCAGTTTTTTCCAAATCTTGTAATTTTTACAGGAAAAATTCAAAAAGAAAAAGACTTCGGTATGTGAGGAAGGTTTCCTCTCACAGGCGAGGTCTTTTTCTCTTGCCCTTTCCCCCTCCGTATTTTAGAATATAGGTGTAAAAAGCAAGGAGGAATGAAACCATGAAATACTTAACGGAAAGAGCAATGTACTACGCCTTTGCGATCAATGCGATCGAGTCGAAGGAGGGCCCCGGATGCTGGCAGCCCGTGGCGGAACTTTTCGGCGTTCCTCCCGCAGAACGGGAGCGGGTGGAACTGCTGCTCTCGGACGGCATGCTCTCCTGCCTGAAATCTGCCTTTGACGTCAGCCTGCTCCAAAAGTACGGAAACGGCTTCGGCAATGCGGCTTCCGAGCGTCCCGACGCGGAGATCCTTGAGGTGAAAGCGCAGGCCCTCCTCAAGCTCTCACAGCTCAAGAGGGAACAGAAGACCACGCTCATGAAGGCGATCTCGGACGCCTATCGCCGCGATCCCGAGGCGGCGGTGATCTACGCCCTGCAGATCCTTCTGCGCAACAAGCGGAGGAAAGATCTCGGCTACGACATTCTGTCCGAAATCCTCTTCTCCGACCAGAACAGCGACGCGGGCATTCTGCTTCTCAATGCGGGGCGGGGAGACCGCAAGAACATCTTTTTCAAGCTCGCGGAGACGCCCGAGATGATCCTTCATCCCGAAACGCTCGAGGAGCTTGCACACGCGAACGGCTTTGACCCCGACGCCGTTGAAAGACATGATACAAGGATAGGATTCTGACCATGGAAAAGCTGAATTTGGAACTCATCAACAGGATCGCCGAGGAGGTCCCGGGCGAGCACAGCAAGCTCCTCTCCGCGGCAGAGCTCATGGGCGAGGAGGGCTACAGCGTCCACAGGGCCCTCACGCCCCACCCTGTGGGCATGCCCGTCTCCACCTTCCGCAACGAGAAGGGGGAACTCATGATCGTGCAGAGGGACGGGCTCTGCCATGCGCTCGTCGCGGGGAACACGGGCTCGGGCAAGAGCCTCCGCTACCTCATCAACACCCTCTTCAATCTGACGGGGGAGCACTCCGTCATCATCACCGACGTCAAGGGGGAACTCTACCGCCTCGCTGGGGAATATCTCAAGGGGATCTACGGCGAGGAGAACGTCAAGGTCATGGACTTCATCCATCCCGAGCGCTCGCAGGTCTTTTTCAACCCCTTCTATCCGCTCGCCGTGCGCTACCGCGATGCGGAGCTCTCCGAGGACAAGGACCGCCTGCGCGAGGACGTCCTCACGGAGACGAGAAAGATCCTCGAGCAGTACTTCCGCATCGAATGCGAGCGGGACCCCACATGGGAACAGGGGGCCATCTCCTTCATCTTCGGCATGATCGTAGGCCTCTATGAAGATCTCATGCTCACCAAGGATCAGGAGATCCGCACCAAGCGCTGCCGTGTTCTGCCTGAGCAGGTCAATTTTGCAAGCCTTGCGCGCATCTTCCTGCAATTTTCCTACGACAGCGACGGCTTCCACGACAAAGGGTTCTTCTCCACGAGAAGCACCTCCTCCCGCACGCATATGTATGTGCGCGGCGTCGTTCAGAATGCCCCCAACACCCGTGCCTGCTATCTGCAATTTGTGGAGAAGTATATCAACGAATACACCTACCCCGACGTGCGCAATCTCACGCTCACGGACAATCTCGACATGGCCACCTTTGCCGAGAAGCCGCAGATCCTCTTTCTCTCCTATGACCTCTCGGATAAGCGCATGCGCGGGATCGTCAACAAGTACATCGTGCGCACGCTGAACACCCTGAAGGACAGGGCAAAGGACCTCGGCCGTCCGCTGCATGTCCCCGTCGTATTCTACTGCGACGAATTCCCCACTCTCACGGCGGATGAGATCTATCCCACCATCTTCAGCATCGGCCGCGGGCTCAATCTCTTCATCACGGCCATCGTGCAGGACTATTCCCAACTCGAGACGACTTACTCCAAGGGGGTGGCCCAACAGTTCAGGAACAACAGCAGTCTCTCCTTCTTCCTCGGCACGAACGATCTCGGCACCGCCTGCGCCGTAAAGGCCCAGATCGGGAAACATGTCATCGAGGACCCCGCAAGCTATCTCATGGACACCATCTGCTTTTCGGAGGTCTACCTCGTCAGCGAGGATGAACTCATGCACCGCATGAAGCCGGGGGAGGTGTATATCACCATCAACAGCCACATGCCCGTGCATGGCAGTTTTGAACTCTACTATGACGCGCCCGAGTACACGGGATTCCCGCAGTCTGCACCCGTCTCCGTGCCTGCGCTGGGGCTGAATGACCCGAGGTACCACTACGACGTATCAAAAATGAGGTGATCTATGGACAAGAATGACGTTTTGGAGCTGATATGCAGCCGCGAAGAGACGGATATCTTCGATCTCCTCTATGAGACGTGCATTCCCTGCGCCACGCTGAAGAAGATGCTCGGCGAGTGCGTCTCGGAGGGGAAGTTACAGACGGCGGACGGCATCAGCTATACCTATACGGGCAAGAAAATGTCTCCCAAGGGCGGCGGAGAGAAAAATGACGATAAAAAAGAAACAGATGACGAAATAGATGACGAAACAGATGACAAAATAGACGTGGATGCCCTTCTTGAGGAAATGCTGCGCGAGTTTGAGACCGAGGAGAAGGGGAAAAGCGGACAGCAGACGGAGGAGCCCGACGCGGAGGAACTCGACGACGATATGTCAGAGTTGGACATGGACCGCGCCAAGTATCTGCTGTCGTGCATGAAGAATTCCGTCCGTTTAGAGGAAAGAGAGGGGGAAGTCAACATCTGCGTGAGGGGATTGAGCTTTTCTGCTCCCAACGTGAAGATCGGCCCCGTCATCGAGGACGGACAGCTCTATCTGAGCGACAGGGGAAGGACGCTTGCCCACCTCTCGGAGCGAACGGAAAGTCGGGAGGAACTCTTGCGCAGGGCAGAGGAGATCGCAGCCGACTGCGGCGTGGAGGTGGAGGGCAATAGCGTCCTGCGCATCGAAGTGCCCATTTTTGACTTCACGCTCGCCGCTTTCGTCCACATGTACGAGGCGATCGACCGCCTCCTTCGCTCATCCTGAGCGCAGCGAAGGATCCCGTTAAACCTACGGGAGTAATTAAAAATTAAAAATTGTGGTGGGGCGAGATTGAGAACGACGCGGGGCTGGGTCCGTAAGTTTACGAGATCCCCTCGCTTCGCTCGGGATGAGGATGGAGCTCCCCCGCGCGCTCATCCTGAGCGTAGCGAAGGATCCCATTAAACCAACGGAGCAAGGTTCAACGGGATGCTTCGGCTACGCCTCAGCATGAGCGACACCGCCGAAAAATTCTTCGGCGTTTTTGCGCAAATTCGCTTGAATTCGACAAATCGGAATGCTATAATAGAGGACATGAAGATCCAACGTCAATTCATCGATTGGGATGCAACGGGCAACAAGTTGTTCAGACTCAGGAATGATAATGCAAATCTGCGGCGGTATGTGTGCAGTATGCTCAGAGGCAATACAGACAAGTGCCTCAACGAAACAGGGGACTGTGAAACCTGCAACGACAGGTACATCGACAAGAGCATCAGCCGTCCCGAGCTTGCGGAAGTGTTCGGCGTCACGGAGGCCGTTATCAACAATTGGGAGAGCGGAAGGACGGAAGTCGGCATTGAGAATCTGCTGTTTTACTGCCGTATCGCGCAGGTAACGCTCGACGACATTCTCGTGTTTTTCGACTGACCCCATCACCGCGGAGAGATCTTGCAGCCACTGCAAGATTTTTTTGTAATTGAGAATGTCCCCGCCCCCCTACCCCCCTCCCCAAGGAGGGGGCATGACTGCGTCCGTGCCGCCCCCTCATCCCGAGCCCCCGCGCTCATCCTGAGCGCAGCGAAGGATCTCGTTAAACCTACGGGAGTAATTAAAAATTAAAAATTAAAAATTAAAAATTGTGGTGGGGCATATTTAGAACAACACCCCCTCAGTCTCGCTACGCTCGACAGCTCCCCCTCGAAGGGGGAGCCAAGGGGCCCGAACGGAGTCCCCCTTGCTTCCCCTCTTAGGGGAAGTACCCGCGCAGCGGGGGATAGGGTTCAAAAACCCCTC
>CANRDK010000023.1 GCA_947629345.1 uncultured Clostridia bacterium
GGCAAATAACGATTGCCGCTATGCTGAAAAACATGGTTTATATCGGACACATGGCGCAACTGATGTCCACTTCCGTAATTTGAGTTTTCGAGCATAAGAAAAAAGCCGTACTCATTATCGAGTACGACCGTTTTTCCGTTCCGTATTTTAAGCAATAATTTTTTCCGTTGACTTGCCGCTTCATTCTGTGGTACAACGACACCTCGAAAGGCCAAAAAAATAAGTTTTTGTTTTTCCGATATTTCACCTGTTTGTTTTCGTTTTGAGTGTTCGGGCAGGGTTAAACAATGGTGCGTTCAGTGGTTGCAGCGGACTGACAAATATTACAATTCCCGACAGCGTGACCTCGATTGAAAATTTTGCGTTCTATGATTGCAGCGGGCTTAAAAGCATTACCATTCCCGACAGCGTGACATCAATTGGAGATTCAGTGTTCAGTGGTTGTAGCGGTCTGACGGAAATCAAGATTCCCGACAGCGTGAAATCGATCGGAGATTATGCGTTCTATGAATGCAGCGGACTGACAAGCGTTACCATTCCCGACAGCGTGACATCGATCGGAGAGAATGCGTTCTTTGGATGTAATAAGCTAATACAAAAGGAGGGTAATGTACATTATGTGGATCAATGGGCAGTAGATTGCGACAGTTCTGTAAAGGAAGTAACGTTAAGGGCAGGCACAAAAGGAATTGCCGATTATACGTTTCGTGGTTACACGACACTTAAGAGTGTCACGATTCCCGAGAGTGTTTTGTATATCGGGCAATACGCTTTTAAGGATTGTCCGCTTGAAAGCGTGACGGTGCAGGGAAATTCAAATTGGCAAGTTTCAAAAACAAGCGACTTTGCGAATGCGGAAACGTTGAACGTAACCGACCCCGCACAATACGTTGACTATTTCACTTTTGATTATTTTGAATACTATTGGAAGAGGAGTGTATGAAGAAGGCGAATATGAAAAAAGAAACAAGTTATCAAGACCGTATTGAAAACAAAGCTACTGTTGATTGGAAATCAAAAAAATTATGGGAAATTATACGCTTCTATCTTGAAGAACCCCCCGCTTATAACGATTCTCAGGACAATCTTGTCAGCAGAAAAGGAAAGACTTTCAAATCTTATGGGTGGGAAGGCGGAAACAAATTCAAAATTCTAAAAAATTTAATACTCACAAAAAGTTGTACTCTCAAGGATTTTAATATATATAAAAGCGCACCGATTGAATCAAGATTAAAAGAAGTTTCTCCGCCCATAGAATACTGCGCTTTTGTCACTTCAAATTCTGAAATAAACTCTCTTATAATATCAATCAGACACGCACTTGCTCATGGTGGATTTTACCAAATAAAATATAACAAACAAAAAATTTATATACTGAAAAACATTCATAAGGGAAAGCTCAAAGCAGAAATTGTACTTTACGAGGAAACGCTAATAAAATGGATTGATATCATCAAAGCGGGCCCTGTTGCAAAAGAGAAATAATTACATTATAAAGCTATGTGCCCGCGGACGAGAGTCCGCGGGCGCTGTTTTGTTTGGGGGCGATTGGGAATGATCCCCCTCAGTCTCGCTATGTTCGACAGCTCCCCTCGAGGGGGAGCTGTCGAACAGAAGTACGGGAGTCTGAGGGTCTAATGGGATTCTTCGGTCGCTGCGCTCCCTCAGCATGAGCGGTCGTTGCCCACCCCCTATCCCCCTCCTCGGGAGGGGGCTCCTTGCCCACCCCTCGAGGGGTGGGTGTCACGAAGTGACGGAAGGGGTGTCATTCTAAATATGCCCCACTACAATTTTTAATTTTAAATTTTTAATTAAGAGGTTCCGTGCGTTTTATGAGATCCTTCGCTACGCTCAGGATGAGCGGCAGGGCGGGCGAGGCCATGGGGGGTTCAATCCTTCTTCTGCTTCTCTCTGAGGCGCATTTGGGTGAAAAAGTTGGTGAGAACGGCGGAGCATTCGGATTCCAAAATGCCGCCCGTCACCTCGACCGTGTGGTTGAGAAGGTTCGCCGCGGCGAGTTCGGACGTCAAACTCCTCCCCTTCTGCTCATAGGCGCCGAAGTACACCCGCTCGATCCTGCTGTTCAAGATCGCCCCCATGCACATGGGGCAGGGCTCGAGCGTGACATAGATCTCCGCCCCCTCCAGCCGCCATGAGCCGAGCTTTTTACACGCCCCGTCGATGGCCCTCATCTCGGCGTGGGCCGTGGCCATCTGCAGTTTGGTGCGAAGGTTGTACCCCCGTCCGATGACTTTTCCGTCCAAGACGACGACCGCGCCGATGGGGACCTCACCGAGCGAATCCGCTTTTTTTGCAAGGCGAAGGGCCTCGCGCATGAACTTCTCTTCCACTTAAATCACTTCCGTCAGACGCGCCACCGCGTCGATATTTTTTTGAATTATCTCCCCGAGCGAATCCCGCCCGAGCGGATGAGAGAGGTCACTCCTCCCCACTTCCACCGTAAAGGCGGGAATTTTAAGCGTTTCGATGCACCAATCCTTGTACCCGCCCACCGAATTCGGCGCATCCCTCAGAGGATATCCCGTCGTTTTTTGCAGCATAAGTGCGATTTTTTTGTCCCTTGCCCGCCGCAGCGGGGGCTGGTGAAAGCTCCAATAGATCTCCTCGCCCTTGCTGTGCCAGCTCACCGTGAACTGCGGCTGAACCTTCAACGTAAAATCGTGCAGGGCCTTGCTCTCCTTGGCACAGAGGGGAAACTCCCCCACATAGCTCTCGGGACCCGCGGTGAAGCGGTTTTCCGCCCCCTTTCCCCACTTCGCGGGGAAGTTGACGTTGAGGTCTACCCCCTTTGCGTTGGCTTTCCATAGCGAAAAATCGCCACATATGTTGCATTTTTCGAGAAAATCACGGGTCGGGGCCGAAACAGTTTGCACCCCCTCCGTTGCGAGCAAAACGCCGTCGGGATTGGTGCAGGGCAAAAACCAAACGCTCCCCTTTCTCACTCCGCGGCGGATATGTTCGAACCCCAAGAGGGCGGTGACCCACTCCCGCGCGTGGATGCTGTACTGCGAAATGCCCACCGCCTCCCCTCTTCCCACACGGATGGCGTAGAGCGGGCGGCCCTCTTCGCTGTGGCCGTAAATGTACTTTTCGCCGCGATAACTCTCAAAAAATGTGCTGACTTCTTCAAAAATTCCCACGCACCATTGTATGCTACTTGTGGTATTCCGCGCCCGCGTTGATCATAAAGGCACGGTAGAGCTGTTCGAGAAGGACGACGCGGAACATCTGATGCGGGAACGTCATCTTCGAGAAGGAAATTTTCATGTCGGCGGCACGCTTCACCTCTTCGTCGAGCCCGCACGAGGAGCCGATGACGAGGGTCAGCTCCCTCCCCTCGTCCTGCAGTTTTTTTATGGAGAGGGCGAACTCCTCCGAGCTCATTTCTCTCCCCTCAACCGCCAAAACGAGCACATAACCCTGCAATTTTTTCAAAATGTCGGCCGCCTCTTCCTTGAGCGAGGCCCGTTCGGGGAGCTCCTTGATCTCCAGTTTGCAGAACCTATTCAGCCGCTTTTCGTACTCCGCGCAGGCCTCCCGCCAAAAACTTTCCTTGAGTTTTCCGACGCAGACAACGTTGACCTTCATCATGCCGTGAACCCTCCGATGAGCACGACGGCCCACTCGATCGCACAGATCGCGATGCCGACGGAGGCCGTCAAAAAGAACATTTTTGCCCCGTTCAGCTTTCCCTTGACATTCTTTTTTTCGAGAAGGAGGAACATGATGCTCCCCACAAGGCAGACGCCCGAGAGAACGTAGAGGGCGATCGAACCGCCGAGAGGAAGCTCCATATCGACGCCGAACGAGCTGAGCGAAAGAATGACGGCGTTGTTCAGAAAGTGCGCCAAGATCCCCGGCAGAATGCTCCCCGACCGCTGTGCAAGGAGCGCAAACGCGGCGCCGCAGAGGAATTGATAGATCGTCTGTTCAGGATTTCCGTGAAACAAGCTAAACAATGCGCCCGAGAGGAGCACAGCCTTCAAAGTTCCCCAGCCGCTCTTCTCCATACTGCCGAAGATGACCCCGCGGAAGAGGGATTCCTCAAAAATCGCAGGTAATAGCGCGATAACGAGAATTGCGGGGAGCAAATTCCAGCCTGTGAGCGTCGGGATCGTGCTCTCCATCGAGGCTTTATAGCCGAAATATTCCAAAAAATCTATAAAATAGTCATTTAAAAAGTTCAAAGAAAATAACAATCCAAACTGCAACAGCAGGGCGATCGGGAAGTAATACCACTTTGCGGGGCGGTAAAATTCCTTCACGGGCTGTTTGGTTCTGCGCAAGTAAACCACGCACGTCGCTGCAATCGCGACCTGCGGCAGGAGGTATCCCAAATACAGATACCAATCGGCCGTCGGCGTCTGCCCTCCGCTGACGGCTCCCACGATGATGGAAAGCACGAGCGAGATCAGGAGCGCAAGCAGAGCGGCAAGCGAATAGGCGACACCGCCCTCCCGCTGCGGCATGGGGCGAATGATATTTTCCTCTTCCATGCCTCAAGTATAGCAGGATTTTGCCGAAAAGTCCATGCAATATCTTGCATTTTTGCAAAAATCTTTCTATAATAGGGACATGAGAACTATCGACACGCAGGAAATTTCAGATGCCGTCTACCGCATGGCGACGAGAGCGGGGCTCAACCTCACCGAGAGCTGCCGCACTGCCCTCACATGTGCCGCAAACGGTGAGACGGGCGCAGCGAAATTTGCCCTCGATACCATTCTGCAAAACGCTGAGATCGCCAAGCGGGAGCGCATGCCCATCTGTCAGGATACGGGCATGGCAGTTGTCCTTCTCGAACTCGGGCAGGACGTTCACCTCTCGGGCATGCCCCTTGCAGAGGCCGTGAATGACGGCGTGCGGCGGGCATACCGCGACGGCTGTTTCCGCAAGAGCATCTGCGACCCTCTCACCCGCGAGAACACGGGAGACAACACCCCCGCCCATCTCCATGTGGAAATTATTTCGGGGGAAGAGGTCAACCTCACCTTTCTCCCCAAGGGCTTTGGGAGCGAGAATATGAGCCGTCTCTTCATGCTGACCCCTGCCGAGGGGAAGGAGGGCATCGTAAACGCCGTTGTGGAGACGGTGAAAGCAGCGGGTTCCCGTCCCTGTCCGCCCGTGTATGTGGGCGTCGGCGTCGGCGGGTGCTTCGACAGTTGCGCTTTCCTTGCGAAAATGGCCCTGACGCGGGAAGTCGGCACTTCCAATCCCCGTGCAGACATTGCCGAACTCGAGCGGGAGACCCTTGAGAGGATCAACGCCCTCGGCATCGGCCCGCAGGGCTTCCACGGAAGGACGACCGCGCTCGGCGTGAGCATCGAGGCCGCTCCCACCCACATTGCGGGGCTCCCCGTCGCCGTCAATATCCAGTGTCACTGCATTCGCTGTGAAAAGGAGACGCTATGAAACAGCTGACCCTTCCCCTCTCCAAAGAGCAAATTTTGTCCCTCCGCGCGGGGGACTGCGTGGAACTCTCGGGCGTCGTTTTCACAGCCCGTGACTGCGCCCACAGGCGGTTTATGGAACTTTTGGAGGAGGGAAAGCCCCTTCCATTTGACCCACACGGCGCATTCATCTACTTTGCGGGGCCCTGCCCTGCGCCTGCGGGAAAGGCATGCGGCAGTTGCGGCCCGACGACGTCCGCGCGGATGAACAGCTTCGCCCCGACCATGCTGAAAGCTGGCCTCAGCGGATTCATTGGCAAGGGGGAGATGAACGGGGCGACGCAGGAGGCCCTCAAGACATACGGCGGCGTGTACTTCGCTGCGATCGGGGGCGCGGGCGCATTCTATGGGAATGCCATCAAGAAGATGGAGCTCGTCGCCTTTCCCGATCTTCTCAGCGAGGCGGTGTATCGGTTAGAGATCGAGGCGTTCCCCCTCGTTGTTGCCCATGACGCCCACGGCGGCACGGTGTATTGAAATGCTCCCGTGCGTTTGCGCGGACTGCGTTGATGGGCGTACCCCCACCCCTACCCCGCCCCCTTACGCAGGGGGCGGGCAAGAGGAGGACTGCGTTGATGGGTGTACCCCCCACCCTCCCGAGGAGTGCCCACTGCATGCCCCCTCCCGAGGAGGGGGGTAGGGGGGTGGGCAACGAAATGCGCCGCCGTTGGTTTTATGGGATCCTTCGCTACGCTCAGGATGAGCGGGCTGGGCAGGATGAGCGGGCTGGGCAGGATGAGCGGGCGGGGCAGGATGAGCGGGCGGGACAGGATGAGCGATTTGCCTGCGTGCGTTTCCCCGCTCCGCGCCTCTGCGGAATCATAAATTGAAAACTCTCGGATGAATTCATCCGAGAGTTTTTGCATAACGGGCAACCTTTACGGCTCTTCGTTGTTTAATTCAAGACTTCTTGATTTACGATATATCCATTCATTTTATCTGAATAGCTCGTATCGTCAAGCTGCGTCAGTTCTTCAACGATTTTATCAAAATTGGCACCGAGCGCTTTGACATCTGAACTGTCATGAAAAAGTCCGACTGCTCTATCAATATTGATAGGTGCGATCTGCACTCCGTTTTTATGAATTGCAAATTGGAAAAAGGAAGCGACATCCGGATGGACAAGCGGAGCTATCATTGCCGCACGGAATTTTAGCCCTGTCTCCTTCATCTCCGCTTTCACGTGTCTTGCAACATTGGTCGTTTCGCTATTTAAAATTTGGGTCCTCCCTCGCAGCATTGTCGGCTCCAATATAAATGACCCGTCTTCGTTATAATAAATGATATCGCATTTCCCTGCGGGAGCAAAATGAAGCGGCGATCCATCTTCATTATAAATAATATTTGAAACCAACCCTTTGGAGCCATATTTCATTCCAAACAACAGAGCAAACAGATATTCCAATCTCAACGGCTCCGAAATGTCATCGAGTTTTGATTTTTCCTTTACCGTTCCGGATAATATCAATAGTTCCCTATTCACAAAAGCGATATTGTATTTCCCAATTGCTTTATCAAGTGCATGGCTATAAAATACCCGATCGAGCAGAAATTCCTGCTCATCCAATGTTTGCGAAGCGTCGAGCGTTATTTTCAGAATTTTTGCTTTCGACTCGATAATTTTACGGCGTACGATCTCGCTCTTTTGCCATGGAATACTGATACTGCCAAGATAATCATAGTAATCTTTTTGTGTAGAAAAAGATTCAAATTTATAATTTTTATACTCCTCGAGTATGCTTTCGATTTTTTCGATGTTGTATGTGGAAAAGTCGTAGTATGTGTAAGCGAACATGCCGCGTTTTACGATCAAACCGGTCATTTCGAACTTTCTAAAAACCTCGTCCGGGTAATCCCGAAAGATACTATTATCGGCAAGCGGCAGTATCCGTTTTTTTCTCAAATAATTTAATAAATAGGGTCGGTTCAGCTCATATTTGAACTTCTTTCTGTATTTTATGATTTCTTGCGCCGTTGCATGATAATTACAATCCTTCATACTCAGGACAAATACGGCGAATTCGTGTCTCAAGATCCCCTTTGCTTCAAAGCCGAGAGCAGCCCATTCCTTTTTCACTTCGTTGATAACAAACAAGGTGTTCAGGAAGGGACGAGACCGATTGAATAGCTTTTTGCGAATAGGGCTATTCGCGTGCATACCGATCATTGCTTTTGTATAAACGACAGTTGCATCTGATCTACCGTCAACGAGTTGATGGCCGAGAGGTGTCAATGATATTTGATTCCCGCCGTTTTTTTGCGGTTCAAACATAAGAAACCCTTGGTCCTTCATGGCCCGCAGTTGCGTCATAACACGGCCATACAGTCCTGTTGCCTGCGGATTATTTTCGATTGCCCGTGAAGCCTCTTCATCGGAAAGTTTTTCCCCGTTGTCGATCTTGTTTTTCACCGAAAGGGGAATATCGGCAAGCCGATAAACGCCGTTCATCACCAAATCAAAGAAATATGAATGTGCAACGGCCTCGGTAAAAACTTGTCCGTCGTAAGGCTTAAAATACGTTAAAAAATCCGTATTTCTTTTCGGATTGCGAATGGTCGTATTGATCGAAAATATTTTATAACCGTTTCTATCCCCGCTTGTTCCCATGCTTTCTCCTAAAAATTTGTAATTGCGACTTCATCAGCGTTGCTTTTATTTTTCTTTTGGTAGTTTGAATTAAGATATTGCCTATAGATATGCTTTACATTGTATTTTTTCATCCATCCGCAAAGCAATTCATTTTGTTTTCCGTTTGATTCTATTACATTTGACAAAATAAATCTATATCCATCGGCATTCAGCCCGTCTATGAGACTAAGCAGATCAGCCTCTTCCTTCTCTGTCCAAAATAGATTATAGGGCGCTTGCGTGATCAAATAAGGTGGATCGAAATAATAGACAGCTGTTTTCTCAACTCCGCAATATAATTCCTCGCTTCTAAAATCATAGTTGGAGATGATCATCTCTTTATTTCTTATCACGCTGCAGTATGCTCTCGTTTTATCTCTCAGCGTTTTTACAAAATCTATTTTCCCTACGGGAACATTAAACTCATCTTTTGAGTTAAAGCGGATATAATGGTTGAACCCGTATATCGACAGAACAAAGAGCTTTGCTACGTCTTTATCTATGTTATAGTCAGCTTTGAGCCTGTTAAAGGCTGCTTTATTGTAGCGGGATAATCCCTCGTGGCCATGCTCCGGATAGCGGTTTTTCCCCTCATAAAAGGTATTTGTCAAACCATATTGTCTGATGATATTATCGGCTTGTTCTATGATATCATTTGCATCGTTCTCGTGGAAATAGCGGATCAGATCCGTAATATGGATATTGATATCATTGAGATAAACTCTATTTACAGCGGAGGCAAAAGAAAATACGGCGCTACCGCAAAATACTTCATGAACACTTGATACATCTTGCGGAAGCAGGGAAAGCAAGCGGTCTACGATCCTCGACTTGTTACCTTGATAATTCAATGGTGAATATAGCATTGCAGACGCTCCATCGCTTTATCAAAATAACTTTTATCTATTTCAGAACCAATAAATATTCTATTGTTTTTCAAACACGCTTCGGCAGTTGTGCCCGAACCTGTAAACAGATCCAGTACAACATCCCCTTCGTTGGTGTGTACTTTTAATATATCCTCGATCAGTTTAAGCGGCTTTTGCGTCGTATGTATTCTTTTACTCTTGGGCACGCTCGGACATTGATAAATGGGACGAAGATAAGCGCTATCCTCCGGTTTATTAAAAGTCCACTTGCCGCCGTCTCTCACGGCCCATATTGCCATTTCAAAATCCCCGACATATCGCCTATCTATGTTTCTCGGCATGGGGTTCGGTTTTACCCATCGGATGACATCTTTCATGGAAAAACCGTGCTCATCCAACGCTTCAACAATATAAGAAAAATTTTTCCAATCGTTAAATACAATGATCGAACCGCCGGGTTTTATGAAGGGAGCAGTGAGGCGTATCCATTCTTTTTGGTCAAAATCGTAATCCCATTCGCCATAGTCCATTCCCGATCTGCCCATATTGCTGAATCCGAGTTGATGTTTACGGCTTACTCCGTAAGGAGGATCGGTAATGACAGCATCGATCGTGATTCCTTGCTCTTGTATTTTTGTAAGAAGAACTTTATAATCACAGTTTTCAAATATAAAATTAGCCATACATTTTGACCTCAATGCTTGATAATATTATTATAGCACATGAAATATGACAGCAAAGTGTCATATTTGAAAATTTAATTCTCTGTTTTGAAGCTGTCCTTTCCACAAAATCATGAAAGTTTTTTGGCCTTCACGGCCAATTTCGCATTTTTAAAGCTCTCGTCAGTGAATGGCGTAGTCGATTTTTTTTTAAATTTTAATTGATTTAGAAATATTGACAGCTGTGCCACCCTTACTCTCTGAAAAATGTTACATACTCTCCCATTTTATGATGATATTATAGCACAGTTTTCTGCAAAATGCAACAATACGGAAATAATTATCGACTCATTGAAATCAACTTCCGCTTCGCATTCCCCCTCGTTGTTGCCCATGACGCCCACGGCGGCACGGTGTATTGAAAAAGCCTACGGTTTCCCGTAGGCTTTTTTCATGCGCGGTAGATGCTTTCGTTGCTTGCAGTACAGTTGACCTGTAAAAATTCGACTGTAAACGGTGCAGAGCCGCAATGGATCACCGCCGTGTACTTTGCCTCCCCAATGCTATAGTTACAAGTGATGCACCCATCGGCGTAGACAAATTCAAGGAGGAACGTTACGCCTTTTTTTTTGCATTTAACAGCTGGGGCAGATCGATGGAGGCTTCCACCGCAAGTTCAGCGCCGTTGAACATCTTCCTCTCCGAGTAGCCGTAAAGGCTGATCTCCTCCTCGCCGTCATCGGAGTTGATATACAGGCCGTTGGGGCAGAAACGGACATATTTGCCGTTTTCGCCGATATTGAGCTGGGCGACAATGCCGTCCACCTCTGCCGAACCGATCTCGCCAACTGTAGCCTCATAGACAAGGGTCTCGCCCGAGGAGATCACCGCAGACTGCTTCGTGGCTCCGCCGCCCTGCTGAGAGGCGGATGCAAGCGTGCCGCTGTAGGCCTTGACATTGTCGATCCAGAAGGGATTCCCGTTCAGGCGTATCGTCAGAGCCTCGGTAATGAAATTACCGCAGACGGCATCAACAGCGTAGATCATTTCGCCCGTTGCAAAGTCATAAAGCTCATATGAAACCTGCATTTTTGCGCCGACCCTCATGAGTTTTACGATTGCATGGCCGTTATAATCGCCACCATGTTTGGTAACCTGAGCCGCAAATCCCGTCCTCGCGGTCACAGTCCAAGTGTATGCAGTGCCAAGATCGTCACCCCCTGTCGCTGCGTCGCTGGGATTCCAGTTGAAGTATTTGTTCGAAGCATTATTGAACTCGATCGACAAATCGGTGTAAGCATAGTCGCGGACCTTATCGTACACAAATACGACAGCAAAGTCTCCGTTCACCTGAATGTCGTCTGTACCTACGCCCCACCAAACTCCGCCATCGGTATCGTTGTTCTTGTAGTTGCTGATTTCCGTCAAAGTGCCCTCGTAGTTTTCATAAGTCACATGCAGATCCTCAAGACCTTGAGGATAGCTCTTCACTTCGATTTTGGCATTCGAAAGCGTTGACTTCTCGCCGCAAAGGCCGACCGACACTGCGCCGATATCCGTTCCTGTGATCTCATAGATCATATAGAATGTGTGCTCACCTGCAGCGACGCCCGCAGTTGCAGTGGGCGTGAAATTAGCCGTGAGTTCATATCTCAGTTCGATGAAATCCTTTGCAATATAATTGACGATCGCTTTGTATTGAATGTTGCCTGCCTTGATGAGATCGATAAAATCTCCCGTGTCCGCTTCGGTCTCTCCGGTCACCGTGACCCAATTTGTGGAGGTGAAATCGTAGAATCCGCAAGCCTTTGCGGTGATCGTCAGTCCGCTGTTATCATTTGTGAAAGCCCAATAATCATAACGACCGGAGACATAATTGCTATCTATTGTAAGCGTAGCTCCTTTTACAATACCTGCAAATATGCCGTTGTAACGGTACTTGATATCACTATGGTTGATCTGTAAATCACCTGAGAAGATAGCAACATCGCCGACATTGATCTGTTCGGGATAAGCATAGTAAACAGTGTTCCATGTGCCGTTCGCGGTGACAGTCCCAAGGCTTCCCTTGGCCTCCCACTTCGCATAGAGCGTAAGTTTGTGATTTTCGTCATCGTGGTCGGAGGGGACGAAGCCGTCTTCCACTTTGGTCTCTTGACCGTCATTCAGATAGTACCAGTACAGGAAGGTGTAATTTTCCTTTGTGGGAGCGGCGGGAGCTTGGAACGTGTTGCCCTCATCATAGGTCTGAGGAGAAACTTTCGTGGTATCTCCGTCCACGTCAAAGGTGACCGTGGTCTGCACGGCGGGCTGAGGGGCGAGAGTCTCGACCTTGACCGCAACGCAGCCCCAGTTGTGCTCCGCGTCGGTTTGACCATGATCATTGAGGAGCGTAAACTTGTGCGCAGAGTTCTGCACCGTGGTGTTGGGAACTGCCTGCTCGACGGTAAGTTTCAGGTCCACACCGGGATTATCTCCGCCGCTCGCCGCCTGGAAGTGCGCGATATATGCGTTTGCCTTTGCCTCAAGCGAGGAGATGTCGAACTCGATCTTCCAGCTGTAGACACCGTCCTGCGGATCTTCAACGGTGACCGTCCTCGTGAAGGTGGTCTGGTAGTTTTGAGTATTGAGTTCCTGCAGATCGAAATAGATATCACTGAGCGCAGCTTTGACCGCATTCGCGTCCGCAAGGCCCGTGGCGGTGCCGCTGAGGACGAAACAGACCTTTTCTCCGCTCACTTCGAGAGTTGCGCCCGTTGCCGTAAATGTGGCCTGCGGCTGAGGTGGCGTGCTCTCTCCCGCAACGGTGAGGGTGAGCTCGTTGTTTTCGGCCTTGAGCGAATAGGTCTTGCCGCCGATCTCAACTTTGGACATCGCCGCCACAACTTCACTTGTGATCGCCTTGACCTCTTCCGCCTGACCGTCCACGATGAGAGTGACTTTATGATCTCCGTTTTGGATCGCAGCGGCCTCTTCATTCTTGATGAGGAAGTAGATACGGTATGTGCCGTCATTATCTACGCCGACTTCCTGTGCGTTGTACTGAACGTTGTCGACCTTGATCTTGAGGGCAGCCTTTAACGTGTCGACGGTGTAGCCCGTGGCCTTGGCCCTGAGGAGAATTCTGAATCCCTCGGTGCCGAATCCACCGATCTCCGAAGAGCCGAATTCCTTGATTTCTTTCTCGGTCGGGGTCGTGCCCTCCTTGGTGAGGGTGAAGGAGATCGAGCCGTAATAGTATCCCGTTAAGGTGTTTTCATCTGCTCCCGCGGTAAGGAATAGACGCGCCATTATTAGCTCGTCATCCGGAGCTTCCTTTTCAAAACATACAATATATTTGCCGATGACAATAAGGGTCAGATTATCAGCCGTCTCCTCGCCGAATTTCGCCTCGGGAGCTGCGCCGAAGGTCACACTGACGTTGACATTATTGTCGAAGGCAACCGTGCCCCTGTAGGTGCCGCTTGCGGGAAGGGTGACAGAACCCATATCGGCGGACCGCGTCGTAAATGTTGCGTTGGAGACAAGGTTTTCGATATCAACGATCAATTTGCCATCGCTCAGGCGAACCTCAATCTTCAAACCATTATCTTCGCTGATTTTATAATCATTTTCGGTGACTTGCGGGAGTCTGACTGCCTGAATACCGCCTCTGTTTTCAAACGGCTTCATCTCAAGAAGGAAATCGATATAGGTATCGCCCTTTTTGACGTATGCGGTCATGGTGAGAGTCGCGCCATCCAAGGTGAGATTTTCCGCACCCGTCCAGACGCCCTCGATGGGGTCGAGCTGGGGTGCAGGCGTGCCGCCCTCAACGGTGAGATAGAGCTTGCCCTCTTCCGGCTGAAGTTTGAACGTCTTGCCGTCCTTCTCCTGCGTCTTGACACCTGCGTTCGGCAAGGACGGGCAGGGATATTCTTCACTGCCGACGACGAGCACAACGGCATACTTTTCCGCTGTGAGCGATTCAATGGTAGGATCGCCGCCCGTCAGGTCAAAGCGGAGGACACTCTTATTGGCGGGATCCGTGATCGCCGCAAACGTCAGCTCCCCGACCTTGAGCTTGGCCGCTTCGATCTCCGCCGCCTCATAGCCCTGCGTCGTAATGTTGAGCATGAGATAGATCTCTCCCGTGCCGTGCTTATCAAAAGTCGTATCCGCAAAGGTGATCTTCTTCTCGACGACCGTCTCATACGTGTGGGCGAGAACGAGCTTTCCGCTCTCGAGCTTCAGCGTGTAGATATCGTGTTCGAACTGGACTTGGAATTCCTTGTCGTTGACCGCCGTCGCGGGGCAATCGTACGTCTGGTTGGCAGAGATCAGCTTGAGTTTGACCTCTGCGCTGTCCCCCATATCCGCCAGTTTGGAGACTTCAATGTGGAAGAAAAGATTGTAGATGCCGCTATCGGCCTTGGTCACGTCGCTTGCCTCAAATTCCACGAGGCCGATGAGGAGCTTGACGTCCGCTTTGAGCTCATCAACGGTGGCATAGCCGTCCGCCTTGGCCCTCAAGATGAGCTGGAAGGTGGTATCGTTGAGCCCAAGGACGTTGCTGTCTGCAAATTCCTTGAGAGCTTTGTCCGAAGGCTGGGGCGTGGTGCCGTCGGGGGCAGTTTCAATGGTGAGGACGATATTTGCATCCGTCACGGTGACGGAATATTTGCCGTTCTCTTCGGTCAAAACCGTGTCGCCGTTCTTGACGGAGACGAGCTTGTAACCGCTGTCCACCGTGACCGTGAAATACACAACGGTATTTGCCTCATAGGGGCCGTTCTTCTCGAACGTGACCGTGACGTGCTCTCCCGTATAGGTGACGGTGTAGCCCGTGGACGGAGGCGGAGTCACGGACGAACCCTCGACGGTGAGATAGAGTTTGCCGCTCTCCTCGTTCAGGGTATACGTCCTGTTGTCCTTGGTCTCTTTGCCGACTTGGCCCGTCATCACCGTCGGGCATTCGTAATTTTCACTGCCGACGACGAGGACAACGGCATACTTCTCTGCCGCGAGATCCTCAACGGTCGGCGTGCCGCCCGTCAAGTCAAAGCGGAGGAGATTTTTGGTGGAAATGCCCTCTCTTGCCGTAAATTCGAGGGTCCCGATCTTGAGTTTAGCCGCAAGAACGGCTTCCTCTTCATAGCCCTGTACAGTCTGCAGATTGAGCGTGAGATAGATTTTATTTTCGCCTGCGTCGAATTCAAATGTCGTCCCCGCAAAGGTGATCTTCTTCTCGACGACTTCCTCACGGGTATGTTTGAGCGTGAGGACATTCGACGCATATTGCAGTGTATAGATATCGTGCTCGAATTGGACGGAGTTCAAGGTCTCATTCACGGACGTTGCAGGACAATCGTACGTCTTGCCTGCTGCGGTCGATTTGAGCTTGACGGGTGCGCTTGCATCCTTTGCGATGGTCAGCTGCGCGATCTCAACGGGGAAGAACAGATTGTAGATGCCGCTCTCGGCGAGCGTCACCAAGTTGGCGGAGAATTCCTGTGTGCCGATGAGGAGTTTGACGTCCGCTTTCATCTCGTCGGGAGAAGTATACCCTTCAGCTTTGGCCTGAATGGAGATCTGGAATTTCACAGCATCCAATCTTTGGATGTCGGCGATGAGGAATTCCTTGAACTCCTTGCCCTGCGGCTGGGGCGTGGTAACCTCTCTCGTCTCAACGGTGATGACGATATCTGCCTCGCCGACGGTGACAGAGTATTTGCCGTTCTGCTCTTGGAGCGTGTCGCTTCCGTTCTTGACGGAAACGATCTCATATCCCGCCTCTGCCGTGATGGTGAACGTGACAACTGTGCCCGTGTTATAGGGGCCGTTTTGGTCGAATTTGACCGTGACATGCTGAGATGTGCAGGTGACGGTGTATGTCTTTGCGGGCGGGTTCTCGCCGTTCTTCGTGAAGGTGACGGTGAACGCCGCATCCGCAGTGACGGTGAGTTCATATTTGCCCTCTGCGTTGAGGTCTACATGATTGCCGTTGAGCTTGACTTCCGCGGAGTAGCCCTCTGCCGTGACGACGGTAAGGGTGACTTTTTCGTCCTTTCCGACGGTGCCCTTCTTGTCGAGTTCGGCGGAATTGCCGTTGCCCTCGCCCGAAACGGTGAGTGAGACGGTGAATTCGTGCGCTTCCGTCGATTCGGAGGCGATGACGATCTCAATGTCCTTTTCCGCAAAGGTGACGGAGTACTTGCCGTCCGTACCCTTTTGAAGTTCCACGCCGTCTGCCTTGACGGAGGTGACCCTGAGGTTCTCCCCGGGGGCGAAATCTACGGTGAATTTTACGACATCGCCCTTGTGATAGGGACCCTGTTTGTCGAATTCCACATGTGCTTTCCCGCTGGGGTCTGTCACTTTGACGGTATATGTGGGAACGTCGGAGCCGTTCTCTTCCCACTGGGCCTTCATGGTCACGTTGTTTGCGGGCATCGTGAACTCTCCGCCCGCGGCATGGGTCGTCGTGCCGTCGTTCCAGCCCGTGAAGGTGTGGTCCTCGTAGGTGAAGGTGTCTGCGCCCTTGAGCGTGACCTTCTCCCCCTCCTTGTGCTTTTCGGTGATGTCTGCACCCGTGCCGCCGTTCGCCTGATAGGTGAGCGTGTAGGTTGCGGGCTGATCGTCGGGATTCTCTCCCTGCTCTCCGTCGCCGCCGCACGCCGCAAAGAGGCATGCCCCGAAGCAGACGATGAGAAGGACGGTGAGGATCCGCAGCAAATACTTCTTCATATCTTTCCTCCCTAACATAGTTGTTACTTTTATGACATTCTTCATGCAGAAAACGCACAAATCATGACATTTCTATACAATTTATTATATCATAGCTTTTGGTTCTGTCAAGGTTCGAAGGAAAAATTCCCCTCGCTTCTTTCCCATTTTTTTGAAAAATTTTTAAAAATCGGGCAAATTGGGCCGAATGGGACCATTTTGGAAGAGATGAATGCCCCTCGCTGCCCCTTTTAGGGGAAGTCCCCCGAAGGGGGAAAGGGGTTCGAACCCCTCAGTCACTACGTGACAGCTCCCCTACAAGGGGAGCCAAGAGTCCGTCCTCGTCCCAACGCAGCCCCCGCCCCGCGTCATTCTGAGAACGGGAGCCCGAACGCAGTCAAGCCCCCTCCTTGGGGAGGGGGTAGGGGGGCGGGGAACGGACGCCGCACGAAAAAAGGCCCGCGCGGGGCCTTTGGGTTTCTCAATCGTCATCGTCGTCACGGTCATCACGATCGTCATCGCCATCACGATCATCGTCATCATCGTCACGGTCGTCACGATCGTCGTCGTCATCGCCGCGGTCGGGAGACTCGAAACGGTCCTCATAAACGTCCTCGAGCTCGTCGATGAACTCCTTGAACAGCTTGTCGAGGACCCGTTCGGGCCGCGTCTGCCAATCCCTTTGAAGCTCCTCAAACTCCTCCATGAGCTCTGCCTTTCTCTCGTCCCCGTCCTCAAAGGTGAGGTCCTCGCCGAGCTTGAGATACTTCATGTTGAAGCTCTGCACAGCGGCGGTGTCGCTGAGATCGAGCGCTTCAAGGTCGGCCTCATACGTTCCAAGAAGGGCCTCGACTTCCTGTCTGAATTGCTCCTGTTGGCCGTCGAATTCGCTCGCGAGCCAATCCTCGAAGTCCCCCATCTCGCTCTCGTTATAGGCGGCAACGAGCTCCGAAAACGCCGTCTCGTCCATATCGGTCACCGAATATTGGGCATATCTTTGGGACAGGGAGGAGCGGACTTTTGCAAGCGTTCCGCCGTCCTGCCCCTCGGCATGGAGCCGAATGCCGTCCGCGCCGATGAGGTGTTTGCTGTCTGCAAGTTCCGCAAAGTGCAGAACTGCCTGCTCGGCGGTGTTCCCCGTAAAGTTCTCGTCCTTTAGAAGCACGGCGGCGTCCTGATTGAGGGAACGGGTTTGGGAGACCTTGCCGTCCTCCAGTGTGAATTCCACGGAGGGGTTGATGCTGACGACGAGCTTAAAGGAGCTACCCGCGCTGCCGTTCCAAAGGGTGAACGCGAGCGTCACGGCAACGATGAGGAGCACGAGGAGCGCGAGCGCCGCATAGAGAAGTCCCCTCTTTTTGGACTTCACGAGCACGTCGCCCGCGGGAATACTCTCGGCTTCGTGTGCCGCATAGACCCTCTCCCGCACGTCGGGGATATTCTGCTCCGCTTCCTCACGGAGCGTTTTGATGATATCTTCCTCTCTCAAGAGACACCTCAACTGTGGATAGCGTGTTGGAGTTTTTTGATCGCTTGGTTGTATCTCCATGTGACGGTCGGCAGCGGAATTTGCAACATATGTGCGATTTCACGCCGTTTGTACCCCTCCGCCACGAGCATGACGACGGCGAATTCACCGTCCTTTAAAACCTGTCTTGCAATGTCGATGAGGTGGGAACTCTCGTCGATGCCATAGGTGGGAAAGAGGTATTCGTTCTCCCCCGTATCGACGGAGTGTTCCCGCTGGCGGCGCCGCCTTAAGTCGAGCGCTTCGTTCTTGGCGATCCGCCCGATCCATGCCGCCGCATTGGTGCCCTGTTTGTACTTTCCCGCAAAGCGGAGAACTTTGAGATAGCAGGACTGCATCACGTCCTCGGCGAGGGAGCGGTCTTTGAGGATGGAAAGGGCGATGTAGTACACCGTCCCTTTCGTCTCCTCGTAGAGGCTGTCGAATTCCGACAGATCCCCCGCCGCGATGCGCTGTAATTGTTCGTCAAGTGACACAGTCCCGCCTCCGCTTCATTCGTTTCAGAGGATCCCCTCCCCCCCTACCCCCCTCCCCAAGGAGGGGGCATGAGAACCGCTTCCCAAGGAGGGGGCGAAAGGCTTCCCCCTGTGGGGGGAAGCTCCCGCGCAGCGGGTGATGAGGGGCATGAGAGAGGATCTTCAAAAGCATCCCTTCAAGCGTAGTATTGTATCACTTTGCCGCTCTGATGTCAAGTGTTAATCGTCGTAACGGTTGAAATGTCTGTCATCGGATGTCTTTTGCGTGTATTTGTAATCGAAGTTGCCGTTCGCGTCGCGGACGATGACGAACTTGCCCCTTTCGCCGCCGATGTTGTAGGCCACTTCGAGCCAAGTCTCGCCGCCCCGTTCCATCTTCTCGATCTCGTAGTAGCTCCTGACGCCGCCCTTGGTGTACTCGAACTCATACTCCGTCTCGGCGTTCTCCGTCTCGAAGTCCACGGAGGTGGATTCCACCAGCCTGTTGTTCTGATACACGCTGTAGACGTATTCGCTCTCCGTTTCGGTATCCCTGCCCCCGCTCTCCGTGCTCGTCTCGTGCTTCATCATGACGTAGTTGGAAGTGTCTGCCTTGTCGGCATAGGCACGGATGAAGAGCTCGTTCTTTTCCTCGGTCTCTCTGCCCTCCGTCTCCGTCTCGGTGCGGCGGGAACCCGTCATGTAGTAGTACACGGGATCGCCGTTTGCGTCGGCGCCCATCTCGAGCACGCCCTCAAGCGCGTAGGCCTCAACCGTCTTGAACTCGTCCTCGTCGCGATCGTCGTCATCGTCGTGATCATCGTCCCAATCGTCGTCATCGTCGTAGTCGTGGTCGAGATCGCGTTCGCTGAAACCTGAGAGTTTGGTCTCGGTGTAGTACATGGTATGGACATTTTCTTCGCCGAGCTCATTCCTGCCCGTGATGATGAGCTTCATCTCATAGGTCGCAAGGAGGGGGTCGGCGGAATCGTTCGCCGTTGCCGTCACCTTCGTTGCACCCTTCTCAAGGAAGCCCTCGAGCATGGAGAAGTACTTGTTGAAGGTCTCGGCCTCGCCCTGTGCCTTGTCGGTGGAGGTGTTGCCCTCTGCGGGGAGCTGATAGTCGGGCTCCGCAGGCGTGTCGGGCGTTGCGGGTGTATCGGGTGTTGTGGGATCCGTGGGAGTTTCGGGCTCCGTAGGCGTCTCGGGCGTTGTGGGAACTTCGGGCTCCGTAGGGGTCTCGTCGGAGAGGACGGCTGCGAGGGGCTTTGCCTCCGCCTTGGTCTCCATGAGGAGCTTTGCCGTGGTCACTGCGCCGACGCCGTACATGGATTCGGCCGTCTGCATGATCTCAGTGTTGCCGCTGTTGCTGTTTTTTCCGCCGCCGAGGTTGATGTCGCAGCCCGCTGCGATCGCGCCGACCGAAAGTGCCAAGGTCCCTGCAAGAATGGTAGTGATGATTTTTTTCATTTTGAATTTCTCCTTTTTGGTCTTTTCACCTATACAACGCACAGCTTGGCGAAATTGTTGGAAAAAAATAAAAAATTTTTTGGAGAAGATTTCCCCGCCCCCTACCCCCTCCCCAAGGAGGGGGCATGGCTGAGGACGCTCCCCCAAGGAGGGGCATGAGGGTGAGAACAGGAACGGGGGTCCGCTCATTCTGAGGGAGCGCCAGCGACCGAAGAATCCCATTGAACCAACGGAGCAGGGTTTAACGGGATTCATCGCTTCGCTCTGAATGAGCAGTTGCTCCCGTGCGTTTAATGAGATCCCCTCGCTTCGCTCGGGATGAGGACGGGAGCGGGGGTCCGCTCATTCTGAGGGAGCGCCGGCGACCGAAGAATCCCATTGAACCAACGGAGCAGGGTTTAACGAGATTCATCGCTTCGCTCTGAATGAGCGTGCGGACTTCGTTTGAGGGCGTACCCCCACCCCTACCCCGCCCCCTTACGCAGGGGGCAGGCAAGAGGAGAGGACCCCGCTCTTACGCAGGGGGCGGGCAAGAGGAGCGTACACAAAAAATCCCTCTCCGAAGAGAGGGATCTGATACATTCTATACAATTACGATTCGTCGGCGGAGGCGGCGGTCTCCTCGATCACGAGGTCGCGGTAGCCGCCCGTGGCGGAGACGGACACGTTTTTGTAGTCCTTGAGACCCGTACCTGCGGGAATGAGCTTGCCGATGATGACATTCTCCTTGAGGCCGATGAGCGGGTCGCGCTTGGTGCTGATGGCAGCCTCGGTGAGCACCCTCGACGTCTCTTGGAAGGAGGCGGCGGAGAGGAAGCTGTCCGTTGCAAGCGACGCCTTGGTGATGGAGAGGAGCACCCTCTTTGCCGAAGCGGGAACGCCGCCCTCTTCAATGGTCTTGGCGTTCTTCTCCTCAAAGGTGAAGGTATCGACGAGCTGGCCGGGAAGCATATCCGTGGTGCCTGCCTTTTCGATACGGACCTTGCGGAGCATCTGGCGGACGATGATCTCGATGTGCTTATCGTTGATCTCAACGCCCTGTGAACGGTACACCGACTGCACCTGTTCCAAGATATAGTCCTGTACTTCCTTGAGGCCCTTCACGCGGATGAGATCCTGCGGGTTGATGGAGCCTGCGTTGAGCTGGGTACCGGGTTCGACTTTGTCCCCCGTCTGCACCTTGAGCACGGCGTTGAAGGGAAGTTCGTAGTCCTTGATCTTTTCGCCCGTCTTGTCGTTGGAGACGATGACGTGCTGGAGATTGTCGGAATTATCCACAGTGACGACGCCAGAGAACTCGCAGATGGTAGCAACGCCCTTGGGCTTCCTCGCCTCGAAGAGTTCCTCGACACGGGGGAGACCTTGGGTGATATCTTCGGTGGCAGCGATACCGCCCGTGTGGAAGGTACGCATGGTGAGCTGGGTACCGGGTTCACCGATGGACTGAGCAGCGATGACGCCGACCGCCTCGCCGACCTGCACGGGAAGGGTCGTGGCCATGTTCTTGCCGTAGCACTTCGCGCAGACGCCGTAGCGGGTATTGCAGGTGAAGATGGAGCGGATATACACCCCTCTCTCCGCATATTTGGGCATGGCGGCGATCTTCTTTGCCATGTCCTCGGAGACCATCTCGTTGAGGGGAACGAGCACGTTGCCGTCGTCATCGGTGACGTCCTCGGCGACGAATCTGCCCGTCAGACGGTCTGCAAGGCCCTCGATGAGGTTGCCCTTGTCGCCATAGATGGGCTTGAGAAGGGTCCCGCGGGGCTTTTTGCCGACGGAGCAGTCCTCTTCACGCACGATGACGTCCTGCGAGACGTCCACGAGACGGCGGGTGAGATAGCCCGAGTCGGCCGTCTTGAGCGCCGTATCGGCGAGGCCCTTTCTGCCGCCGTGCGAGGAGATGAAGTATTCGAGAACGGAGAGGCCGTTTCTGAAGCAGGACTTGACGGGGACCTCGATCTTCTTGCCCTGCGGGTTGACCATGAGGCCGCGCATGCCCGAGAGCTGTTTGATCTGGTCGATGGAGCCGCGGGCGCCCGAATCCGCCATCATCCAGATGGGGTTGAACTTGTCGGTCTCGCCCTGTTTCTTCAGGATCTCCGCAACGTCGTTCGTCGCGTTATCCCAAACCTTGATGACGGCCTCGTATCTCTCGTTTTCGCGGAGAAGACCGCGGGAGAACTTCTTTTCGATGAGGGCGACCTGCGACTCGGCGTCGGCAACGATCTCCTCCTTCTCCTCGGGGATCTTCATATCGAAGACGGAAGTCGTGAGGGCCGCGAGGGTGGAATATTTGTATCCGCGTTCCTTGATGGCGTCGAGCACGGCGGACGCCTTGGGAGCGTAGCCCGTCTTGAAGCATGCCTCGACGATGCGGGAGAGGTGCTTCTTGCCGATCGCCCTTGCCCCGCCGATGAATTCGGAGGAGAGTTCGAGCTTGAGATAGTCCTCGGGGTTGTTGCGGTGGACAAAGTTGAGGTCCTGCGGCATGCCGTCATTGTAGATGATGCGGCCGACCGTCGTCTTGATGACGCCCGAGACCATGAGTTTGCCCGACTTGATGTCGCGGTACATTGTGACCTTGCCGCGGAGACCGTTGTTGGGAACGATCTCATCGCGGGAGAATTCCTTCACATAGGGCAGAGGAAGATCCTCGAACTTGCCCTCGGGGAGCTCCACCGTGCGGCGGACGTAGATCTCGTCCTGACAGTGGATATCCTTGAGCTGGTAGCTCATCATGGCTTCGTCGAAGGAGGCATAGATCGGGGGAACGTAGACCTCTCCGTTTTCGGACGGGCGGCAGTGTTCGTCGTACTTCTTCCCCTCTTCCCTTCTCAGAATGGTGAGGTAGTACGCGCCGATGATCATATCCTGCGTGGGGCTCATGACCGACTTGCCGTCCGCAAGTTTCAG
>CANRDK010000024.1 GCA_947629345.1 uncultured Clostridia bacterium
AAGGGACATCACCCCGCCGACAGAGCCCGAGGCTCCCGCAGAGGAGCCCACCTCGGGCCGCATCTTCGGCGAAATGCAGAGGTCCAATGCCAATCTCTTCGACGACGACGGGCCGCTCGACGAGGACACGCCCGAACCTCCCGTCCCTGCCGCTCCGCAGCGCAAGGAGGTCCCCAAGAAGAAAAAACACGTCTGGAAGAAGTACCGCCGTCCCGACGTCAGCCTGTTGAGTACATATGAGGACAGGCCCACTCTCTCCAATGAGGAAGTCGGAAGGAATTCGGGGATCATTCTCGATACCCTCCGCCGCTACAAGATCGAGACGCATGTCATCGGCGTCAAGGCGGGGGCATCCGTCACGCGGTACGACCTCGCCATGCCTGAGACGGGCACGATCAGCAACGTCACTCGCTACGACGAGGAACTCGCCGTCTATCTGCAGGTGAAGGGCGTCAACATGTATGCAAATCCCGAGGTGAGGGGCATTTCGGTGGAAGTTCCCAACGACAAGCGCTCCACCGTCGGGCTCAGATCCATTCTCGAATCGGATGAGTTCAAAAAGGAGAGCCCCGAAGCGCTCCTCTTCGCCCTCGGACAGGACGTGGAGGGGAGGTGTGTCTGCGGCAACGTCACCGATATGACCCACATTTTGGTCGCGGGAATGACGGGCTCGGGCAAGTCCATCGCCATGCACTCCATGCTCATCTCCATGCTCTTCAAATACTCTCCCGAGGAGCTTCGGCTCATCCTCATCGACCCCAAGCAGTCCGAATTCACCCTCTATGAGGGCATTCCGCACCTCATGATCAACGAGATCATCACCACCGCGCCCAAGGCCGTCGCCGCGTTGCGCTGGGCGGTCGACGAGATGGAGCGCAGGTACACCCTCTTCAACGAAAAGACCCGCTCGGGCGTTGCAGTCTCCAAGATCGACGAATACAACCAAAACCTCACCGAGGATGAGGAACGGCTTCCCAAGATCCTTGTCGTCGTCGATGAGTTCTCCGACCTCATGATGACGGCCAAGAAGGAAGTGGAAGAGAAGATCCAACGCCTTGCACAGAAGGCGAGGGCGGCGGGGATCCACCTCGTGCTTGCGACCCAGCGTCCCGACGCCACCGTCATCACGGGCGTCATCAAGAGCAATCTCCCCACGCGTATCTCCCTCTCCGTGGACTCCGACCTCAACTCCCGCATCATGCTCGATGAATCTGGCGCAGAGAAACTTCTCGGCTACGGCGACATGCTCGTCAAGACCACGGGCAAGCCGCGCAGGGTGCAGGGCTCCTTCATCAGCGCATCCGAACGGCAGCGCGTCATCACGTTCATCCGCGAGAACAACGAAACTTACTTCGACGAATCCATCGCCGAGGCCATCGATAAACCCGAGGGCGGCGGCCAGAGCAGCGGCGGCGGGGGCGGCGAGGACGGCGTCAACGAGACATATATCAAGGCGCTCGGCGTCGTCGTCAAGCGCGGACAGGCCTCCATTTCCCTCATCCAGAGGAGCCTCGGCATCGGCTACAACCATGCCGGCAAGATCATCGAGTGGATGGAATCGCAGGGCTTCATCTCCGCCTTTGAGGGCTCCAAGGCCCGCACCGTCCTCCTCACCAAGGAGGAATACGAGAGCAGATTCGGGGGAATGGACTGATGCTGAAAAAGACCTTCGGCATGATCTCTTTGGGCTGTGACAAGAACCGCGTAGACGGGGAGAGGCTGCTCGGCGAGATCGTCCGCCACGGCTGTCCCGTCACGGACGACCTCACAAAGGCTCAGGTCCTCATTGTCAACACCTGCGCCTTCCTCAATAGCGCAAGAGAGGAATCCATCGGTGCCATTCTTGAGGGGAACAGCTACCGCGGCGGCGCCCTTGAGAAAATTGTCGTCACGGGCTGTCTGCCCGAAAAATTCATCGGCGAACTCTTTCCCGCCCTCTCGGAGGCAGACGTCTTTTTGGGCGTCAAGGACTATTCCGAGCTCTTCCCCGCCCTCGAACGCTCGTACAGAGAGGGGGAGCGCATCAACGCCGTGGGAACGGGCAACGGCACACGGCCCGAGCGGTTCGTCTCCACAATGCCGCATCTCAAGTATTTAAAGATCGCAGACGGATGCTTCAACCACTGCACCTACTGCCTCATTCCCAAGATCAGGGGCAAGTATGTCTCCTATCCCATGGAGGAACTTCTCGCCGAGGCGGCCTCCTTGGGCGAGACGGACGAACTCGTCCTCGTGGCGCAGGACACGACCCGCTACGGCGAGGACACGGGCGGAAACCGACTCGTCGAACTTCTGAAAAAAATTTCTGAACTTGACAATATACGTCATATTCGAATGCTATACTGTTACCCGGAAGCCATCACCGACGGGCTCATCCGCGAGATCGGGGAAAATCCCAAGATCATCAAGTATCTCGACATTCCGCTCCAGCACTGCGAGAACAGGATCCTGAAGCTCATGGGGCGGCGGGGAAGCAGAGAGGAATACCTCGCTCTCTTTAAGAAACTGAGAGAGGAGATCGGGGGGATCGCCCTCCGCACGACGTTCATCACGGGCTTTCCCACCGAGACGGAGGAGGAGCATGCGGCCCTTCTCGGCTTCCTTGAGGAGGCACAGTTTGAAAATTGCGGCTTCTTCGCCTACTCGCGGGAGGAGGACACCCCCGCCTACAGGCTCAAGGGGCAAGTTCCCTATCAGACCAAACAGCGTCGGAAGAGGGAACTCTACCAAGAACAGGCACAAATTTCTGCGGCAAAGCTCCAAACTTACGTCGGGAAGGAGCTTGAGGTCATCTGCGACGGCGTGGACTTCGAAAAGTCCTGTTTCGTCGGCAGGGCATACTTTCAGGCATACGAGATCGACGGCTGCGTCTACTTTACGGCAGAGAAAGCGGAAGAGGGGAGGCGGTATTCCGTCCGCATCACCTCTGCGGATACATACGACCTATACGGAACATGTGAGGCTGAATTATGAATTTACCCAATAAGATCACACTGACAAGGATCTGCCTGATCCCTCTCTTCGTGCTGTTCTTCTATCTCGACGTATTCGAGGGCAGAGCGTGGAACTATATCATCGCGGCGATCATCTTTGTCGTTGCCGCGTCCACAGACTTTTTGGACGGCTATATCGCCCGTTCCCGCGGACTTGTCACCAATTTGGGGAAGTTTCTCGACCCCATCGCCGATAAAGTTCTGAATGCAACGGCGTTTATCCTGCTCTTGACGCGGCCCATTGTGTTTGAGGTCGGGCCCTTTGCGAATGCACACTGCGGGACCATCGTTGCGGGCATCTGCGTTGCCATCATCATCGCACGGGAACTCATCATCAGCGGCTTCCGCATGATCGCGGCGGGGCAGAACCTTGTCCTCGCGGCAGACATGGTGGGGAAGGTCAAAACGGTGGCACAGGACGCCGCCATCGCCCTCCTCCTCATCGTCACCCCCTGCCTCGACATCCAAGCGGGCGTCGTGTTTGCCTACATCGGCATGGGGCTCTTTTGGCTCTGCACATTGCTCACCGTCATTTCTGGCGTCAACTATATCGTGAAAAACAGGCATGTACTCTCGGAGAAGGAACAGGCATGAACGCGGCAGTCATTCTCGTCAACAATCATAATCAGCTCTCGGCGGTGAATTTTACGGCCGTGACGGATGCCCTCCTCGCGGGCGGCATCTTTCTCGACGAAACGGTCATCCTGCCCTACGATGCACCCTATGCCGTCACCTCGGCGATCGCACGGCTCGTGTCCGACCATTCCTTTCTCTATCTCATCTGCGACGGTCCGCTCCTCACCTCCGCACGCGAGGCTCTCACCGCCGCTACGGGGGAAAATTTCACCGAACAGCCCTATTTGGAGGCAAAAAACTGCCTCTGCTTTGTGCTCCCCGCGGGGGAGAAAGGGGCGGAAACGGTCAGGTGCGAGACGGTCCCCATCGTCGATGAGCGGCGGGGGAACAAGTACAGCCGCGTCTGTCTCCGCACGGTCGGGGCCCCGCAGGAACTTCTCCGCGCAACGATGAAAAAGGCCGAGGCGGCCGCAGACGGCAAGCTCGTGCTCCACGCCTCTACGACGTACGGAAACGGCCGTATCGAGGTCATTTACGACAAAAATACCCCTAAAATGACTGCGGATGAGGTCGTCCGCATCCTTGCAGACGGTCTGCAGGACCATCTCTATTCCTTGGAGGACGAGGGGATCGAAAAGCGTCTCGTCGATGCGCTCAAGCTCCGCCACATGCGCATTGCCACGGCGGAGAGCTTCACGGGCGGCGGCGTGGGAGCGGCGATCGTCTCCGTTCCCGGGGCAAGCACAGTGTTTTATGAAGGGCTCAACACCTACGACAACGGCTCCAAGGAGGAACGGCTCGGTGTCTCTTCCCTCACATTGAAGCAGAAGGGGGCGGTGTCCGACCAGACGGCCTACGAAATGGCGGCGGGGCTCATCCGCCACGGCAAGTGCGACATTGCGATCGCCACGACGGGCTATGCAGGTCCCTCTACCGAGACGCAGCCCGCGGGCCTGTGCTATATTGCCATCGGCACAAAGACGAATGTGCGTGTCTACCGTCCGCCGCTCAAGGGCAGCCGCGAGGAGATCACAAAGACGGCCATTCAGCTGGCGCTCTTCTTCGCTTTCTGCGAAGTCAAATATTATTCGGATAAACAGTAAGGAGAATAGATCATGAACGAAGAAAAAATCAAAGCGCTCGAAGCGGTACTCTCCCAAATCGAAAAGAGCTACGGCAAGGGTGCGATCATGAAGCTCGGCGAAAACGCCGCCAACACCGACATCGAAGTCATTCCCACGGGCTGTCTTTCGCTCGACCTTGCGCTCGGCATCGGCGGGATCCCTCGGGGCAGAATGGTGGAGATCTACGGCCCCGAATCCTCGGGCAAGACGACCGTTGCCCTCCACTGCGTGGCCGAGGCCCAGAAGCGGGGCGGCATTGCGGCCTTTATCGACGCGGAACACGCCCTCGACCCCGTCTATGCAAAGCATTTGGGGGTCAATCTCGATGAACTCTACGTCTCCCAGCCCGACACGGGCGAACAGGCCCTCGATATCGTCGATGCGCTCGTCCGTTCCTCCGCCGTCGATATCATCGTCATCGACTCCGTCGCCGCGCTCACGCCCAAGGCGGAGATCGAGGGGGACATGGGGGAGAGCCATGTCGGACTTCAGGCCCGCCTCATGTCGCAGGCCTTGAGAAAGCTCACCGCCATCGTCAATAAGTCCAAGACCTGCGTCATCTTCATCAACCAGCTCCGCGAGAAGGTGGGCGTCATGTTCGGCAATCCCGAAGTGACCCCCGGCGGCAAGGCGCTCAAGTTCTATGCGTCCATCCGTATCGACGTCCGCAAGACGGATATTCTGAAGGACAGCGATGGGGCGGCGGGCAACCGTACACGCGCAAAGGTCGTCAAGAACAAACTCGCTCCGCCCTTCCGTCAGGCTGAATTCGACATCATGTACGGCGAGGGCATCTCGCAGGAGGGGTGCATCATCGACCTCGGTGTGCAGTACGAAGTCATCCGCAAGAGCGGCGCATGGTTCATCTATAACGAAAATAAGGTGGCCAACGGCAAGGAAAAGATGCGGCAGTTTTTAAAGGACAATCCCGAACTCGCCGCCGAGATCGAGCAGAAGATTCGCGACGCTGCCAACGGCGCCCCTGTCGACGCCATCGAGGGAGAGGAGTAAGACTATTCCTGTCTGCGCTCATCCTGCCAGCCCGCTCATCCTGCCCAGCCCGCTCATCCTGCCAGCCTGCTCATCCTGAGCGCAGCGAAGGATCCCATTAGACTAACGGACCCCCGTGCGTTCAACGGGATGCTTCGCTTACGCTCAGCATGAGCGACCTGCTCCCGTTCGTGTCCCCGCGCTTATCCTGAGCGCAGCGAAGGATCCCATTAAACCAACGGAGCATATGACACCCCCTCAGTCACGGCAAGGGCGGCCGTGACAGCTCCCCCTCGGAGGGGGAGCCGAGGAAAACCCGCTCCGAGGCGCGGCCTGAACGGAGTCCTCTTGCCCACCCCTTGAGGGGTGGGTGCCCCGTAGGGGCGGGAGGGGTGTCGTTCTAAATATGTTCCGCCACAATTTTTAATTTTTAATTTTTAATTGGTATGAGCAACTGTCGCGGCATTCTGAGCTCGCGTCTAACGGGAAGAATCCCGAAAATTTTATCAAAAAACTATGAAACATCAATTTTTAAAAGCGGCGGCGGTAAGCCCCGACCTGAAGGTCGCAGATCCCGCCTACAATGCCGCACAGATCATTCAAACCATTCAAGCACATGCCGAGAAGGGCACCGAGCTCCTTGTCTTCCCCGAGCTCTCCCTCTCGGGCTACACTTGCGGGGATCTCTTCTTCCAATCGGCCCTCCTCGACGGCTGTCTTGCTGCTCTCGAGGAAGTTGCTGCGGCCACGAAGGACAAAAAAATGCTCGTCTACGTCGGCCTGCCCGTCGCCTATGGGGACAAGATCTACAACTGCGCGGCGGCGATCTCCGACGGAAAGGTCCTCTCCTTCACGGCAAAGACCTATCTTCCCAACTACGGCGAGTTCTACGAACAGCGTCACTTCACGAGCGGAAGGGGCTTAGACGGCTATGTCTCTCTGAAGGACGGCGCGGCAAGCATCTCCGCACATAGCATTGTTTACGACAAGGAACACAACGTCTATGTCGCCTGCGAGATCTGCGAGGACATCTGGACGGCCTCTCCGCCCTCCATCGAGCACTGCCGCCACGGCGCAACGGTCATCGTCAACCTCTCCGCCTCCAACGAGCTTGTCGGAAAGAGGGAGCGCCGCCACGGCATTCTCTCCTCCCATTCCCGCAAGAACATCTGCGCATACGTCTACTGCAGCGCAGGCATGGGGGAGAGCACGTCGGACATGGTCTTCGGCGGCAACAACATGATCTACGAAAACGGCAACTGCCTTGCAGAAACCAAGCCGTTTACAGACGATCCCTGCGAGGCCGAGATCGACATCGGCTATCTCATCTCCTCCCGCAGACGGACGACTTCCTTTGCCGTCTCGCTCGGCGATTCTCCCGAGGATCCGCTCTACCGTTGGGCTCCCGCTTCCTTTGTAACGGAGAATGAACTTTCTCTCCGCGACGTGGATCCCACGCCCTTTGTCCCGCACGACGACGGAGAGAGAAGGGAGCGTGCAGAGCTCATTCTGAACATGCAGGCGCATGCCCTTGCCCAGCGGCTGAAGATCGTTCACGCCAAGACGGCGGTCATCGGCGTCTCGGGCGGGCTGGATTCCACCCTCGCGCTCCTCGTCGTCTGCAGGGCATTCGATCTGTTGAAAAAGTCCCGCGACGACATTCTCGCCGTCACGATGCCAGGCTTCGGCACGAGCGCAAAGACAAAGAACAACGCCGTCGTCCTCATGCAGGCGCTGGGCGTGAGCGTGAGGAAGATCCCCATCTCGAGGACGGTGCTCTCCCACTTCAAGGACATCGGCCACGACCCCGATGACACGAATACCACCTACGAGAACGCACAGGCGAGATACCGCATGATGGTGCTCATGGACCTCGCCAACGAGACGGGCGGCCTCGTCATCGGCACGGGGGATCTCTCCGAACTCGCCCTCGGCTGGTGCACCTACAACGGCGACCATATGTCGATGTATTCCGTCAACTCGTCCATTCCCAAGACGCTTGTCAAGTACCTCGTCTTGGCGGAGGCGCAGATGCTGGGCGGCAGGGCTGAAGCGGTCCTCATGAGCATTCTCGGGACAGCCATCTCGCCTGAGCTCCTTCCTACCGATGAAAAGGGGGAGATCTCCCAAAAGACGGAGGACCTCATCGGCCCCTACGAATTGACCGATTTTTACCTCTATCATATGTTGAGAAGGGAGGAATCGCCCGCAAAGATCCTCTATCTTGCCAAAATCGCCTTCAAGGGACAATACGAAGAAGCGACCCTCAAAAAGTGGCTCGTGAACTTCTACAGGCGGTTTTTCTCCCAGCAATTCAAGCGGAATTGCCTGCCCGACGGGGTGAAGGTGGGGCCCGTGTCCCTCTCTCCCCGTTCCGACTGGCGCATGCCCTCCGACGCCTCCGCCGCCCTCTGGCTCGAGGAAGCGGAGAAGCTGTAAAACCTCGGCCCGCTCATCCTGAGCGCAGCGAAGGATCCCATAAAACCAACGGAGCAGGGTTCAATGGGATGCTTCCCCCTCGGCTCCCCTTGTAGGGGAGCCGTCACGCAGTGACTGAGGGGTTTGAACCCCTTTGCCCTTCGGGCACTTCCCCTAAGAGGGGCAGCAAGCGTACCCTTGGCTCCCCTTGTAGGGGAGCTGTCACGCAGTGACTGAGGGGTTTGAACCCCTTTGCCCTTCGGGCACTTCCCCTAAGAGGGGCAGCAAGCGTACCCTCGGCTCCCCTTGTAGGGGAGCTGTCACGCAGTGACTGAGGGGTTTCATTCTAAATCTCCCCACCACAATTTATAATTTTGAATTTTTAATTTTAAATTCTCAAGGAGTTATCATGTCATTCATCAAAAACTTTGCGTGGGGCGTGGCGACTGCGTCCTATCAGATCGAGGGCGGTACCTATGAGGACGACAAGGGCCTCAGCGTGTGGGACGTCGCCTCCGAAACGGAGGGCCGCGTGTTCGAGGGCCACAAGGGCCATATCGGCTGCGACCACTACCATAAATGGAAAGAGGACGTCGCCCTCATGAAAGAGCTCGGCATCAAGGCCTACCGCTTCTCCATCAATTGGTCCCGCCTCATTCCCCAAGGAGAGGGGAAAGTCAGCGAAGCGGGCAAGAATTTCTACTTAAATTTATTCAAAGAACTGAAAAATGCAGGCATTGAGCCTTGGGTGACCCTCTTCCATTGGGACTATCCCTATGAACTCTACAAGCGGGGCGGCTGGCTGAATCCGCACAGCTCCGATTGGTTCGCAAACTATGCCAAGACGGTTGCGGAGCTCTTCGGCGACTATTTGGAACATGTCATCCTCATCAACGAGCCCGAGTGCTTTGTCGGCCTCGGCCACTTCACGGCGGGCCATGCGCCCTTTTTGAAACTTCCCGTCCGCGACGTCGCCCAAGTTTCCCACAACGTCCTCCTCGCCTGCGGCAAGGCCGAAAAGGTGTTGCGGAAGACGGTAAACCATCCGCTGAAGATCGGCACGGCGCAGGCTTATTGGCCCGCTATTCCCGCAACGCATGCCGAAAAGGACGTCGCCATGGCAAAGAAGGAGACTTTCACCTGCCATCACGACTTCGGCGGCATCACCCTCTGGCTCGATCCGCTCTTAAAGGGGGAATATCCCGCCGACTTCCTCGCATGGTTCAAGGAAAACGGCTTTGTTCCGCCCAAAGAGGACATGGAGATCATCAAGAGCAAGCTCGACTTCTGCGGCCTCAACACCTATTCGGGCAACCCCGTGAGGGATGAGGAGGGCAGACCTGTCTACGAGACGCCCTCGCCTGCCGTTCCCAAGACGGACATGCGCTGGAACGTCTATCCCGAGGTCATGTACTTTGGTCCAAAATTCATATACGAGCGGTATGGTCTCCCCGTCGTCTACACGGAGGACGGCGTCGCCCTCGCCGAGTGGAAGGACTTAAACGGAGAGATCAACGACGATAGCCGCATCGACTTTTTGAAGCGGTACTTAAGGGAACTTCACCGTGCGGCGCAGGAGATCCCCGTTGAGGGCTATTTCTATTGGACGCTGTACGACAATTACGAATGGACGGAGGGATTCTCCAAGAAGTTCGGCATCGTCCATTTTGACCCCGAGACCCTCGAGCGCACCCCCAAAAAGAGCGCCTATTTCTACAAAAAAGTCATCGAAACCAACGGCGACGAAGCGCTGAAGTAGACCCTCCGCGCTCATCCTGAGCGTAGCGAAGGATCCCGTTAAACGCACGGAAGTCCGTTGGTTCAATGGGATTCTTCGGTCGCTGCGCTCCCTCAGAATGAGCGTAAGCATTCAATCTATCATTTCTTATATCGAGGTATATATGCGTTGTCTTTATTGTAATTGTACAGAGAGCAAGGTCATCGATTCCCGCTCGGCGGACGACGACAGGTCCATCCGCCGCCGCAGAGAATGCGTCGGCTGCGGCAGACGGTTCACGACCTACGAGACTATCGAAGTTTCGCCCATCCTCGTCGTCAAATCGGACGGGACGCGGCAGGCCTTTGACGTCACCAAGATCAAGCAGGGCATCATCAAGGCCTGCGAAAAGACCTCTGTCTCCCTCGAGAAGATCGATGCTCTCGTGGACGACATTGCAAAACAGGTGTACAACTCCCTCGAGCAGGAGATCACCTCAAAGCAGATCGGCGAAATGGTCATGGAGGGGCTCAAGAAGCTCGACGAAGTGGCCTACGTCCGCTATGCCTCGGTGTACCGCTCCTTTAAGGACATCTCCTCCTTCATGGCGGAACTTCAGAGCATGATGGAGAAAAAGGAAACGGAGATCAAATAACCTATGGCAAAAAAACAGGTATCTGTCGGGAACGTCCTCCTCGGCGGGGGACGTATTTCCGTGCAGAGCATGACGACGTATAAGACGAGCGACGTGGAAAACAGCGTCGCTCAAATTCTGCGGCTCGAGGCGGCGGGGTGCGACATCGCCCGCGTTGCCGTGCTCGATGAAGAGGACGCGCGCGCCATTCGCCTCGTCAGGGATATGATCCATATCCCGCTCGTCGCGGATATCCACTTTTCTGCCCGTCTTGCCGTCCTTGCGGCGGAGAACGGGGCAGATAAACTCCGCGTCAACCCCGGCAATATCGGAGGGGAGAGGGAAATCGTCCTCGTCGCGGACGCTCTGAAGGCCCATCACATCCCCGTGCGGGTCGGCTCCAACACGGGCAGTATCGAGCCTCATTTCTATGAAAGATACGGCCGCAGTGCACAGGCCCTTGTCGAGAGTGCGCTTTCAAACGTCGCCGTCTTTGAGCGGCACGGCCTTTCGGACATCGTCATCTCCGTCAAGGCCTCCGACGTCCCGCTCACCGTGGCGGCGTATGAGCTCCTCGCAGATAGGTCTGATTATCCGCTCCATGTGGGTGTGACCGAGGCGGGCGGGGGAGATTTCGCCCTCACAAAGAGCGCAGTCGGCATCGGGTCCCTTCTTTTAAAGGGCATCGGCGACACGATCCGCGTCTCTCTCTCCGACGATCCCGTCAAGGAAGTCGTCGCCGCGCATGACATTCTGCGTGCGTGCGGCCTCGAGAAAAACTTCGTCGAAGTCGTCTCCTGTCCCACCTGCGGCAGGTGCATGTACGACTGCACAGGTCTCGCCGAAAAAGTGAGAAATCGCGTTATAAGTGTCAAAAAATCGTTGAAAATTGCCGTCATGGGCTGCGTCGTCAACGGCCCCGGGGAGGCAAAGGACGCCGACCTCGGCATCGCGGGCGGCAAGGAGTATTGCATCATCTTTTCCCGCGGCGCAACGGAGCGGGTGCCCGTCGCAGAGGCGGAGGAGAAATTTTTCGCACGGATCGAGGAATTACTTGCATGAAGAGCAAACAGTTTTTGGAGGAAATCAGGGAATGTGAAGCCCTCAGGCGGGCAGTCCTCAACAAGATCGTCGTGGAGGGGCAGACGGTGACCTTCCATCTCATCACGGACATGACCTACACGCAGGAGGACGCCGCTTTTGCGAGAACGGTCGCTTCCCGCTACACGCCCGCGGGCTATACGGCGGCCGTGAAGATGATGAAGTCCGTCCCCTCGGAGGAGGGGGTCAGAAAGGCGATCGCCGACTATCTCAAAAAGCGGTTCCCCGCCGTTGCGGCCTTTATTTCCCCCGCGGAGATCGAAGTCGTCATGGACAGGAGCGGCGGCCGCTTTTTTGTTCCCATCGGCGAGAACGACAGGGCGCTTCTCACTGCCGACGGCGTCCTTGACGCCCTGCATGAGGAGCTTGAACGCTCCTTCTGCGGCAGTTGGTACGGCGAGTTCCGCTTTGTGGACAGGGAGAAGGGGGAAGTCGAGGAAGAAGTTCCTCCTCCCGCCGAAGTCCTCGTTGCGCCGCGCACCTTTCCCATCGAAAATTACGATCCCATCGACGGCGGAGAGCCGAAGAGTGCGATCTACATTGCCGACCTCAAGGGGGAAGCGCAGAATATCACGGTCTGCGGCGCCATTTCCTTCATGGAGGAGCGGGAGACAAAGAACGGCAAGCCTTGGTTTTTCTTCTTTATCGGCGACGCCACGGGGTCTCTCCGCGCCACCTATTTTTCCAAAAAGGCTACGATCGAGCAGATCCGCAGTCTCAGAGTGGGGGACAGCGTAGCCGTCACGGGGGACAACGAGCTCTGGAACGGCTCACCCTCCTTCAAGGTCAAGACGGTGGACCGCGGAACGCCGCCCGCAGGATTTGTCCCCGAGGCCCGACCTTCCCGCCCCGTTCCCGCGCAGTACCGCGCCGTGTTCCCCGTGCCAGAAGTCAACATGGTGCAGGGAATGCTCTTTGAGGAAGGGACTCTGCCCGATTCCTTTAAGAAACGTGACTTTGTCGTCGTCGATTTGGAGACGACGGGCCTCAATACGAATCCCGCCGGCCAGATGGACAGGATCATCGAGGTGGGGGCCGTCAAGATCAGGGACGGCAAGATCATGGAACGCTTTTCCACCTTTGTCTCCTGCCCCGTGAAGCTGCCCGAGGAGATCGTCAAACTGACAGGCATTACGGACGACATGCTCGCCGGTGCGCCGCCGATCTCGGTCGTCATTGCGGATTTCTATAAATTCTGCGCGGGGGCGGAGCTCGTTGCCCACAACGGGTTCTTCTTCGACTTCAAATTCATCCGCTACTACGGGGAGAATGAGGGGTACCGCTTTGATCATCGCATGCACGACACGCTGTATCTCGCGCAGGATCTCCTGCCCACGCTCTCCAATCACAAACTCGATACGCTTGCCGAGAAGTTCGGCTTCACTTTCAACCACCACCGCGCCTACGACGACGCCTTTGTCACGGCAAAGATCTTCCTCGAATTCGCCAAGAGGAAGGAGATCTGACCCTTCCCCGCCCCTCCCGCTCATCCCGCCTCTCTTGCCTGCCCCCTGCGTAAGGGGGCGGGGTAGGGGTGGGGGTACGCCCTCAAACGCAGTCCCCCGCGCGCTCATCCTGCCCCGCGCGCTCATCCTGAGCGCAGCGAAGGATCCCGTTAAACGCACGGGAGTAATTAAAAATTAAAAATTAAAAATTAAAAATTATAAATTGTGGCGGGGCGAGATTGAGAACGGCGGCGTTCCAATTCCGTCATGGTGAGCGTAGTCGAACCATCACCTTATTCTCACCTTCTCAGTCACATCAAGGAAAGCCCGAACGGAGTCCTCTTGCTTCCCCTTTTAGGGGAAGTACCCGCGCAGCGGGGGATAGGGTTCTAACCCCTCAGTCACTGCGTGACAGCTCCCCTATGAGGGGAGCCAAGGGAACTACAATTTTTAATTTTAAATTTTTAACTTTAAATTTTCCCATAATCGCTTGCAAAAACAAAAAATATATGCTACAATATAGACACTTGATCGATGAAAAGAGATTGAGAGCGGGTCTCCGCTCTCAAATTTCTTTATTCGGGGGTATTATGAAGGTCAAACCCATTTCGGAAGTTGTCGAATTCTTACAGCCCTATGCAAAGGAAGCGGGCGTGGAGATCGTAGACGCCGCGTGGAATATGCGCGAGAGGTCTCTCACCGTGTATATCGACATGGCGGGCGGACTCGACATTGTCACCTGCGAAAAATTTCACCGCCTCATCGACGGCCCGCTCGACGAGCTCGATCCCACCTTCGGCGAGGCATATACGCTCAACTGCTCCTCCCCGGGGCTCGACCGTCCCTTCAAAACGCAGAAGGATTTCGACCGTCACATGGGCGAAAAGGTGGAGGTCCATCTCTACGCTCCCATCGGCGGGAAGAAGTACCACGAGGGCGTTTTAAAGGCCTTTGACGGGGAGACGGTGACCATCGAAAACGGGACGGAACTTTCATTCCCCTTTGAGAAGTGCTCCAAGGTCTGCCTTCTCATCGAAGTATAAAAAATCCGTAAATATATAAGGAGAATATAGATTATGGCAACCAAGGATTATAGGGAGTTCTTTGAAGCGCTCGCCGATTTGGAGCGGGAGAAGGGCATTTCCCAGAGCGCATTTTTAAAGGCGCTTTCGGATGCGCTCGCTTCGGCCTACAAGCGGCAGTTTGAGGACGATACGGGCGTTGTGGACGTTCGCATCGATCCCGAAAAGAATTCCATGCAGTTCTTCCTCGTCCATACGGTCGTGGACGCGGAGGAGGCAGGCGAGGGCGAAATGCTCCTTGAGGATGCCCTCGAAAAGAGGCCCGACGCCAAGGTCGGCGACGTGCTCGAGGAAGAATTCGTTCCCAAGGATTTCTCCCGTATCGCCGCGCAGACGGCAAAGCAGGTCATCTTGCAGAAGATCCACGAAACGGAGCGCGACAACACCCTCTCCGAGTTCTCCGATAAGGAAGGGGAACTCATGAGCGGCCTCGTGCGCAAAGTTGAGGCAAGAAACGTCTATATCGAGCTCGGCAAGGGGCAGATCGAGGGCGTCATGCTCCCGCAAGACCAAGTCCCCGGTGAAAAGTATGTCCCCGGCGACAGGATCAAGGTCTTTGTCAAGCGCGTGAAGAGCGGCGGGAAGAACGCACAGGTGCTCGTCTCCCGTTCCTCCTCGGGGCTCGTCCGCCGTCTGTTTGAAGAGGAAGTTCCCGAGATCAAACAGGGCATCGTCACGATCAAATCCATCTCGAGGGAAGCGGGCCACAGGACAAAGATGGCCATTGCCTCCGAGGATCCCCGTATCGACGCCGTGGGCGCATGCGTGGGAAACAAGGGCGCGCGCGTCAACGCCATCGTTCAGGAGCTCGGCGGGGAGAAGATCGACATCATTCTCTGGAGCGAGAACCCGCTCGAGTTCATCGCGAAGTCTCTCTCGCCCGCAACGGTCATTTCGGTGACCCAGCTCACGGAGAAGTCGGCCGTCGCCGTCGTTCCCGACGAAAAGCTCTCCCTTGCGATCGGCCGTGACGGCCAAAATGCCCGTCTCGCGGCACGCCTCACGGGCTGGAAGATCGACGTCAAGAGCGAATCTGCCGCCGCGAAGCTCAATTTAACGGAAAATACCGACCCCGAGGGGACGGAGGAATAGATGGCCGAAAAGAAAATTCCCATGCGCACCTGCATCGCATGCAGGGAGGAAAAGCCCAAGAGAGAGATGCTCCGCATCGTGAAGAACGCGGCGGGGGAGATTTCGCTTGACTTTTCGGGCAAGGTCGCGGGGCGCGGCGCATACATCTGCAACAGCGCGGAATGTATCGTGCGGCTCAAAAAGTACCGTCTTTTGAACAAGGCGTTCTCCGCTCCCGTGCCCGAGGAGGTCTACGCGCGCATTGAGGAGGAGTTCGGTGCAAAATAAGGCGGCAAGCTACTTGGGCCTCGCGCGGCGGGCGGGGAAACTCACCCTCGGCGTCAACGCCCTCGAAACGGTAAAAAAATGCTTTCTCATCGTCGCAGACCCCGCGGCGTCGGAGAATTCCCAAAAAGAAATCAAAAAACAGCAAACAAGGCTCAACTGCCCGCTCGTCTTTCTCGAAAACATGGGGGAAGCGGCGGGAAAGAGCGGCTGTATGGTCGCGGCAGTCAGGGAAGAACATCTCGCCGCGGCGATCCAAAAGGAAATCGGAGAATAGTGGAAGGTAACGAATGGCATACGAGAATATTGATAAACTGAATTTACTCGCCTCGGATCAGGACACCGCAACGCTGCAGAGGGCGATCGCCGCCAACGAGAAACAGCTGCAGGAGCTCATGAAAAAGCTCTCGGAGCTCGAGGCCGCGGTCGCGAAGAAGCGCGCGGAGGAGGAAGCAAGGCGGGAAGAGGAGCTGAGACGAGAAGAGGAAGCTCGCCTCAGAGAGGAAGCGGAACGGGCGGCACAGGCGGCTGCGGCGGAAGCCGAAGCGGAGCCCGAACCCGAACCCACGCCCGAGCCTGAACCCGAGCCCGCACCCGCGCCCGAACCCGAAGCGGAGCCTGCGCCCGCGCCCGCCGCAAAGGAGGAACCCGTCAAGGAGCCCGCCAAGGCGCCCGAGGCGGCCGTTCCCCAAAAGAGGGCGGAAACTGCTCCCGCCCCCCAAAGGCCCCAGAGACCCGCGCAGAGCACGCCTCCGCCCCGCGCTACGTTCCGTCCCGACCAGAGGCAGGACACGCGGCCGCAGCGGCCGCCCTACACGGGCCAGCGTCCGATGCAGGGAACGGGTGCACAGGGAAGACCGCCCCGCCAAGGGGGTCCCTCGTCCTATCCGCCCCGCACAGGTCCCGCAGCGGGTACAAGGCCGCCCCGTCCGGTCGGCGTCAGGCCCATCGCACCGCCCCCTCCCGCACCCGTGCAGAGGAAGGAATCACCCAAAAAATTTGAAAAGACCTTTGTCGAACGCCGTCCCGTCAACAAGCGTGCGCTCATCCGCCAGCAGGGGGCGAGCGTCGGCGACTTCGACGAGGACAAGAGCGGCTACCGCAAGGCGAGGTTCGGAAAGAAGGGCGCAAAGCGCGAGACGCAGACGGTCAAGATCGACCACGCCGTCGTCACGAGCCGCGAGATCCCCATCAAGGTCCTCTCCGAAAAGCTCGGCATTTCGGCCGTGGAGATCGTCAAACGCCTCTTCAAGGAGGGCGTCACCAAGACGGTGAACGAGTCCATCGACTACGACAACGCCGCCTATATCGCCCTCGACCTCGGCATCGACCTCGAATATAAGCCCGAAAAGACGGCGGAGGAGACCCTTATCGAGGCGCATGAAGAGGGCAGCAGCGAGAACATGGTTCCCCGCGCTCCCGTCGTCACCGTCATGGGGCATGTCGACCACGGCAAGACCTCCCTCCTCGATAAGATCCGAAAGACCAACGTCACCGAGAGCGAGGCGGGCGGCATTACGCAGAGTATCGGCGCATACACCGTCACGCTCGGCGAGGGGAAAGAGATCACCTTCATCGATACCCCCGGCCACGCGGCATTCTCTGCCATGCGTGCAAGGGGCGCGAAGGTCACCGATATCGTCGTGCTCGTCGTCGCGGCGGATGACGGCATCATGCCGCAGACCGTTGAGGCCATCGACCACGCAAAGGCGGCGGAAGTTCCCATCATCGTCGCCATGAACAAGATGGATAAGCCCCATGTCGATCCCGACAAGGTCAAGCAAGGCCTCATGAAGGAAAACCTCGTTCCCGAGGAATGGGGGGGCGACGTCATCATCGTTCCCGTCTCCGCAAAGACGGGGGACGGCATTCAGGAACTTCTCGAAAGCATTTACCTGCAGGCGGAGATGCTCGAACTCAGGGCAGATCCCACCCGCCGTGCCAAGGGCGTCGTCATCGAGGCCAAGCTCGACAAGGGCAAGGGCCCCATGGCCAGCGTTCTCGTGCAGAACGGGACGCTCCGCACGGGCGACAATCTCATTTCAGGCACCACGATGGGCCGCGTCCGCGCCATGTTCGACGACAAGGGCAGGCAAGTCAAGGAGGCAGGTCCCTCCATGGCTGTCTCCGTGTTGGGCCTTGAGGACGTTCCCGGCGCAGGCGATACGATCTTTGCCGTCGAACAAGCCCTCATGAAGAAGGTACAGGAGGAGCGCAAGAACAAGGAGCGCGAATCCATGATCCACGAGATGAAAAAGACCAGTCTCGACGATCTCTTCAAGGACGTCACCGAGGGAGACCTCAAGACGCTCAATCTCGTCGTCAAGGGGGATGTGCAGGGCTCGGTGGAGGCCGTCAAGGGTTCCCTCGAAAAGCTCTCCAACGAGGAAGTCCGCATCAAGGTCATCCATGCGGCCGCGGGCGCCATCTCCGAGAGCGATATCACCCTTGCCGACAGCGCAAACGCCATCGTCATCGGTTTCAATGTCCGTCCCGACAGCAAGGCCAAGACGCTTGCCGAGCGTTCCCACGTCGATGTCAGGCAATACCGCATCATCTATGAACTTCTCGACGATATGGAAGCAGCGCTCAAGGGCATGCTCTCTCCCAAGTTCAGGGAAGTCTACATGGGGAAAGCGGAGGTCAAGGAGACCTTCCAGATCACGGGCGTGGGCACCGTCGCGGGCTGTCTCGTCGAGGAAGGAAAGCTCATCCGCGGCGGCAAGCTCCGCATCTACCGCGACAACGTGATGATCGTAGAGGGAAACGTCAAAACGCTCAAGCACTATAAGGACGAAGTCAAGGAGATGTCGGCGGGTATGGAATGCGGCTGTGCGATCGACGGCTTCAACGAGATCCGCATCGGCGACTACATTGAGTGCTACGTCATGGAGGAGATCAAGCAGTGAAGCGTACCGACAGGCTGAACAGCGAATACCAAAAGGAGATCTCTGCCATTCTCTCGGGTCCCTTAAAGAACAAGGAACCAAACCTCAAGGGCATCATCTCCGTGACGGAGGCGGACGTCGCCCCCGATTTAAAGACGGCGAAGATCTATCTCAGTATCTATGCACCCGAGGAGGAGAAGGAAAGGACGTTTGCCCTCATCAAGGAGAACGCAGGCTTTGTGCGGAAGGAACTCGCACGGGTCATGCGCATGCGCACCGTTCCCTTTCTTACCTTTCTCTTCGACGAGAGCATGGAATACGGCTCGAAGATGGACGAGCTCTTCGCCAAAATTCACAAGGATGAGTCATGAACAGTATCGAGGAAATCGCTAAAGTACTCAAATCATTGAAAAGCGCGGTCATCTTCACCCACATGCGTCCCGACGGTGATACGTTGGGAAGTGCGTTGGCGCTCGGCCGCGCTCTTTCTATGGCGGGCGTCAGAACGGAGATATTAAACGAGGCTCCCATCCCCGAACGCTTCTCCTTTCTCAAGGGGGTGGAAAAGATCAGAACCTCTCCCTCCTTCGAGGCGGAGGCTTTCATCCTCGTGGACGTGAGCGCGGAGAACCGCCTCGGACTTCTGCAGGAGCTCTTTCGGCGGGGCATGCGCAAAAAGATCACGGTCAATGTCGATCATCATACCTCGAACAGCCGTTTTTGCCGCTACAACTACGTTGAGGAGTGCTCCTCCAACTGCCAAAATATCTACAAATTGATACTTGCGCTCGGCGGAAAGATCGACACGGAAATGGCCGAAGCATTGTTGACGGGACTTATCACAGATTCGGGCTCCTTCTCCCATGGCGACGTGGGGAGAGAGACCTTTCTTACCGCCGCGGCATGCACGGAGGCGGGAGCGGACGTCGGCAAGATCAGCTTTGAGGCGTTCAAGAAAAAGAGCAAGGCGCGGGCGGATCTCTATGCGGAGACCATTTCAAAGCTCCGCTACTTTTTGGACGGCAGGCTCGCCGTTGCGATCGTGAGGGACGGCGTGCTCCAAAAATACGGCCTCGGGCAGGACGCGACGGAGGGGATCGTTGACTTCGCGCTCGAGATCGACACCGTTGTGGTCTCCGTCTGCATCATGGAGGTGAAGCGGGGCCAGTACAAAGTTTCCTTCCGTTCCCGCGACATCAACGTCAACGAGATCGCGCGCGTGTTCGGGGGCGGCGGCCACATCCTCGCCTCGGGCTGCATGCTCTTCGGAGAAGAGGAGGAGGTGCTCGACAGGCTCTCCTTCACAGTATCGCAATATATTGAAACATGACAGGTTTTTTCAACATTTACAAGCGGGAGGGGATCTCCTCTGCATACTGCGTCAACCGTCTCAAGCGGCTGACAAGGACACCCTGCGGGCACATGGGAACCCTCGATCCCTTGGCGGAGGGGGTGCTTCCCATCGGGGCGGGCAATGCGACCCGCCTTTTCGACTACTTCTTGGGAAAGGAAAAGACCTACCTTGCCCGCTTCCGCTTCGGCTTCACGTCGGACACGCTCGACAGAGAATCTGAGGTGAGGGTCGCGGGCATGGTACCCCCAAAATCGCTCGTCGAGGAAATTTTGCCCACATTTACGGGGGAAATTTTACAGCGTCCGCCCGCCTTTTCCGCCATCTGCGTGGACGGCAAGCGCGCCTATGAACTCGCCCGCAAGGGGAAGGGAGTGGAGCTCCCCGCACGGAAGGTGAAGATCTCATCCCTCCGCCTCATGAAGCAAGTTTCGGAGGATGAATTTGAGTTTGAGATCGTCTGCGGCGGCGGCACCTACATTCGCTCCCTCGCCCGCGACATGGGGGAAGCGCTTGAGACGGGCGGGTATATGACAAAGCTCATCCGCACGGCCGCGGGGCCGTTTGGAGTGGAAACCGCTGTTCCGCTCGACGAGCTCACGCCCGAGAACATTCAAAATTATTTGATCTCCGCGGAGAGCGTTCTGCCCTTTGAGAGCATTGAAGTGAGCGACGAACGCTTCTTCCACGGCGTGCATGTGCCGATGGGAAGGACGGACGGCATGTACAAACTCTACCGCGACGGCCAGTTTTACGGCACGGGCATTGTGGAGGCGGGCACTCTTCGCCCCGACAAAAAGATATGCTGATTTTTGAGTTTGCATCCTCAAAAGCCCCTTCCTCTTGCCCCCTCCTGTGGAGGGGGGTAGGGGGGTGGGCAACGACCTACACCCTCGTCCTTGGCGGGTTCGACGGCCTCCACCTCGGCCACAGAGCTCTCCTTGCCGCGGCGAAAGAGTACGGCCTACCCGTTGCGCTCACGACAATGTTCGGCGGAAAAGGCAAAGAACTCTTTACAAAAGAGGAACGACACCTTCTCTTTGAACAGGCGGGGATATCTTACCTTTTGGAACTTAACTTGACAGAGGAGGTCATGTCCCTTTCCGCAGAGGAATTTTTGGACTCTCTCTTTGCGCTCGTCCCCGTCGGCAACATTTTCTGCGGTGAGGATTTCCGCTTCGGCAAGGACGCTCTCGGCACGCCCGACCTCTTAAAACGGCTCGCGCCCTGCCCCGTTTTTGTGCTTCCCATCGTGAAGGAGAGGGGGAAGAAGGTCTCCGTCTCCGCCTGCAAACAACTTCTCGGGGAGGGACAGCTCACCCGTCTCAACGCCCTGCTCGGCGACGGATATTTTATCGGCGGCACGGTGGAACATGGCAGAGAGGTGGGAAGAACGTACGGCTTCCCCACGCTCAACCTCTCCGTCCCCAAGGAGAAACTTCTCCCGCCCGACGGCGTGTATGGGGGACTGTGCAGGACCCCGAAGGGGAATTTCCCCACCATCGTCAACATCGGTGCCTGCCCGACGTTCGGCGTAGAGGAGCGGAAGATCGAGGCATACTTGGACGGCTTTTCGGGGGACCTCTACGGCGCAGAGGTTGCCGTCTATCCGATGGAATTCTACCGTCCCATTGCGAAATTTCCCTCCGCCGAGGCCCTCAAATCCCAACTCGAGCGCGACATCTCCCGTTTGCGCTCATAACCCCGTGCGCTCATCCTGCCCCTGAGCGCAGCCGAAGGGGAAGGATCCCATAAAACGCACGGGAGCAACTGCTCATCCTGAGCGTAGCGAAGGATCCCATAAAACGCACGGAAGTCCGTAAGTTCAATGGGATTCTTCGGTCGCTTCGCTCCCTCAGAATGAGCGCGGAGCGCTCAATTTTCAATTTTAAATTCAGGAGTTACACTATGATAAAATTCGGTCCGAGCGGAAACTGCGAGAGTTTCTATGCAGCAGGGTATGAACACACCGAGGAGTCTGCAAAATTCGTCAGGGAACACGGCCTCGACTGTTTTGAATATTCCTTCGGCCGCGGCGTCAGAATGTCCGAAAAGAAAGCCGCGTCCATCAAGGATGCCTTTGAGCGCGAGGGTGTTGAGATCTCTGTCCATGCCCCGTACTTCATCAATTTTGCCAATTCCGACGACGAGATGGCCGCAAAATCTTACGGTTATGTGCTCGACAGCGCGTCTGCGGCACGGCAGATGGGGGGCAGACGCATTGTCTTTCACC
>CANRDK010000025.1 GCA_947629345.1 uncultured Clostridia bacterium
GATCGCCCTTCTGAACGCGATTCTCTTTTCGAGCTGCGCCGCGACGCTCTCGGCGACGAGCTGCGCGTCCGCGTCGATCTTTCTCACTTCCGTGACGTTGATGATGACCTGCTTGCCTCCCGTGAGACGGGCAAGGTCCTTCTTGATGACGTCGATCTCGGCGCCCTGCTTCCCGATGAGCACACCGGGGCGGCCCGTCTGGATGGTGACGACGATCTTGCCTGCGGCGCGTTCGATGAGGATCTTCGAAATCGCCGCTGCGTAATATTTCTTCTTGAGGAAGGTACGGATGTCGCTGTCCTCCTTCAAAAAGACGGAGAACTCCTTCTTATCGGCATACCACTGCGTATCCCATGCCTTGATGATACCTACTCTCAACCCGTGGGGATTTACTTTCTGACCCATGTTAAATCTCTCCCTCCGCTTTCTTCACGTCAAGAATGACGGTGATGTGGCTCGTTCTCTTGAGGATCGCGTGCCCTCTGCCCTTTGAAACGGGCTGCATGCGCTTGAGGCTCGTTGCGCCGTCTGCGTAGCACGCTGCGACGTACAGGTCGCCCCTGTCCATGCCCTGATTGTGTTCGGCGTTTGCAACTGCGCTCATGAGCACCTTGTAGGTGGGAGCCGCGCCGCCGTTCACACTGCTTTGCAGGATCGCCTGCGCCTCCTGCACGGACTTGCCGCGGATGAGGTCGAGGACCGTCCTCACCTTATAGGGAGAAACTCTGATGTACTTGGCGACCGCGTACGGACGGGTGTCCTTTGACGCCTGTATCCTCTCGGTCTTCTTTTTCATATTTCCGGCCATACTCTATCTCCTTACTTCTTAGCGGCGGGAGCCGTCGTCTTTGCCGCATGCCCGCGGAAGGTTCTCGTGGGAGCGAACTCGCCGAGCTTGCAGCCCACCATATCCTCGGTGATATAGACGGGCACGTGCTTCCTGCCGTCGTACACAGCGATCGTGTGCCCGACCATCTGGGGGAAGATCGTAGAAGCTCTCGACCATGTTTTGATCACTTTCTTCTCGTTTGCCTCGTTCATTGCCTCGATCCTTGCAAGGAGCTTGGCTTCGACGTAAGGCCCTTTCTTGATACTTCTCGACATTTGTCACTTCCTCCTTTAATTGATCCTCTTGAGGATAAACTTGCTCGTAGGATTCTTCTTCTTTCTCGTCTTGTAGCCGAGCGCGGGCTTGCCCCAAGGCGTTTCGGGACCGGCATGGCCCACAGGGCTCTTGCCTTCGCCGCCGCCGTGCGGGTGGTCGTTCGGGTTCATGACGGAGCCGCGGACGGTGGGACGGATGCCGAGGTGACGGGTCTTGCCTGCCTTGCCGACGCGGATGATCTCGTGCTCGAGGTTGCCGACCTGCCCGATCGTGGCCCTGCAGAGAAGAGGGATGAGCCTCATCTCGCCCGAGGGCATCTTGATGGTGGCATAGGCGCCCTCTTTTGCCATGATCTGCGCGGCGATGCCCGCAGCCCTTGCGACCTGTCCGCCCCTGCCGGGCTTGAGCTCGATATTGTGGACCATCGTGCCGACGGGGATATCGGAGAGGGGCATGGAGTTGCCGACCTTGATGTCTGAACCGGGGCCGCTGACGACCTTATCGCCCACATTGAGGCCGACGGGTGCGAGAATGTACTTCTTTTCGCCGTCCGCATAGGCGAGGAGCGCGATATTTGCGCTGCGGTTGGGGTCGTACTGGATGGACTTGACCGTTGCGGGAATGCCGTCCTTATTCCTCTTATAATCGATGATGCGGTACTTCCTCTTGTTGCCGCCGCCGATGTGGCGGACGGTGATCCTGCCGAGGTTGTTCCTGCCGCCCGACTTTCTCTGGTCCTCGAGGAGGGCGCGCTCGGGCTTCTGTTTCGCAATGTCTCCGTAGACGGGGACAGTCATCAGGCGCCTTGCGGCCGATGTGGGTTTATATCTCTTGATTGCCATAATTTCTACTCTCCTTTCGGGTTACGACAGCGAACTGAAGAATTCGATGGGCTTGCTGTCATCCGTGAGACGGACGACCGCCTTCTTCGTCGCGGGCGTGTACCCCTCGTTGCGCCCCATTCTCTTGAGCTTGCCGGGGAGCGATACGGTGTTCACGCTCTTGACCTTGACGGAGAACATCTTCTCGACGGCGATCTTGATCTGCGTCTTATTGGCGTCCTTCCGTACCTTGAACGTATATGTTTTGTCTGCGATCCCGTCGTATCCCTTTTCGGTGAGAACGGGCTTTAAGATGACATCCTCGGGTAACATCAGCAATATACCTCCTCGAGTTTTTTCACGCTCCCCTTCGTGAGGACGACCGTGGCGTTGGCAACCACCTCATAGGTGTTGATCTCGTCCACGGAGAGGGTGTGCAGCGTGGGAAGGTTGCGGCTGGCAAGAATGACGTCTCTGTCGGGCTCGTCCATGACGACGACCGCGCTCTTTTCGAGCTTGAGGGCCTTTCTCACCGCCTCCATCTCCTTCGTCTTGGGAGCGGAGACCTTCACCTCGTCCACGATGATGAGCTCGCCGTCGGCAAGTTTTTTGGAGAGCGCCGAGAAGAGCGCGTTCCTCTTTGCCGTCTGGTTCATCTTCTTGGAGAAGTCGCGGGGCTTGGGTGCGAACACGACGCCGCCCTTCGTCCACTGCGGAGCGCGGATGGAGCCCTGCCTTGCACGGCCTGTGCCCTTCTGCCTCCACGGCTTGATACCGCCGCCGCGCACTTCCGTCCGCGTCAGTGCGGACTTCGTGCCCTGCCTTTGGTTGCAAAGATAGGTGACGACTGCCTGATGGATCAGCGGTTCATTGTAATCCGCGCCGAAGATCGCATCATTGAGTTCGAGGGTTCCCGTCTCTTCGCCTTTGATATTGTAAACTTTTACGGTAGCCATTTTGTCTCACTCCTTTACTTGCTCTTCACGCTCGTCCTGAGGGTGACGATGCTGCCCTTGGGGCCGGGAATGGCGCCCTTGACGAGAATGGCGTTCCTTGCAAGGTCAACGCGGACGACCTCGAGGTTGAGGACCGTGACGTTTTCGACGCCGTATTGGCCGGCAAGGTGCTTGTGCTTGAATACGCGGGAGGGATCGCTGATGGACCCCATGGAACCGGGCTCCCTGTGAACGGGGCCGACGCCGTGCGTTTCCTTGAGGCGCTGCTGGTTCCAGCGCTTGATGACGCCCGTGAATCCGTGGCCCTTGCTCACGCCTGCGACATCCACCTTATCGCCCTCGGCGAAGATGTCCGCTTTCACCACGTCGCCGACGCTGTAGCCCTCCATGTCGCGCACCTCTTTGAGATACTTGCAGGGCTTGACGTTTGCCTTCTTGAATTGGCCGAGCTCGGGCTTGTTGAGATCCTTTTCCTTCACTTCGAGGAAGCCGAGCTTGAGCGCCGCGTAGCCGTCTGTCTCCGCCGTCTTGACCTGTACGACGGGGCAGGGACCTGCCTCGACGACTGTCACGGGGATGACTTTGCCGTCTGCCGCAAAGATCTGGGTCATACCCGCTTTGCGTCCGATGATTGCTTTACCCATTTGATAAAGTTCACTCCTTTTCTTTATTTTTTATTTCCGAAATACCGTTTCAGCCCGCCGCGAGGCAGGCATGGTTCAGTATTATGGGATCAAAGTTTTACCTTGATATCGACACCTGCGGGCAGGTGGATGCTGTCGAGCAGCTTGGCGTTGGGGGAGTAGATGTCGATGATGCGCTTGTAGGTGCGCAGCTCGAACTGCTCGCGCGAGTCCTTATATTTATGGGGGCTCCTGAGGATAGTGACGATCTCGCGTTCCGTGGGAAGCGGAATGGGCCCCGAGATCTTGGCCCCGCCCTTCTGCATCGTTTCAACGATGCGCTGTGCGGCTTCGTCCACGAGTGCGTGGTCGTAAGCGCTGAGTTTGATCCTGATTTTTTGACTTGCCATTTTTTTGCTCCTTTTTCCGAACTTTTTTTCTTTGTCTGCGTCAACGCGTCCGTGCGTATCGGGGTTCCCTATCAAAAAAACACGCTTTTTGGCCGTGCTTTGAGAGAAAAGCCTCGGTTCGTCGCAGGAGTCGTGCTCCCACATTTGTCGGCGGAAATTATCTGTCGGGGGGCTTCGGCCCCGAAATTTCAGTAACTTCCCGCGTCAACCCTATACAGCACAATGACACAGCATGAATAGAATATCATATTTGAAAACCCCTTGTCAACGATTTGACAGGGGTTTTTGCAAAAAATTTCCTCGGTTTTTGTCTTTTTTTGGGGACTTTTGGGGTCATGTTTTTTCCGTACCCAAGATATTGTGTCCGACACTTCCGATCGTCTCGCCGCACCTCACTTTTGTCTCGAGCCCGTTCGCCGTATTCTCAAAAAATTCCTCATCGAGAACAACTTTGTCCTTCTCGAAGAGCAGGATGACGGTGGAGCCGCCGAACTCGAAATATCCCTTCTCCTCGCCGCGGAAAAAGGTCTCTTTTGTCCCGTTGACGATGCGGCCGACGAACATAGCTCCCACCTCAATTTGAACGATATCTCCGAAATTTTCGGTGTGGAGCGAGGTGATTTCGCGGCAGTTTTCGGTGAACACCCGCCGCCGTTCGAGCGCCGTAGGCTGGACGGTGTGGAGCTTCCCCTTGATGAACTTTTTCTCCCCCATGCTGCCGCCGTCGATGAAATGGTAGCGGTGGTAGTCGTTCACGGTGAGGCGCAGAACGAGGCAGACGCCGCCCTCGTACTTTTTGGCAAGGTCCTCGTCACCAAGGAGGGTTGCGACGGTATAATCGAACCCCTTGACCGAAAAATTTCCATCATATGTGACGAAAAACGCGGTCGCGGCGCCGTCGCAGGGGGAGCAGAGAGCGTCCTTTTCCATGTCGAACGGGCGGAGTTCGGGGCGGATCTTCCGCGTGAAGAAGGCGTTGAAACTTTGATAGTTTTCGGGGAGGTAATCCCCCATCTCAATGCCGTGCTTTTTGATGAATTTTTTGATCTTATGCTTCGAAAAACGGCTGTCGAGGTACTTCCCCGCGAGGCGGGAGACCCACCGCGCGGACAGGAGTTTCAGCACAAGTCCGCCCGTCCATGAGCGGTACAGAAAGGACACGCCCCGCTGCGGTTTTTCCTCTTTTATGACGGGCCGCATGGTCAGAAGATCTCTCCCCGCACAGCTCCCACGGGGGCGGTGATGAGGGGAAGACCGAGGGCGTACACCTTGATGAGCGCAAGGGAGATGACGAGCACGGTGACGATCGCGATGGCGATGCACAGGCCGCGGATCCCCGCCTTGGGCATGCGGAAGCGGAACACGAACAGAAACGCGATGACCGCATACGCCGCCACCATGATGAGTTTCAGCGTGAGCGGGGAGATCTCCGTGAACATGCTCGCAATGAGGTAGAAGATGGGCAGGGCGACGGCGACGTTGGTCACGGGAAGCCCCTCAAAGGAGACCCGTTTGCCCTCCGTTCTCATCTCCTCCGTCACGTTGTAGTAGGCGAGGCGGATGAGTGCGCATAACACAAACACCGAAAAGAGCGGCCAATAGTACCATTCCCTGAGGCCCATGCCGAAGCCGATGAACACGGGCGCGACGCCGAATGCGATGAGGTCGCTCAGCGAATCGATCTGAGAGCCGAAGGACTTGTCCGTCTGCGTTCTTTCCTTGCGCGTGGAAGCGACGGCGCCGTCGAAGGCGTCGCAGAGGCCGCTGATGAGGAGACAGACGACGCCCCAGAAGGGATTCACGCTCACCGAGAGCGCGATGCCGACGATCCCCGCAATGACGGAAATATAGGTCAGAATGACGCCGTAGTGGTAAAAGCCCACAAAGTATCTTGCGCCCTCACCCTTCTCCGTCTGTTCCGTTTTCTCTCTCTTCCCGTTGTTCATGATTCTCTCCGTTCTCCCCTTCCTCTGCAGAAGTCAGATACAGCTGTTCTTCTTCTGCGGCCATCGGTGTTGTCCCTTCCGTCTCCTCCGTCTCTTTCTCTTCTCCTCCGCCCTTTTTGGCTTGGGGACGGTGCATGACCTGAATGTGATAGATGAGTGTATACAGTCCGCACAATATCATGATCATATAGAAGGAGATAAAGCGCGAGACCATGAGGGCGGCGAGGACAAAGGTCTTGTCCCCCAGCCCCGCCGTGGCATAGATGCTGACGTAGAGGAATTCATAGACGCCCACGCCGCCGGGGAGCGGTATGGAATTGTAGCCGATGATGATGAGCGCCGAGCAGGCGAAGAGTCCCCAGAAGTCCGCTTCGGGCTGTGCCGCCAAAATGACGAACACGGGAATGAGCACATGGCACACCCTCTGGCCGAGGTTGGCAAACACGTTGATGAAGGACATGCCGGGGTGGTTCTTGATCTCATAGAGGCAGCCCTTGTAGTTGTTGACCTCGTGGTCGAGCTTCTCCCGCCATTTTTCAGGCTTTTTGACGATATGTATCTTGGTGAGCAGGGAAATGATGCCGTTGCCCGCCTTTTTGACGGCATTCCCCCAAAACATACAGCCGATGAAGAATGCAAGCAAAAGTCCCTGTATGACACAGCCGACGATGATGAGCAGCTGGGGGAACCATTCGCCGACCTCCATAAAGATCCCCGGGCGGACGGCAAAAGAGACCACTCCGATGACGATGATGGAGAGCGTGTAGGCGGTGAGGTTGAATACGAGCCCAAAGGAGGCCTTCCCCGCCTCGATGCCGTCCTTCACCATATAGTAAATGGAGGCGGGCTGGCCGCCCGTGCCCGACGGCGTGATGGCAGAATAATAGAGATCCGCCGAGGTATAGCAGGTGGATTGATAAAAATTGGGCCTCGAACCAAGCCCGTGCATGATAAAATGGAGACTGATGGCCTCAAAGATGACAGAAGCGACCATGAGCCCGACCGCGCCGACGATCCACCACGGGTTGCATTCCCCCAAAAAGGAGAAGATCTTGCTCATGGAGATGTCCGTCGCGGTGAAAATGACGATGACGGTGACAGCGATGAGGATGACAAGAAAGCCGATATTCAACAGCTGTTTTTTGACTGATTTTGAGACTTTCTTCTCCATACACGCGTCCACATTATAGATTTCGTACTATTATACCCCGATTCCATTCGCTTTGTCAAGCAATTCGGTCAAACTAATTGCCACCTGTTCGGAACAGATGCGAGGGGCTCCGCTCATTCTGAGCAACGCGAAGAATCCCATTGAACGCACGGAAGTCCGTTGGTTTATGAGATCCGCTCGCTTCGCTCGGGATGAGGGGCGGGCGCGGGGCTGTACGCAGTCCCCTCGGCTCCCCCTTCGAGGGGGAGCTGTCGAGCGTAGAGAGACTGAGGGGGTGTCGTTCTAATCACGCCCCGCCACAATTTTTAATTTTTAATTTTTAATTTTTAATTTCTTCCGTTGGTCTAACGGGATCCTTCGCTACGCTCAGGATGAGCAGTTGCTCCCGTGCGTTTAACGGGATCCTTCGCTGCGCTCAGGATGAGCAGTTGCTCCCGTGCGTTTAACGGGATCCTTCGCTACGCTCAGGATGAGCAGTTGCTCCCGTGCGTTTAACGGGATCCTTCGCTACGCTCAGGATGAGCGCAGGGGCAGGATGAGCGCACAGGTACGGGGTCCACCCTCATCCCGAGCGTAGCGAGGGGATCTCGTAAACTTACGGACCTCCGTTCTTAGAGCGAGATCACCTGACCGATCTTTGCGAGCAGTTCCGCCTTGCCGTCCCCCGTGACGCCAGAGAAGGGAATGACGTTCCCCTCCCCCAAGCCGCAGGCATTTGCAACCGCCCGCACCCGCTCCTTCACCTTCATTCTCGAGAGCTTGTCGCTCTTCGTTGCGATGACGGTAAAGGGCACGATGTGGTAATTCAAAAAGGAGAGCATCTGCAGGTCGTCCTCCGAGGGGTCGCGGCGGATATCCGAGAGCACAAACACATGCGCGATATCCTCCTTCCGCTCAAAGAATGCGTCGAGCATCTTCCCCCACTTCAGTTTCTCCTCCTTGGAGACGGCCGCATAGCCGTAGCCGGGGAGATCCGCGAGGAGGAAGTTTCCGAAATCGAAGTAATTCACAAGTTTGGTCTTGCCGGGTTCCGCGCTCGTCTTGGCGAGTTTTTTCTGCCCCGCGAGCGCATTGATGAGGGTGGATTTCCCTGCATTGGACTTCCCGCAGACGGCGATCATGGGCTTTTCGGGCCGCAGAAATTGGGAGGACGTTGCGGCGGACGTGACGAATTTTGCAGGTACCATGTCTCAGAACCAACCCTCAGAAAATGCGTTTTGAAAGACTTCATCCACCTCCGTGACGCAGATGAAATTCAAGTCGCGGCGGATCTCCTCGGGGATCTCCTCGGCGTCCTTTTTGTTCTCCTCGGGAATGATGACGTCGCGGATGCCGATGCGGGAGGCCGCAAGCGCCTTCTCCTTCAGCCCGCCGATGGGAAGGACTCTGCCGCGCAGGGTGATCTCCCCCGTCATGGCAATGTCGCGGCGGACTGGTTTGCCCGTAAAGGCGGAGAGAATGGCCGTTGCCATCGTGATCCCCGCGGAGGGCCCGTCCTTGGGCGTCGCCCCCTCGGGAATGTGGATGTGGATATCCTTCTTCTCGAAATCCTCTTCGGGAATGCCGTATTTCCCCGCATGGGCACGGATATACGAGATGGCCGCGCGGGCGGATTCCTTCATGACGTCGCCGAGTTTGCCCGTGAGGAGGACCTCCCCCTTCCCCTGCATGGCGGAGACTTCAATGGTCAGCGTCGTGCCGCCGACGGCAGTCCATGCAAGGCCCGTTGCCATGCCCACTTCATCCGTCTTGAGCATCTCATCCTCCCGCAGATAGCGCTTGGAGCCGAGATATTTCTCCAAATTCTGCCGCGTGAGCGTGATCTTTTCCGCCTCCCCCTTGGCGATGCGCACGGCCGCCTTTCTGCATACCGCGCCGATGGTGCGTTCGAGCGAACGGACGCCCGCCTCCATCGTGTAGCCGTCGATGATCTCCGAGATCGCTCCGTCGCTGAAGCGGATATTCTCCTCGGAGAGGCCGTTTTCCCTGCATTTTTTGGGGACGAGATACCGCTTTGCAATCTGTTCCTTCTCCTGCGGGGTGTAACCTGAGAGCTCAATGATCTCCATTCTGTCGCGCAGGGGCACGGGGATCGTGTCGAGCGTGTTTGCCGTGGCAATGAACATGACTTTTGAAAGGTCGTATTCGACCTCGAGATATCTGTCGCGGAAGGTGGAGTTCTGCTCGGGGTCGAGCACCTCCAAGAGGGCGTCTGCAGGGTCGCCGCGCATGTCCGCAGAGATCTTGTCCACCTCATCGAGGAGGAACACGGGGTTGATACAGCCTGCGTTCTTGATCTCAAAGAGGATGCGCCCGGGCATTGCCCCGATATAGGTGCGGCGGTGGCCGCGGATCTCGGCCTCATCCTTGAGCCCGCCGAGGCTCATTCTCACAAATTTTCTGCCGAGCGCCCTTGCAATGGACTTTGCAATGCTCGTCTTGCCCACCCCGGGCGGCCCGACGAGGCAGAGAATGGGAGCCTTGAGTTCCCCCGTAAGTTTGAGAACGGCGAGGTATTCGAGGACACGTTCCTTGATCTTCTGGAGGCCGTAATGGTCCTCTTCGAGCACCTTCTCCACGGCGGAGAGGTCCTCGGTGTCCGTCGTCTCCTCCCGCCACGGGAGGTCCAAGAGCCAATCGGTATAGTTGCGGAGGACGGTGTATTCGGCGGAGGAGAAGGGCATCTTGTCCATGCGCTTGAGTTCGGCAAGCGCCTTTTCCTCAATGGGCTTGGGCATTCCCTTCTGAAGAATGCGCTCCCGCAGCTTCTCCCCCTCGTTCACGTCATCGCCGAGTTCCTGATGGATGGCCTTGAGCTGTTCCCGCAGAAAGTACTCCTTTTGGGCCTTGTCGATATTCCGCCTGACGTCCTGCGCAATCTTCCTCTCGAGCTTGCCGATCTCGAGCTCGTCGCTTAGGGCCTGTTCGAAGAGGCGGAGACGCTTTACCTCGTTCTCCTCCTCGAGAATGGCCTGCTTCACTTCGTCGCGGATGCGCAGACGGTTGGTGCAGATATTGATATAGGCGTCGATATCGGCGACACCGACGAGGGAATTTTCGAGCTCCTTGCCCGCCGCTCCCCCATCGGCGATCTCCCGCACAAGCGCCTTTGCCGTGCGGAAATACGCCTCCTCGAGGACGCTGTCCCCGTGGACGGTGACGATCTCGTCCGTGACGGCATAGATACAGCCGTCATCCACGCCGAAACTGCGGGCACGGGCACGGTAGAGCCCCTCCGCAAAGATATGGACCCTGTCTCCGGGGGCACGCGACGGACGGATACGGGCGACCGTACCCACGAGATTGAGTTCATCCGTCTCGACTTCTTCCTTGTTGGGGTCCTTTTGTTTGGTGAGAAAGACATACCCCTCGTTGAGGTCTGCCCGCTGGACGGCGGCAAGGGAAAGCCCGCGGCCCACGTCGAACATGGTGGTCGTGTTCGGGAAGATGAGCTGCGTGCGCAGGGGTATGACGGAAAGGATCTTGACTTGAGGGATCTGTTCCATAGTGCTTTTCCTCCGATGGTACTACTATTATATCACACTTTTACGCTTTTTTCAAACATTCTTGCATGAATTCCACTTCTCGGCTCCCCTCATCCCGAGCGAAGCAAGCGGATCTCGTAAACCAACGGAAGCATTCTAATCGCGTCATGGTGAGCGCAGTCGAACCATCACCTTATAATGCGGTGACCCTTCGACTACGCTCAGGGTGACGTGATTGGAATGGCGGGTCGGGGATAACGCACCGACCGCTCATGCTGAGCGTCAGCGAAGCATCCCGTTGAACCCTGCTCCGTTGGTCTAATGGGATCCTTCCCCTTCGACTACGCTCAGGGTCAGGATGAGCGCGGGGGGGGCAGGATAACGCACCGACCGCTCATGCTGAGCGTCAGCGAAGCATCCCGTTGAACCCTGCTCCGTTGGTCTAATGGGATCCTTCGCTACGCTCAGGATGAGCGGCGGGGGGGCAGGATGAGCGCGGGGGGGGATACGGACTGCGGTCGTTGCCCACCCCCCTACCCCCCTCCTCGGGAGGGGGCATGACGCCGCACACACGGGACGTCTCTACGCCATGCGGTCGTTGCCCACCCCCCTACCCCCCTCCTCGGGAGGGGGCATGGACTCCAGACCATACAAAAAAGAGAGGTTGCCCTCTCTTTTTTGCTGTGTGGATATTTTTGGGTAAAAGGAGATTTACCCTCTGTGAGCATTTTTTATTCGGCGACAACAGGCTCGCCGTACCAAGTAATCTGCAATGTAACATTTTCGTCGTCGGTAACTGTAGGCGGATACATTGTATCAAGCGCACCGATAAGACCTTTATTGAGCTGTTTTGCTTGATATTGTTCTTTTTCAGAGGCCTTGGCAACACTGACATCCCCGCTGATATTCTTAAAAATGAATGTAGACGTAGTGTTTACACTGTTGAGGCCATCTCTCCTTTCCTCAACGCCGATAAGTGCGCCGAAGCTTTCCACTTCACTCGTGAGCCCCGCAGAGAGAATTTTTACATTCGTCAGTGTTGCTCCGTCGATCGTAATGTTTACCTTTTCCAATATACCGCCGCCGATGATCCCGCCGACTCTCTTGGTTCCCATCACCGTCACATCTTTGATAGTGATGTTCGACATATTTATGGTTCGAGTGCTGTGAGCGGCGTCGCCACTGGTAACTAATAATCTTGGCATAGACCCAATAACTGCGCCACACTTTTCACTGCTTGCGGAAATCGTGCCCGTCGTATCGACGGTAATGTTTCGAATGGTAGCTGTATAATGTTTCGCCGCATCGGTACTTCCACCCAAAGTGTATTCTCCTACGATTCCGCCGATATTGCTTTTCCCTGCGATATAGACGTCTCCCTTCAAAGTAAGATTTTCCAAATCTACAAGCTGTGCGCTCCCGATAAATGCGCCCACACTGGAGAAGGTATCTGTTCTGCCATGGGGATTTTCGTCGGTCGGGGTCTCCGCAGCGGGCATCTCAACGTTCTCGATCGTCAGATTTTTGATGGAGTTGCCCTGCGTGAGGGTATAATTTCCAACAGCTCCGAAAAATCCCGAGTTGTATACGTTAGATTTAGAATTATTTATGATTTTGAGATTGGAAACCGTGTGATTTTGACCGTCAAAGTTTCCAAGGAATCTCGTACTGCTATTACCGATGGGCGTCCAAGTTTTTTCGTCCTTCAATTCAATGTCTGTGTCGAGAACGACAGTTTCACCCTCATAGGTCTTTTTCTCATTGTTGACGCTGTCGCGGAAAGTCTTGAGGCCGTCCAAGCTCGAAATTTCGTACACGGTGCCTGTGGAAGAACCGTCGGAACTGTACTCTGTCTTTTTCACGAAGCCTTTGCCGACCTGTTCACCCGTAGCGTAATCACCGTCCATGGTGACGTCGCCGTCTCCGACAAAGTTGTCTTTGGTGTTTTCTAACCCGCTGACGGAGACTTCGACGTCCTTTGCCTTGACGGTGCCGCCGTTGTTTTTGCCGACAAGGCTGCCGACCGCAGAGCTATCCGCCGCCGTGACGGTGCCCGATACGGTGACGTTTTGCAATGTGACGTCGCCCTTCGATTCGCCGACGACGACCGCGGCGACTGCACTGGAACTCGTGGCCGTGACGGTCGCATTCTCGAAGTGGAGGTTTTCGATCGTTGCGCCGTCCACCTTGCCGAAGAAGCCTGCGGGGGCGTCGGCAGAGGAAGATTCGACCGTGAAATTGGAGATGGTGTGGCCCTCGCCGTCGAAAGTGCCCTTGAAGGGGTGAGCTTCCGTACCGATGGGAGTCCAATCCGTCGCCGCAATCGCCATGATCGACGCGCGGGCCTTTACGGAAATCGTTGCAGCATCGTTGAAGTCGATATCCGTCTTGAGGCAGACGGTGGTGTTTTCAAAGGTATTGCCCGCGGCAACGAGTTTGCTGAATTCGATGAGTTTGTCGAGGGAGAAGATGGAGATCGTGCCCTTTGTCATGCTCTCCATGATCGGGACCCATGTTTTACCGTTATAACGATAGAGAATGGAGCCTGAGCCCCTGCCGTCGGAGCTTGTGCCGTCGAACTGGCCGACGTAGAGGTCGCCCTCGACGGGGGCCAAGTCTGACTTTTTGTTGGGGTCGCCCTCGCCATAGAAGAAGTGGACGGAATCCTCGCCGGGGTCGCCCTTGTCACCCTTGAGGCTTGCAAGCCATGCTTGCTCGTCTAACACGCCAGATTCGCTACCTTCGTGGGCTGCCTTGTACTGCTCGACGTAGAGCTCATAGGCAGACTTGCCGTCGGTGCCGGGTTCACCCTTGTCGCCTTTATCGCCGGTTGTGCCTTTTTCACCTTCGTCACCCTTTGCGCCCCGTTCGCCGGTTTCGCCCTTGTCACCCTTGAGGCTTGCGAGCCATGCCTCGAGAGATAGAGGCTCTTTCCCTGTGTTGCTCTCGTCCGCTTTGAACTGATCGACGTAGAGTTGATAGGCAGACTTGCCGTTTACGCCGTTGTCAGGCTTGATGGAGCCGAGTTTGGTCCATGTATTTGTGCTGTCGAGCTGCCAGACGGTGAAGTCGGTAGTGTTGAGGTAGAAGTCGCCCTTGATGGCGTCATCGAGCAGAGGGTTGGAAGCATCGGGGTTCCCATCTCCCGAGAACCAAAGGACGCCGTCGCGGCCCTTTTCGCCCTTGAGGGTGAGAATGGATTCACCCCAGCCCGCAGAGCTCTTGTGATAGAGGGCCCCCGTCTTGAGGTTGAGATAGAAATCTCCCTCTGTGCCGACGGTGTCAAGGGGAGCGTTTTCGCCGTAGAACCAAGTACCCGTCTCGTCCTTTTCGGCCGCTCTCCAATTCGTACCCGTCTTGACGTAGCTTGCAAGGGTCTCGGTGTCGAGATAGTAATCCCCCTCAGTCCCCAGCGTTGCAGCGGGAGCCGATACGCCGTAGTACCATGTTGCGCCGTCCGCAGTCTCTTTGGTGACACTGCCGCTACCGTCGCCGCATGCGCTCATGAGTCCAAGAGCGAACACGAGGGCGAACATGCACACGAGAACTGCAAGCAGTGATATGCGTTTTTTGCCTTTCATTGTTGCTTACTCCTTACAAAAAATTGATTTTTTCGCCTCTTTCCACACAAAATGTTGAACGGGGTATAAATCAATTTTAGTATATCATACTACCCCCCCCCGTCAACTATTCACCCCCCTTTTTGAAGAAATTTTTTAAAAAATTTTTTGTTTTTCACTGATTTTGGGGGATTGGAGGGGTTGGAGTTATCAACGGAGGGCGTTCAATGCGGTGACCCTTCGACTATGCTCAGGGTGACGTGATTGGGAATGGTCCGTTGGTTGCCCGCTCATTCTGAGGGAGGCGCAGCCGACCGAAGAATCCCATTGAACGAAGTCCGTTGGTTTAATGGGATCCTTCGCTACGCTCAGGATGAGCGCGGGGGCAGGATGAGCGGGGGTCCCTCGGCTCCCCTCAGAGGGGGAGCTGGCGAGCGTAGCGAGACTGAGGGGGTGTACTCTTTCCTTATTATAAAATTACCCGCCCGACGCGGATGCGCAGGGCGGGTGGTGTTTTATTCTGCCGAAAATTCTTCTTTGCCGACGCCGCAGAGCGGGCAGGTGAAGTCGTCGGGCACGTCCTCCCACTTGGTGCCGGGGGCAATGCCGTTGTCGGGATCCCCCGTCGCTTCGTCGTACTCGTACCCGCAAACATTGCAGATATACTTCATATGATTCCTCCTTTTTCTGTTTTGATTTTTACTTGCTTCCGTTGGTTTAATGGGATCCTTCCCCTTCGGCTACGCCTCAGGGTCAGGATGAGCACGCGGGGGAGCCCCACCCTCATCCCGAGCGAAGCGAGCGGATCTCGTAGACCGACGGACTTCGTTCAAGGGCGGACCCCCACCCCTACCCCGCCCCCTTACGCAGGGGGCGGGCGAGAGAGACAGACTCCGCCCTTACGCAGGGGGCGGGCAATAAAAGCGCGTTATGCGTTTTGATAGTCCTCGGCGATGGACGCCGCAAGAGCTTCAAGCTGATTTCTCGTTTCCTCTTTGACGGAGGAGAGCACGGTCACCGTGTCGCCGAGCTTCTCCATGCCCTTCCACTCGGAAATGCACTTCTCCATCAGTCCGCCCGCCTGCGGCGACCACGACCCGTTTTCGATGAGCGAATACTTCCTGTTCTTCATGCCGTGCGCCTTGAGGTCGGAGAGAAAATTCTCCATATGGATGAAAATTCCGTTGTTATACGTCGTTGAAGCGAACACGAGGTGGCTATAGCGGAAGGCCTCGGAGAGGCATTCGCTCACATGGGTGACGGAGACATCGTAGAGCTTGACGGGCACGCCCCGCTTTGCAAGTTCTGCCCCGAGGATCTCCGCGGCGTTCTGCGTGTGGCCGTAGACGGAGGCGTAAAAGACAACTGCGCCCCTCTCCTCGGGCTCATATTTGCTCCATATGTCGTATTTTTTGAGATACCAAGCGATATCCTCCGCCCTTCTCCACACGGGCCCGTGCAGGGGGCAGATGGTTTGAATGGGGAGCCCCGCCGCCTTTTTCAAAACGTTCTGCACCTGCGCGCCGTACTTGCCGACGATGTTGAAGTAGTACCTGCGGGCGTCGTCCAAAAAGTCCCTTTCAAACGGAAGTTCATCTTCAAAGATGCTCCCGCCGAGGGCCCCGAAGGTGCCGAACGCATCCGCCGAGAAGAGCACGCCGTTTTCGGGAATAAAGCTCATCATGACCTCGGGCCAGTGCACCATGGGCGCAAAAACGAAACATATGTTGCGTTTTCCGACGTTCAGGCTGTCTCCCTCTCGGATGAGGCGGACGTTCTTGCCCGAGAAGGGAAAGTAATTTTTGAGCATCATGGCGACCTTTTGGTTGGTGATGACCATGACGTCGGGATACGTTTCGATCACGCGGAAGAAGCTGGCCGAATGGTCGGGCTCCATGTGATGGACGACGAGGTAGTCGAGCTTTCTGCCGCCGAGGGCATAAGCGAGATTTTCGAGGAAGACTTCACAGACGGCGCTGTCCACCGTGTCGAAGAGGACAGTTTTTTCGTCCTTCAGAAGGTAAGAATTGTAGCTGACGCCGCGGGGAATGGGGAATGCGCTCTCGAAGAGGGCAAGTCTCCTGTCGTTCCCGCCGAGATAGTAGAGATCCTTTGTGACTTCAATGACATTTTGCATAGATTTCTCCGTCCTTTTGATTCCCCGTGATTATAGCATAGTTTGTGTGAAATTGCAAGAATTTATCGGGTCGCCAAGGTGCAGAATTCCGCGGTGGGCCACGGAACGCTCATGCTGAGCAGCGTGAAGCATCCCGTTGAACGCACGGAGGCCAATCGCTCATGCTGAGCAACGCGAAGCATCCCGTTGAACGAACGGAAGTCCGTCGATTTAATGGGATCCTTCGCTGCGCTCAGGATGAGCGCGGGGCACAGGCTACCGTAGGTTTAATGGGATCCTTCCCCTTCGGCTGCGCCTCAGGGTCAGGATGAGCGCGGGGGGCAGGATGAGCGCGGGGGGCAGGATGAGCGCGGACTTCGTTCAAGGGCGGACCCCCACCCCTACCCCGCCCCCTTACGCAGGGGGCGGGCAAGAGGAAGTTCAAGATGAGGCGAGGCGAAGTTCTACGAGGGTCTCAACATTGGAATTGCTTTCACACATAAATTTTCTGACCTCCTCCCCGTTGCGATAGATCGGGAAGTTGAATTCTATGTATTTCAGCGGGGATTTGTTCTCCCAATTTGGATTGAGTTGAATTTCCTTAACAAGGTAAGTCAACAGATTTTTTTGCTCGTCCTCTTCCATTATATCAAAAAGCTCTGTAAAATTCAACAGTATTTTACGGATATTTTCCAATGTTATGGCTTCTTCTTCCATTGCTTTCTTGCGAAGCCTTGCATCGGCGATCGATTCTTCTATCTCCGCTATCACTTCATACATTCCGTCAAGCCGTAAATTCATATCATGGAGCTTTTTATCCCTGAATTTTACATCGGCGGGTAGAGTATCTATTTCCTTTTCAAGACGAGCTTTATTCAACTCTATTTCGCTCAGCCTGTTCTCAAAGTTCGCTATTTCTTTATCGATCTTGTCATCTTTACTGATATTCCCTATATGTGCCTCTATGGCTTTGGCAAAATATTTGTCGCTTACAACTTCTTTTATCGCTTCGATCACGAGAGGCTCAATTACACTCTTTTTCAAATCGGCTTTATACTCGCAGAATTTTCCTCTGTCAAGTTTGTTTCGTCCGCAAACATAATAGCCGACTTCTTTATAAGTGCCGTCCTTTTTCGTCCAACAATGACGATTGGCATACATAGGACCACCGCATACAGGACATTTTAACAGCCCCGTAAGTAAATGCGTTCTGTCCTTGCCGTACTTTGAGGCGAACTTTCTCCCCGTTGCTTTTCGTTTTTCCTGTGCCTTATTCCAAAGCTCTTCGCTGATGATCGGCTCGTGTAATCCCTCTACCTTGATATACTCGCTTGCGTTGATTCGCTTGTAATGATTTTTCTTGCCTTTTACCTTTTCAAGCGTCCGCCTTCCGTAGGCGATCTTACCGCAATAAACGGGATTTGTCAAAACCAAACTTACAAAATGCGCGCTACATTGTTCTATCATTTTTTCGGTACGAACCGATTTCTTGATCCCTTGCATATTCAGATATTTTGCGATCCCCGTATAACCGATATTCGTGTTTACATACTTATCATAGATGAGGCGGACCAATTCCGCCTCATCTTCGTTCACGCACAGCATATTGTCCTTTATCATATACCCATACGGCGCAGGACCACCGTTCCATTTTCCTTGCCGAGCTTTTTCTCTGCGCCCGTTCATTGTCTGTTCGAGAATGTTCTCTCGCTCGATCTCGGCAACCGCAGACAAAACGGAAATAAGCAATTTCCCGCTCGTCTGCGAAGAGTCTATACCTTCCTCGATGCAGATAAGATTCACATCATAAGTCTGTATCAATTCCAAAGAATTGAGAATGTCCGCCGCGTTTCTGCCGAAACGTGAAAGTTTGTAAACCAAAATGTAATCGACGTTTTGACCGCTCTCTATATCGGAAAGCATCTTTTTGAAAGCAGGGCGTCCTTCAATCGATTTGCCTGATTTACCTGCGTCCTCATAGTAATTCACGATCTGCATTTCTTCGCGCTCGGCAAACTTCGTCAGGCAATTTTTCTGCGCTTCAAGGCTGTAACCCTCTACCTGCATTTCGGTACTGACTCTTGAATATATAAAACATTTCTTACCTTCTCTGTTCATCCTTTTTCTCCGTTTCGTCCGCAATATCATTCAAGACTCTATTGCCGTATTTTTGTATCAGTTGCGCCATCATATCGATAAACGTATTAAATCCCTCTTTTTCAATTTCAAAATTATCTTGTTTTTCGTTCAAGTATTCTTATTCAGGCAAAGTCGGCTCAAATCGCCGCGCCCTTATAGCTTTGAATACTATGTTCTCTTTCCATCGCATTTCCTCCTTGTCGTCGCGGCAAAGTCTTTGCACTCGCCGCTCATTTTCATTTCGCGGCTGTTATTTTCGACTTGCCGCTCCTCTTCCCAAAAAATCTTTGCTACGCAAATCTTTTTCGGGAGTCCCATTGTCGTTACTCGGTTTTCTTCATCGCCTCCAATTCGGAAGGGAAGAAGTCATCATAGCCGTCCTCGTCGCAGCAAACTTCATATTAAGCAATTTACCTTGCGGCAAATTGCAACTTCATTCCGTTGCTGCTTTGGGCGGCAGGAACCACCGCAAAGACCGTCGCGCCCGCCGGCGCTCCTGTCACGGTGCGCTCACAGCCCACAGGGCTGTTGAGCAGAAATGCACCGTTCCACCTCCTTCGCAAAAAATCTCTGCGATATTTTTTTGCGAAAAATCAAGGTTATTCATCTTTACCAAGCGAAAGATTACGTTCGCCTGCATCATCCAACAAAGCCTTATAGCCTGCTTCTATGAGTTGGACTTTGGTATAGCCGTACTTTTCGAGAAAGGCATTGATTTGTTCCGCTTTCTCGCGGGGAACGCTCGTTCCCCAAGTGGCGTTTTTCGCTTTTCTCTCTGCTTTGTGCTTCTCTTCATAGCGTTTGTCTTTGACAGACCTCGGTTTCTTTTCCATAATAACCTCCGTAAAAAAATATGTGTCGTATGAATACGATTATATCTTTTTCTTTGAGGTTTGTCAAGAGATTCAAGCGGGATTCTTAATAACCATCGTAATAAAGGTCAATAGCAAAGATAAGTTCCGTATTTAGGGAGATTCTAATGAAAAGTGGCGATTTGGTGAATTTTTGCGGACGTTACCTCTACAAAGTTCCACACCGTCCATTTCAGTGACTCAAAAAAAGCGTAAAACAAGTAGAGGTCGGCTGTTTTTGCACATGTAAAGTCCACCCCTCTAAAAGTAAAATCCGTATTTGTCCCGTTTTCGCCGGCTCCTTTATTTTTTCAATAGTTTGGGAGTCAAAATGATCTCGTCATACGGGATCT
>CANRDK010000026.1 GCA_947629345.1 uncultured Clostridia bacterium
CCTGCAGCGTCTTCGCAGTCACTTCAACCTCGATAAAGGTCTGGTTGCCCGTGAGCTGGAAGTTGAAGTTCTTGGCATCGTCGCCCGTGAAGGAGTAGGAGGTGATGAGCGCCATCCTCTTCCCGACCTTGCACTCGGAGAGCTCCAATGTGACGGAAATGATAACATCGCCAATCATTTCAGATTTTACAGGATTGCCGAATTTGTCAAAAAGAGTAAATTCAGCAACTTTATCAATGGTGATGACAGTTTCCGTGCCGCTGTAGGTCACCTTATCTTTGAGCCCGCCGATCGTGACGTCGAGCTTTGACGCTGCATTGTAGCCGCCCTGTTCATTGGGCTGGATCTCGAGCTCTGTGCGTTTACCCGTTTTTTCATCGGTCTCGTAGAACTTCAATCCCGTTTCCGTTTCCTGAAGTTTCACGGAACCTCTCTTGACGCCGTCCTTGGTGACTTCCTGCGAGAGTTCAACTTCCGTTGTAGAACCAGCCTTGCGAGCATCACCGACGACGCGATAGATGTCAAGGTCAGTCTCACTGCCCTTGATGGTAATGTTGCCCTCCTTGGCATCTCCATACACATAGAGGGAACCGAACAGAGAATCGCTTTGCTCGATGATCGTGCAGTTCTCGACCGTGTTTTTGCCGTTGTGGGCATGGCCGACAAGCGCACCGGAGTAGGAACCGCCCTCAAGGATCAAGCCGTTGTCACTGCCATCAGCCTTTACGCCCTGCTCAATGTCTGCTTTCTTGATATAGAATTCACCATCGAGATAACCGACGACGCCGCCCGTCTTAAATGCATTTTTGATCGTGGTTTGCTCCTTGAGCTTCAGTGTGTCGATGTAGACGTTGCTCCACGAATGCCCGACAAGGCCGCCAAGATAGCTCCAGCTATATCCTTCAGCGCAGCCGACGGTGACACCGCTGAGCGTGATATTGCCGCTCCATCGGTCATCTGCTTCCGTGCCTTTGTCGAGGTGCCCCTCGCCGACGATCGCGCCGCCCGCAAGGGTCGCATTCGCATTCAGGACATCAAGAGCGCCATTGCCGATGAGGAAAGTGGAATTCTCGATCGTGACATTCATCACACGCACATGTGCACCGTATGCCGTTGCACCAAAGAGACCGACGTTGAGCTCCTGCGCATAAATGTTGCTCATGGTTTTGCCCTGACCGTCGAAACTCCCCGCAAAGCGATGGGCGTTGGTGCCTGCAGGCAGGAAATTCACTTCATTTACCGACGCCGCACGACGGGCCGTAGCCTCTGTTTTCTTGCTGAAATCGATGCTCCGCCCAAGTTTGATCATCTTGCCGCTGAACACGTCCGCGCCGCTCGAAACATAGAGCGCGAAATTGTTCCAATCTGCGGCGGAGTTGATGATATATGCGCCGTTTTCGTCTGTCTTTTCGATAAATTCGTCATACCATGCCTGCACTGTCGTATTCGGTGCGATCCGTACGGGATAGAGCGTATCATCGGCGTATGTTTCTGTCGCCGACTTGAATGCACCATAGTATTGGGGCATGTATTTTTCGATCGTAGCGACTACGCTGCCGAGGAAAGAGCCACCCGAGATTTTGAGGTTTGCGCCGTCTTCGACCGTGACATCTCCGTCATAGGTCCCCTCTGTGATTTCGAGCTCCGCAGTGCTCTTCACCGTGAGGTTGCCTTGCATGGAGAAGTTTTCAAACGTAGCGGGCCCCTCCACGACGACATTGCCCTGAATGGAGCCGTTCTTCACTGCGCCGCCCTTGAGCGTGACAGTCGTGGCGACGAGCGTAAATTTCTGATAGACATTGAGGTCGAGCGTGACGCCGTCGAGCGTGACAGCATCCGTCAATGTATCGGGTGCGACCATGAGAATGGTGTGATCTGTGCTTGCCTTGGCGGCCGTAATGGCTTCGGCCAAAGTGTTGCAGGAAGCTATTCCGACCAAATATTTCGCTGTTCCGACGCGGGAGACATAGAAGGTGTGCGTGTTGGTATCCTCTGCGCACTTAAAATCCTTGGAAAGGATCGAACTGACGTCCCACGAGAATTGGCACCCCTTGCCGACTTCTTTCTCGGGCAAATAGGCCGCAAGATCGAGATTCAGATCGTCCGTATATCTTTCAAGAGACGTCCAGTATGATGGATCGCCTATACCATCACTCGCTCTTGCAATCAAATGTCCCTGGTCTCCGCTGCTCAACGCGCTCAAAATATTTCCGCCCTTGATGGTTACCGCGTGAACATCGTACGCGCCTTCATCATTAAGGTAAAATATCGACTTTCTATGTTCATCGGAGGATTTTTGGCCCCATTTAAAACCGCCGCCTGTTCTCTTCAGCGTACCGCTTTCAAGAACAAATCTCGTATGTTCCGTAATCATTATACTGCCGTATTTTTCATAATTATCCGGATAAACAAAATTGATCGCGCCGTTATGTTCTGTCGAGGTGTCGCAAACCGTAAGCGTTGTAATGCCAGGCTCACTCGTACTGTTGTCTGCACAAATGAAAGCACTATCCCAAGAGGCATTCTGCCCTTCTACCGAGATTTTCAGCTCTTTTCCATTCAAATCTATTGTAATGGAAACATTCTCTTTGACCCCGTTGAAATACAAAATCTTTGATTCGGCATCTTTCAGCAATTGAATGGTGACGCTCTGTCCCATCGCTAAACGAGTCTTGGCGGCATCCCATGCACCTTCATACGAGCCGAAGTATCCGCTCAACGTAGGCTCATCGCCGTCCAGCATCAACTTTGCTACGGCATACTCTTTGATATAGTCCTCGTCGACGGTGACAACGGAGTACGTTCCGTCATCGTTCTCCTTCATCATATGCTCTGCGTCGGTGTAGACAGAGAAATCCATAGGGAATGTGCCGCCCGAAATGGAAATCTCGTACTCATCCCCGTCTCTCTTTTGCTCAAAATCGTTTACGTAAACCAAAGCTTTCTCATAGCTGTTTATCAAATTTTTATCACTGAAATCACCGTCCGTGATTTTGATGTCCATATGGAAAATACCTTCAGATTCAAGAGTACTCTCATAATCATCTGAAATGCTTGTTACAACATGTATATTGGCCAAAAATCCGCCTTCAAACCATGGCGGTCTCTTCCCTGAATTGCAGAACGTGCCGCCATTGATCGTCAAATCGGTATATCCTATATAAAAGAAATGCTCCAATGGGGCAAGATCATTAGAAACAGTCAAATCAAATGTCCCGCCATTGATTGTAAGAGACGTCGGATAAATCATCTCCTTCCAACCTTCAGTTTTTCCGGGGGGAGCCTTAAACTCATTGTAAATCAAATATACTGTGGAAATGTCTGAACCATTTATTATCTTTCCGCTATTCTTCTTATTGAAGTAGCCATCTGTACCGACTTCTGTAGATTCCGGACGATTAAAACAGACATTTGCGTCCACCGTCAGGCCGCCATGATTGTCAATTACGCTATCAGACACATCCCAATAATAATCCTCGCCGCTCGAATAAATATACCCATTCGAAACAACGGCGCCGCTGTAAACGCCGGAAGAGTCGACAATGGAAAGTGTCCCATAGTTGTCGATTACGGGCCTTGTATAAGCGGCCATCGGAGCTGCGGAAAGAACAAAACCCGCAAGGTCAATCTTTATGACCTGCTTTCTATTGACAGTGAGTTCGTAAAACTTCTTTCCCTCTTTACTCGAAATCGAGTTCATCTCAATATCGTTATTGAGAACGATCTCCGTCGGAGTTTCGGCTGCCTCCGCCACTGCGTCCTTGAGCTCCTTCTCGGTAGAGACGATCACTTTGCTCGTGTAGACGATCTCTTCCTCCGTGGGCGTTTCAGCGCCGCCGTCCTCCGCGTTGGCGGTTTTGGCGGGCAACATGAAGATGATGCCGAGCGTCAGCGTCACCACAAGCGCCGCGATGAGCATGAGCATTAAACCCTGCTTTTTGAGTACTTTCATACTTCCTCCTGTTTCTTTTTAGCAATTTTTTAGTTTGTCATGGAATGACAAACTGCCCCCATGGGGGCAAATTTGCTTATAAAATCTGTTTCATCATATCATGAAAGAATTTCAATGTCAACAATTTGCACCAAAATTGTTGGAAAAAAATTAAAAAAATCCCCATTTTATAAAAGCCACCGCTTTCACGGTGGCTTTTTGGGTGATTTTTGGGGTGATTTGGACGTTGCCCACCCCCCTACCCCCCTCCTCAGGAGGGGGCATGAGGACCCGCTCTCGGGTGGGGGCATAGGGACGGAGGCGTGATGACGCACCGACCGCTCATTCTGAGGGAGGCGTAGCCGACCGAAGAATCCCATTGAGCCCTGCTCCGTTGGTTTTATGGGATCCTTCGCTACGCTCAGGATGAGCGCGGGGTCAGGATGAGCGCGGAGCCTTACTCCTTACGCTTGCGAACCGCGTAGACCACCGCGACTGCGGCGAGGAGGAGAATTGCCGAACCGACGACCGCAAGGGCGATCCAAAGAGCATTGCTCTCCGTCTCAAATGCCGCGGCGGGGACAACACTGCTCAAATAGACAATGTTGTAGTTCTCACTCTCAAGTCCGCTCGGGGTGACCGTGTAAGTCCCGTCGCCGTTGTCAACCTTATCAAGCGTAAGTTCTCCGCCGAGGACACTCTCATTCTCTCCGCCGACAAAGCCGTTGTACTCCACTTCGCCGTTGCCGTTCACACTGACCTGCAGCGTCTTCGCAGTCACTTCAACCTCGATAAAGGTCTGGTTGCCCGTGAGCTGGAAGTTGAAGTTCTTGGCGTCGTCGCCCGTGAAGGAGTAGGAGGTGATGAGCGCCATCCTCTTCCCGACATTGCACTCGGAAAGTTCCAAAGTGACGGAAAGTTTCAACTCGCCGTGGAGGGCTTGCTCAAGGTTAACAGGCTTGCCACCTTCTACATAATAGAGGGTGAATTTGACATTCTCGACCGTGGCCTTCTTTTCTGCATTGTATTGAACGCCCGAGAGGGTGATCCCGCCGATGGTGACTTTGATACGGTCATCACCTGCAAGCGGAGCCATGTTGAGGACGCCGTTTTCATCGGGCTTCGGCATCGATTCTTCGGGAAGAGGCTGCCCCTTGGAATCTTGGAGCTCAAGTTGTTGCTCCTCACTGCCTTTGCCGAGTATTACCGTTGTTCTGTGAACGACGTTATCTTCCACTTCGCTGGAGAACCTGATGATCGTTTCGCTGTTTTCGGTGCGGTCGGCATTCTGATTGACTAACTTGTCTGCTACGATATAGGTATCGGCACCCTCAATGATAAAGTCGCTGTTGGAACCGCTTGCATACATTGTACCGACCAACGCGGAATTTTCTGCAATGATCTTGCTGTCCTTAATTACAGTATTTCCGCCATTTGCATGCCCTGCGACGGCGCCGATCATATTGCCGTCACTCGTCTCAATGTTTTCGATCGATGCTTCGATCAACGTAATCGTGGATTCGGTATAGCCGACGATACCGCCTATTTTCCAAATACCGTCCAATGTGAGACCATCGATTTCTATGCCCTTGACACAGAGCGGATACCATGTTTGACCGATAAAGCCGCCGGCCATGATACTCTTTCCGGTATCTTTCTGAGCGATGGTCACGTCTTGCAACTTGATACCTGTCACCGGAGAATCTTCGTTGTTGTGTCCCTGATTGCCCTGTGCGATGATGCCGCCGACAAAGACCCAACCTTTTTCGGTGTTGAATTCGTCAAAGATCCCGCTTCCGCCTTCAAACTTGGAGTTCATTAGGGTGATATTGTCGATCTTCGCGTATTCATTGGTTCCGCCGAATAAGCCGGCATTGATCTCGGTCACATGAATGCCTTGGATGATATGGCTTCCGCCCTCATCATTTGCGCCGTCGAACGTGCCATTGAATCTATTCGTTTGGTTGCCTGCAGGGAAGAACTCCTGTTCCCCATTCCGGGCCAGTGCATAGACGGTAGCTGCGGGCGTGTTCTCGGGTCTGTAGCCAAAGTCGAGGTCGGCAGTGAGTTTTATTGTCTTATTTAAGAAAACATCAATGCCGCTCGAAACATAGAGCGCGAAATAGTTCCACTCCTCCGTCGATGTGATCTCGAACGCGTCTTTGCTCTTATTGTCGTTATACCATTTCTGTGCCGCAAGGTTGGGGGCGATCTTCACTTCATATGCGGAATCGTTGGCATACGCCTGCCCCGCTCCGATATATGCGCCGCGTGCCGTCGCGAAATAGTTGTCGAGCGTCTTGATCTGGCTGCCCATAAATGTGCCGCCCGAAATGACAGCATCGGCACCCTCTGCGAAAGTAAATGTCCCGTCATATACACCGCTCAAGATGGTAAGTGTACCGCTGTCTACCTTAACGTTGCCCGTGACATGCACTCCTTGCAACGTTGCATTTCCTGCGATCGTAACATTGCCGCTGAGCGTACCATTGCGGAGCCCCGCACCATCTTTGAGCGTAAGAGAGCCATTCTCCCCCAACGTTATGGTGTAGCCCAAGTAAGCATCAAGATCGAGCGTAATTCCCTCAAGTGTGACCGCTTCTGTAAACGTAGCGGGGCGCAAAACACTGATAATTCCGTCTGCAGCTTTTGCTGCCGTGATTGCATCACCAAGCGTTTGGTGTCTTGCACCGCCTGCAAGGTAGTCGTCGTTTTCTTCAAGGTTCGTAAACGCAAATCTACCGGATCCAATAGTGACATATGAAAGTTCCTCGAAGGTATTGCCGATATCTCCCCAGTTTGGATCGTCCTTCTTCTTCAGATCCCACGAGAAAACGCTCGTGTGTCCCTGTTCGACGACGAAATCATGGAGATCGAACACAAACCTTTGATTCTTATTCGGGAAACTATAACCATACGTGTCGTTTTCTTTGACCTGGAAGTTTACGTTTCTTGAGTAATCGCTTCCATAGCTATCGCCCCATGCAATCAAGATCGGGGACGACGTAAGTTCGCCGTGACTTTCTTCTGTGCCGAAGTAGATTTCCGAAAGGATATTTCCGCCCTTGATCGTGACGATCGCGTCGGTGACATTTTTCAGCGACTCGCCGATATTAAAGATCGCTTCCGCTTTATTTTGACTGCCGTTGCCGCCCTCGGGATCGGTATAGGTGTTCTCATCGGGGAAATAACCCGTCTGACGGATGGTGCCGCTTTGAAGCTCGAACGACGCGTACTGATTCGAAATATGGATACCGTGTTCATAGCTTGGTGACGAAGTTTCGATTTTCATGATCAGCTCGCCCTCTTGCTTCGGCGTACTGTCTTTCATGATCAGTTTGAATGTTTTACCTTCGCCGAGATTTTTGTCGGTGCCGAGAGCGATTGCCGCGTGAGAGCCGTTAATGCTGGGGTTCAGGTCGGAGTAAATCAATTTGTGACCGTTGAGGTCGAGCGTAACTACGCCCGGCAGGGCGTCAGTGTCGTCGTTGCCGTACCACAGATTTAACTGACCGATCTCTGCATCCTGCTCCGCTTTCACCGTGCGTGCGCCGTCTAAATTTCTTGTGGCATACACCCATGCCGCGTCAAAGCTACTGAAACTCTTCGTGGAGCCATCCGCTGCGGACACGGTAGCTGCAAGTTCTTCATTCGATACTTTATCAACAATGTAATAATCACCCGCAGGACCTATATCCTGACGCGGGTCAAACTTTCTCATCCAATTGCCATCGGAGCAGTAGGCGGAATAATCGATCCCCCACATGCCGCCCGAAATGGAAACTTTGTGCTCAACGGTCTCGTCCATATCGAGATCGCTGTAGTACGTGCTGGAGCCACAGGGTATGTTGCACTTTATCGCGTTATTCAGCGTGATAAGTTCAGTCCTGTCTTGCGACCCTGTAAAGTCGCCGCCCTTTATCTCCACGTTGCAGCCGCGGTAAGGCTTATACGTTTCAAGATAGGATCCCTTCTTATCTCGTATCTCCTGCTGCAATACAGGCGTGTCTGTTGGGGTGAAATACTTATATCCACTGTTTACGTCGCTGAAACTCCAAACATATGTATTCGCCGTAAAAATCGAGCGGGCAGAGTTGCTGTCCTCGTCACGCAAAAATGTACCGTCTTCGATAACGAGGTCGGCATCGATCAATTTAAAGAATTCGTTGCTCTTACCGCCGTGGAAAGTGCCGCCCTTCACGGTGATACTCGCCCTTTTGGCCCACCATGTTTCATAGCTCCCGTCGTCCACATCCGAAGCTCTCGGATCTGCCGTACACTGGACCATCGGATAGCTGTTAAAGCTACCACCATCGAAATAGCGGGTCTCATTCGTCATGTTCACATTCGTGATCAACGTGCCATAGTTATAAATAAGGGCATCATAAGGCACATCATTTGTAATTAAACCCGTCTTATCGGCAGAAGTATCGATGAGCTCAAGCTTACCGTCTGGACTATTGACCGCAATAACCCACCAACCGTATATATGCTTCATTGAATGGCCGTTGAGGTCGATGATAAGATTCTTCGCACCGGTGCAGAGGCCGTTGGTATCCTCATCATCCGCCGCACCGATTACGATATCCGCGTCGAGACGAATCTTGTAGGGATTTTCCTGTCTCAGGGAAACCTTGAGGACCGCTTCCTTCAGCGCTTTTGCGGAATCGACCGTGATATCGGGTGTGAAATCGTCCGCGACGGCTGTCTTTGCGGGCAACATGAAGATGATGCCGAGCGTCAGCGTCACGACAAGCGCCATGACCAGCACGAACGTCAAACCCTGCTTTTTGAGTACTTTCATACTTCCTCCTTCCTATTAGAACTTTTTTAGTTTGTCATGGAATGACAAACTGCCCCCATGGGGGCAAATTCGCTTATAAAACTTATTTCATCATAGCATGAAAAATTTCCATTGTCAAGGATTTGCTTCAAAAAAAATAAAAAAATCCTAATTTTATAAAGGCCGCCGCTTTCACGGTGGCCTTTTGGATGATTTTTTGGGGGATTTGGACGTTGCCCACCCCCCTACCCCCCTCCTCAGGAGGGGGCATGAGGACCCGCTCTCGGGTGAGGCATGAGAGGACCCGCTCTCGGGTGGGGGCATGGGGACGGAGGCGTGATGACGCACCGACCGCTCATTCTGAGGGAGGCGTAGCCGACCGAAGAATCCCATTAGACTTACGGACTTCCGTGCGTTTAATGGGATCCTTCGCTACGCTCAGGATGAGCGCTTACGAACAACCGCATACACCACGGCGAATGCGCCGAGGAGAAGAACGGCCGAGCCGACGACCGCAAGGGCGATCCAAAGAGCATTGCTCTCCGTTTCGAATGCCGCTGCGGGGACAACACTGCTCACATAGACAATGTTGTAGTTCTCACTCTCAAGTCCGCTCGGCGTGACGGTATAGGTCCCGTCGCCGTTGTCAACTTTGTCAAGCGTAAGCGAACCGCCGAGGACGCTTTCATTCTCTCCGCCGACGAAGCCATCGTATTCCACTTCGCCGTTGCCATTCACACTGACCTGCAACGTCTTGGCAGTCACGTCAACTTCAATAAACGTCTGGTTGCCCGTGAGCTGGAAGGTGTACTTGTTGGCATCTGCACCCGTAATCGTGTAAGACGTGATGAGAGCCATCTGCTTCCCGACGGTGCTCTTTGAGAGCTGCAAGGTGACAACGACTTGGAGATTGTTCAGATACCCGTAAGTATCGTTTGTAAGTTCATTGCCGAGTTCGTTATAGAGGACGAAGGAAGTGAGCGTTGCCTCTTTGGCCTCCGTGGCCGAATACGTCATCGCAGGCACAACGATCTTTCCGATGGTGACATCGAGCTTCGCCACTGCCTCGAACCCGCCGTCGGCGTTCTGCTCGATCTGATCGGTAATATCTTTCCCATTTTCGGTGAAGGTGATATTATCTTCCTCGGTGTGCGTGATGACAGTCGTCCTTTTTACACCCTCCTCGGTAACTTCTTTTGAAAATTCGATGCCGATTTCCGCTTCATGTGTCGAATTATTTCCGACAATTGCATATACATTGATATAAGTCTCAGCCCCATCGATCGTGATGGTCTTGTCTCCCGCATAGCCTAAACCGATAAGGTTCAAGTCGGGCGTATAGATGACACAGTTTTCGATGACGCTGGTGGTATTCTTATAGCTCAAGTGACCCGCAACGACACCGGGCTCAGTGAGCGAACCTTCGAGCGTGATATCTGTAATTGTGCTGTTTTTGATGACAACGCTACCTTCGGTGAAGCCGACAACGCCGCCGAGCTTCCAATTTGCCTTTAACGCCGTATCGGACATAGTCAAATCTGTGACCGTGATATCGCCCCAGCTGTGACCGACGACTGCGCCGCTCATGACATTTGCAACGATGTCCGCCTGATCGACCGTGACGCCCTCAATGGTGACATTCGTGCAGTCTGAACCGTTATAGGCCTCGCCGATGATCGCGCCGCCATAGAGATCACTGGTTCCCTTGTTGAAAGCATCAAGAGTGCCGCTCCCAACCGTAAAGGTGCTATTTTTCAGTGTCAGATCTTTAACGACAGTCTTGCCCGTCGTCCGTCCAAATAAGCCGACAAACTTTTCTTGAGCAACAATATTTTCGATCGTGTGATTTCCGCCGTCGAGAGAACCTTGGAATGTATATGTCGCGTTCCCCGCGGGCAGGAAATTCGGTTCCTTAGCCTCGGCAGCAAGCGCGATCCCGTTCTTAGCGTTCGGGTCGAAGCTGAGATCTGCCGTGAGCTTTACGGTCTTGCCATTGAAATTGTCAAGCCCGCTGTTTACAAAGAGCGAGAAGGACAGCCAATTGTCCGTGGTGCCGATCTCATACTCATTCCCGCTGAATCCCTTATACCACTCTTGCGCATGAATATCGGGTCCGAATTGCACACTGTACAATTTAGCGGGATACGTTTGATAATCGAAGTCCTTGTTGGCAAGATCAAATGCACCGAGGTGCTCACCGAAGTACTGATCGAGGTTTTCGATTTCACTTCCCTTAAAGGAACCACCCGTGATGAGAAGATTCGCGCCGCTCTGCACCGTGATGGCTCCCGCATATGTTCCATCGGAGATGACAAGGTCTGCATTTGCATTCACGGTGAGTGCGCATTGCAGTTCGGCCTTTTCGAAGAGAGCGGATCTTCCGTCTTCCGCGTGGGCGTCAACAATAATTGTGCCGCCCTTCACGACGCCGTTTTTGATTGCTGCGCCGTTTTTCAGCGTGAGCCCGTTCGTAAACGTAATCGCATGCCTGAGATAGGTATTGAGGTCGAGGGTGACGCCATCGAGAACGACATTTTCATCACTCACAACGAGATCGGGATAGAGCACAAAGATCGTGTCACCCGCAGTTGCCTTGTTGAGAGCCTCGGCGAACGTGGCATAGTCCATGCCGTCAACAGAATAGTTATCCCCCTCTTTTTGCTTGGTAACAATATAGCCGCCGTTAGAGGGCGTCCAAACGAGATCGGGCGCAAGAACCTTGAGATCCCACGAGAAGCGGCACCCCTTGCCTGTGCCATCGAGGTAAGTGTCGAGGGCTTCAAGATCGAATCTGACAACCTGCATTCTCTTTTGCGTTGCCAAAGTTTTGCTGTCATCCTGTGCCGGCGTGAAAGAGGAGTAATACTTGTCTTCATCTTTTCCATAGTCGGTATCAGGTTCGATTTTTAAGCAGTATTGTGTGGATTGATAGCTCGAGTATCCATTATATCCATACTCGAAGCAGACGAATGACATCTTGCGGTCTGCTTCATTCCATTCCTCTTCGCCCGTGAGCTCGGAAACGATACTGCCACCTTTAATCACCACCATATTTTCCTCATAATGGGAGGAAAGATTGGATCCTTGTGTATCTCCGGCTGGGTTAAGGCGGAACATCGTCCGATATGCTTTATATTCATACTCTTCGCTCTCGCTACTATACTCTCTCACAGCCTTAAGGGGACCGCCCGTCCTACGAATCGTCCCGCTTTCAAGAACAAATTTACAATAGTCGCTGAGGTAAATCCCACCCTTCTCGGCGTCTTTCAAGTAGATGAGCTTAAGTTCGCCGCTCTGCTCTACGCTTCCGTCGCGAACAACGAGTGTAATTTGTTCGCGCTGTTTATTGTAGCCATAAATATGATAATCATTTTTCGCACTTTGGGTGACAGAAAGCGTAAAGCCGTTCAAATCGATCGTGATCTTCCCGATTTCTTCCGATTCGGGAAAATTCAGCGTTGTCGTCTCGCAGTTCGCTTTGAGCTTAATTTCGGTATCTTTCCCCATTGCCGTGCGACCCTGCGCTGTCGCCCAAGCAGCTTCAAAGGTCGTAAAATAACTCCCATTTGCCTCTGCTACTGCTTCGTTTTCTTTCGCTTTCTCAATAATATACATACCTTGGGCATCGGGATCTTCCTTGGTCCAATAACCGGGAGCAAGGTAAGCGCTCGGATCAAAGCCCCATGTCCCACCCGAGATTTCAACAGAGTACTCGGCATTCCCACGGGTGCCCTCCACGGAATCGCTCCACGCCCCATTATATGTATCGTAAAATTTAATATCCGTTTGAACCGTATAGGAATATGACAGATCCATGAGGCAATCATAATATCCATCAAGGGTGGAAAAGTTACCGCCAGTAATTTCAATTTTGGATCCGCGGTGAGCTGCTACCGTATCAAAGTGCGCTTTCCTCTTTTCAATATCAGTCTGTACAGCCGCCTCATCATCTCCGCTGATTTTGGCCCCTGTTTCCACAAACGTCGAAATGGAAAAAACTGAAGAAGTGTTTGAGATAAACGTACCGCCTTCGATCTTCACATTAGCGTCCCGAACGGCAATTGAGTCGTAAGCGGGCCCATTATCCGGCAAAGAAATGGTGCCGCCTTTGAACGTCATGGTCGGCGTGCAAACGAATTCTCCCTCTGAGGAAAGGGTCATTGTATGTCTAAAATACGGCGTTTCAGATGCATCGATATTGACATCGAACGTTATTGAGCCGCGGTTGTCGATCATAGAAGAGTAATAACTGGACGTAATGAGTCCCGTCCGCTTGGCAGAAGTATCAATGAAAGACACCGTGCCCCATTCATTGAAAACAATAGTGGCATAGCTCCTCGGATTACTATCGTTAGTCCCCGTCAATGTATGTCCATTCAAGTCAATAGTGACATTTTGATAGCGAGACACCGCGAACGGCCCCGTCAATGAAATATCCCCGTCCAGCTTGACATAGGCGGGATTCTCATCCGATGACGCGTTAATTACATCCTGAATTTCCGTCTCAGTTGTTACGAGGGTATAATCCTCCTCCGCCATAGCGGTGCGGGCGGGCAACATGAAGATGATGCCGAGCGTCAGCGTCACCACAAGCGCCGCGATGAGCATGAGCATTAAACCCTGCTTTTTGAGTACTTTCATACTTCCTCCTTCCTGATTAGAATTTTTTTTAGTTTGTCATGGAATGACAAACTGCCCCCATGGGGGCAAAATTCATCTTGAGTTAGTTCTATTGTACCATTATACAGGCTCGTTGTCAAGGGAATTCTTGATTCTGTCAAAAAAAAGTTGAAATGTTTTTACGGGGGGCTCAAGCCTTCCCCTTGGGCCCTTGCCGAGAACGGGAGCCCGCAAGCCTTCCCCTTGGGGGGAAGGTGGCACGGCTGTCCTTGCCGTGACGGATGAGGGGATAATGCGGTGACCCTTCGACTACGCTCAGGTTGACGCGATTGGGAATGTCCCCGCCCCCTACCCCCTCCCCAAGGAGGGGGCTTGGACTCCGGTCGGGCTCCCCTTGGCTCCCCCTCCGAGGGGGAGCTGGCGATCCTTGCGCGACTGAGGGGGTGTCATTCCAAATGTGCTCCCGTGCGTTTAATGGGATCCTTCGCTACGCTCAGGATGAGCAGTTGCTTCCGTTGGTCTACGAGATCCGCTCGCTACGCTCGGGATGAGGGGATGGGCTGCCGTGCGGACTTCGTTTGAGGGCGGACCCCCACCCTACCCCGCCCCCTGACGCAGGGGGCGGGCAAGAGGAAGTTCATAATGAGCGGCGGGGGGCGGGGAAAATTCACGAAAAAAAGCAACTACCGTGGGCGAGAGCCCGCGGTAGTTGCGAAAATTTATGGAGATTGTATGGATAATCAGTTATTTTTTCTTTGCTTTGTCCCTCTGCGCATTCGCACATGCGGGGCACACGGAGCAGTTTCCGCCGCAGTCACAGCAGGATGATTTCCCCTGCTTCTTGCGTATGATCCTCCAGACGATCACCCCGACGACGAACCCCGCCGCCGCGATGATAATCAGAATTTCCCACCAGCTCATTGCTCCCCTCCGTCGCTTGCCGCAGCCTCTTTCTGAGCCTCGGTCTCGGACATGGGTGCCTCATTTTCCGTCAAGGGGTGTCTCTTATTCCACAGAACGATGCCCGTGACGGCGAGGGCGATGAGGGCTGCAAAGATGAACACGGTCCACCACCAACTGCCGATGAGGTAGATCATTGTGCCGACGATATAGCTCGTTGCGATCCAGAAGAGAAGGGTCCATTTGAACTTGCCCTTGGGGAGTTCCGCCCTTGCCGTGGCGCAGGCGGCAAAGCAGGGAATGGTCACCATATTGAATGCGATAAAGGAGATGAGTGCGGGGATGGTGATGCCCGTTGCGCCGATCATGGCGACGGCCTCGGCAACGCCCTCCTCCGTGGAGATGAAGCTGCCCGCGACGGCGGCTGCAAGGGTACCGAACGTGGCGATGACGTTCTCCTTCGCAACGAGTCCCGTGAGGGCGGCGACGGCGAACACCCAACCTGCAGCGCTGAGCTGGGAACCGAAGCCGAGCGGCGTAAAGAGCGGCTGGATGAGCATGCCGACGGAACCCAAGATGCTCTGGTCCATGTGCATGTTGACGAGGCCCTCCACCCCCTCGAGGGAGGCATACTTGACGGGATCGCTCTCAAACAGCGCCTGTGCGTCCTCGAGCAGGAAATGCCAATTCCACGAGAAATTGGAGAGGAACCAGATGACGATCGTCGAGGCAAAGATGATGGTGAATGCCTTTTTGACGAAGTGCTTGGTCTTATCCCACAGGTGGATCATCAGCCCCTTGAAGAGCGGTGCATGGTAGGCGGGGAGCTCCATGATGAAGGGCGGAACGTCGCCGCGCATGGTGGTATTCCGCATCAGAATGACGCAGACGATGGCCGTGACGATTCCGATGAGATACATGCCGTAGGTGATGAGGTCGGCGTTTCCAACCTCAAAATATGTGACGATGCCGCCCGCGATGGCCGTGAGAATGGGCAATTTTGCCCCACACGAGAACATCGGGATGACGCGGATGGTCGCAGTTCTCTCCTTGTCATCGGCGAGGGTGCGGGTGTTGATCATGGCGGGCAGAGAGCAGCCGAAGCCCATGATCATGGGCATGAATGCCCTTCCCGAGAGACCGAACTTGCGGAAGATCCTGTCCATGATGAAGGCGACGCGCGCCATGTAGCCAGAATCCTCCAAAATGGAGAAGAAGAGGAACAATGTCAAGATCTGCGGCAGGAAGCCGAGCACGGCGGAGAGACCTCCCCAGATGCCGTCGCCGATGAAGCTGCCGACCCAAAGGGGCGCGTTCTGCGTACAGAGCCCCAAGAGCACGCCGACCCAATCCAAGAGCCACGTCCATACATTCGTCAAAATGACGCCCGGGGAGAAGACTGCGCCGTTGTAGAAGCAGGCGAGCAGCGTCACGCCGGGATTCGACATGTCATAGCCTAAATCGGAGAGGCTCGGCAGTCCCCCCGCCATCGCGGAGATGAAGAAGAGGTCCTCCGAGAAGGTCAGATGGAAGATCGCAAAGAGGATGACGAGGAAGATGGGAATGCCCCAAATTTTGTGGGTCAGCACCTTATCCGCCTTGTCGGACTTGGAAAGTTTGTCTCCCCTGTGTTTTCTCCTGTACGCGGTGGAGTAGTTCGCCGATATGTACTTATATCTCGCGTCGGCGACGACGGCCTCGAGGTCATCCCCAAAGGTGTCGTCCTGAAAGGTCGCCTTGAATTCCTGCACCATGTTGACGAGTTCGGGGTGCATTTTGACCTCAATTTCGTCCATTTCGACGAGTTTGACGGCATGGAAGAGGGGCGCATAGACCTTTGCCCCCTTCAGCGCGATACTGACGTCGCGGACGAGGTGGGCAAGAGGAGAATCATGCAGGATGGTGACCCCCTTCCTCGGTTCCTTGGAAATGGAGATCGCCCTGTCCATGAGTTCCTTGATGCCTGTGCCCTTCAACGCAGAGATGGCGACGACGGGCAGACCGATCTTTTCCTCGAGTTCCTTTGCGTCGATCTGGTCCCCCTGCTTTTCGACGGCGTCCATCATGTTTAAGGCAATGATGACGGGGACGTCGATCTCCATGAGCTGGGTGGTGAGGTAGAGATTGCGCTCGAGGTTGGTCGCATCGACGATATTGATGACGCAGTCGGGCTTTTCATCGAGAATGAAGTTTCTCGAGATGACCTCCTCGGGGGTGTAGGGGGAAAGGGAGTAGATACCGGGGAGATCGACGATATCAACGGGTTCTGTCCCGCGCTTGTATGTCCCCTCTCTTTTGTCGACGGTGACGCCCGGCCAGTTGCCGACGTAGGCCGTGGAGCCTGTGAGCAGGTTGAAGAGGGTGGTCTTGCCGCAGTTGGGGTTTCCCGCCAAGGCAAATTTCATCATTTTTTCACCTCCATGGTGACGAGTTCTGCCTCCGTCTTGCGGAGAGTGAGCTCGTACCCGCGGATGGTCACTTCGATGGGGTCGCCCAAGGGGGCCTTTTTGCGGAGTAGGACCTCCGCCCCCGGGGTAACGCCCATGTCAAAGAGACGGCGGCGAAGTCTGCCCTCGCCCGAGACGGTCTTTACGACCCCCTTCTCGCCGACGGCAAATTCGCTCAAGAGCTTTGTTGTCATAAATACCTCCAAATGAAATTGAAAATTCAAAATTAAAAATTAAAAATTGCGGGCACGCGCTCACGCTGACCCTGAGCGTAGCCGAAGGGGAAGCATCCCATTAAACGCACGGGAGCGACTGCTCATGCTGAGCGCCAGCGAAGCATCCCATTAAACCAACGAACTCCGTCTGAGGGCGTACCCCCACCCCTACCCCGCCCCCTTACGCAGGGGGCGGGCAAGAGGAAAGGCAGAATGACGCGGCGGCACGTGCCCCCGCGCTCATGCTGAGCGTAGCGAAGCATCCCATTAAACCAACGAACTCCGTCTGAGGGCGTACCCCCACCCCTACCCCGCCCCCTTACGCAGGGGGCGGGCAAGAGGAAAGGCAGAATGACGCGGCGGCACGTGCCCCCGCGCTCATGCTGAGCGTAGCGAAGCATCCCGTTAAACCAACGGACTCCGTTTGAGGGCGTACCCCCACCCCTACCCCGCCCCCTTACGCAGGGGGCAGGCAAGAGGAGGGGCAGAATGACGCGGCGGGTGAACTCCGTTTGAGGGCGTACCCCCACCCCTACCCCGCCCCCTTACGCAGGGGGCAGGCAAGAGGAGGGGCAGAATGAGCGTGCAAAGCGAAACGTTCACGCCACGTAAATGCGTGAGGCGATGTTCCGATCGAGGGCGAGACGGCCCTCCTTCACGCGACAGACGGCAGAGCCCCCGCTCGACGACAGCACTGTGATGGATCCGTCCACCAGAACGCCGAGGTTGGAGAGATGCTTCTTCGTTTTATCGTCTGCGACGATCCTCACGATCCTGACTTCCTGTCCGATGGGTGCAAGCAATAACGGCATACGGTCTCCTCTTTGGTTCGCAACTGCGAACTCTTCGTCTTAATATATGCCCGATCCTCTCGGGCAATGCGTTCGCCATTGCGAACTATGCTCATTGTAGCACCTTGAAAATTTCCTGTCAACTGATTTTATGCCCTTTTTCAAAAAAAGTTCGCCAAAGCGAACCGATTTTTTTCTTTGTGGGAGAATGCTTGACATTCTGCAAAAAAAAAGTAAAATAATATATAATTAATATATAATCAAGTTATAAAAAGGTGCCGATATGATCACTCAACTCAAAAATTTCCTCAAAACTTCCTACACTGCCTATCAAGCTGTGGAGAACGCAAAGAACTTTCTGCTTGCAAACGGGTTCACCCCTCTCGACGAGGGAGAACCTTGGAATTTAAAGGCGGGCGGAAAGTACTTTGTCACGCGGAATCAGAGCAGCCTCATCGCCTTCCGCTGCGGGGACGGGCCCTTTAAAATCGTTGCCTCGCACACCGATTCGCCCTGCTTCAAACTCAAGGACCATGCCGTGCAGGAGAGCGGCCCCTACTCCCGTCTCAATGTGGAAGAATACGGCGGGTGCATCCTGTATTCCTTCTTCGATAGGCCCCTGCGACTCGCGGGAAGGGTGATGAGAAATGATGAAAAAGGTGTGAAAACCGAGCTATATGTGAGCAATTTTTGCGTCACGGTCCCCTCGCTCGCCGTCCATATGAACCGCGACGTCAACGACGGGTTCAAGCCAGACAGGCAGAACGACATGGAGCCTCTTCTCGGCCTCGGCAAGCGAGATCTCGATGAAATTTTGGGTGAAAATATCGGCTACGACCTCTTTGCCGTGCCCGACGTTGAACCCTATGAGAGCGGCGCGAGCGGGGAATTCCTCTCCTCCCCCCGCATCGACAATCTGACGAGCGTGTACGGCTCCCTCCTCGCACTCGCAGACGACAGCTGCGTCGGAAATTGCCTCGTTGCCTGTTTCGACAATGAAGAGATCGGCAGCCGCACGCGGCAGGGGGCCGCAGGAGACTTCCTGAAGAGCGTAATATCGCGCATAAGTGCGAAAAAATCGGAAATCGAGACCCTTCTTTCGCAGTCCTTTTTGGTGTCTCTCGACAATGCCCACGCCGTTCATCCCAACCGTCCCGAGAAGTGCGACCCCACCAACCGTCCCGCGATGGGCGGCGGGATCGTCATCAAGGGGCATGCGGGTGGGGCCTACACGACGGACGGGCTGACGGCCGCCGTCATCAAAAAGATCTTTTCGAAAGCGGGCGTGAAGTATCAGAGCTTTTACAACCGTTCGGACATGCGGAGCGGAAGCACTCTCGGGGCCATCAGTCTGACGCAGGAGAGCATTCCCTCCGTCGATTTGGGCCTTGCCCAGCTCGCGATGCACTCTGCCGTGGAGACGATGGCGGGTTGCGACTTTTCGGAGCTCGTCAAGGGGCTTACGGCGGTGTTTTCCTCGCGCATCGCCATCCGCTCCGACGGCGCAGAGGTTGAATAAGGACCATGAACCCCTCAGTCACGCAAGAACAGCGTGACAGCTCCCCTACAAGGGGAGCCAAGGGTGGACTTCGTTCAAGAACAGTGTGACTGCTCCCCTACAAGGAGAGCCAAGGGTCGATAATAATAATCCACCCGCGAAGCGGGTGGTATTTCATTTTCGGGCATAGCCCTAATCATTACAGGCGGCGCACAAGTG
>CANRDK010000027.1 GCA_947629345.1 uncultured Clostridia bacterium
ATATTGCCATGTTTTCTATCTCCTTATCAATTGATTACTTTTTCTTGAACCATCCGAAGATGGATTTCTTGTGGGATGTCATGTATGCTTCTGCGTAGTCGTGTACGGGCTTCCGCTTCCCCTCGGGGCAGAGCTCCTCCGCCGTCTTGAAGATCTTCTTGCACTCCTTCGGCTTCAGACGGTCGAAGTACTCCTCAAGCGCCCTCTCGTACACCTTTTTCCTGCTCTCCTGCGCCGTCTCGGCAAAGATCAGAAGATGGGCGAGGAATTCCTCTTCGTCGAACTTCTCCCTCGTTCTTGCGGCCGCCTCAAAGAGTTTTGCGAGCACGTCGCGCTCCCCGATAAAGATGCCGAGCGTCCCCTCCACGGCAGTGCCGAGGTCGAGCTTTTCACGGGCGATGACGCCCTCAAGCAAAAAGGCAACAGACGAAAAATACTCACTTATGAAGAGTTTTTTCGCTTTATCGCTCTTCAGATAGCTGTAGAGCGCATTGCCCGTCAGAAGTTTTTCCGCCTCCTCGTACATCTGCGCGTTGGACTTCCTCTTGCGATCGTACATCTTTTCGGGCATGCGGACCGCCTGCTCCACGGCGAGATATTCCGCAACGTCGAGCCCTGCGGAGAGCCCCGCTTCCGCAAGCGCCCGATAGCCGCCGCCGACCTTTGACCTGTAGAGGGTATCCTTTACCACGGAGAGAGGAACAGAGGTATACCCGCCTTCGATGAGCGTTGTGAGCGTTTTGCCGTCGAGCGGCCTGCCCGCACCCTTGTTCATCAGTTCGCCGTAGATCTCACCCGCCAGCTTGGGCCTATCGTTCTTCTCCTTGCGGTTGAGGGTCTGCGAGACATACTTGGGGAGCATCCCCTCCCTGTCATTTCCCGTAAGATAGTACTCGGTGTAGAACTTGACGAGCGCAGTCGTGTCCATCGGCTTGGAGGTCAGTTTAAATCTCTCGTACTCGCCGTAGAAGGAATTGAGCGCGGGGGTCTCCCTGAGTTTTTTGTCCACGGGAGCATAGCGGGCGTTGCCGTCTGTATAGCGGCCGTACCTCTCCACCAGCTTCTTGCGGTCGGGATAGGTGAGCAGGAGCTTTTCCACCAGCTGCGAGGCCGTTGCGGGGTCGTCGGCAAGGTCGGTGACGAGCTCGAAGAACCAGTCGAGGTCGATATTGGAGGAGGAAAGGAGCTGCTGTGCCGCATCGACCCTGAAGGGCGACGCTTTTACCCCATAATTGGTGAGCTGTTTGAACAGATCGTTCACATATTGCTTGTTGCCCTCGGCCACATACTTGCGCACCGTGCCGAAGAGATAGTAGTCGAGTTTCGTCTTGTCCGTGCGGGAGGAGAGGGCGTGATAGTTCTCCGCGATCGCCGCAAAGAGCAGGCCGATGCGGCCGAAATCTCTCCCGTAGGTCTTGAGATAGTCCTCAGCCCCGCAGGTGCGGAGAACGTATTCCGTAAAGTCATAGGTGCCGAAGGGCATTCTCCGCTTGAATTCGGCGGTGACGGCATTGATATCCCCCGTCGCCGTGAAGCCGTCGGCATAGTAGGAAATGATCGCCTCGCGTGTGGCGGCGTCCATTTCGGGGTAGAAGGAGGCAAACAGATCCCTTGTATCCGTCTTGGGATACTTCCCGCCGAGCAGATAGGCGCAGAGGGTCCTGCGCATGGCGGGAGCCTCCGCAGGGCGGTAGGCCGTTGCGCCGCGGAAAGCGGTCATGAGGGCATCCAGCGTGGGATAGGCGGCGTAGTTCCCGTTGATCGCATCCGTGATGGTCAGGGCGTCGTTGAGGGAGAGCCCCGTCTTCTTTGAGATGTCCTCCGCGAGAGAGGCACAGGACGCCGCGGCGGCGAGTCCCCTCTGCGCAAGGGTCTCCACGATCCTCGACACGAACGTCCCAACGTTCACTTCGCTGTACAAATTCTTCTGCAGATCGAAGACGAGCGCTCCCGAGAGCATCTTGTTGCGGTAGTCGATGGTCATCATGCCGTCGTCGCGCACATGGAAGATCCAAGGACGGAGTTCGGGCGCAAGCCGCGGGCAGTCGTCCATGGAAAAATCCGTAAAGGTCAGGCGGGAGACATGCCGCGCGGGGAGGCAAGCCGTCAAGGCGAGATACCACAGCCTGAGATTGGGAAGGGTATCGTTGAGGTAGATGGTGGCGTTCGACGCGCCCTCTGCCCTGTTCATCACTGCCTGCACGAGCAGCGTGAGGACCTTTTTCCTGTTGGGGTCAGAAAGGAACGCGGAGAGCGCCCTTTCGTCTGCGGGGACGGCCGCGGGAATGTCCGTTGCGGGGAGCGCGGGCGGGTTGGAAGCCCTCCACTCCTCGAGCGTGAGATCACGGCGGAACACATTTGAGCCGATGAAACTTGCGGGGCAGAGAGAGGGATCCTCGTTGAATACAAAGGCATGGATGAGGAAATTCCCCATGCGGCCCGCATCCTCAAAGCCCTTGTACTCATGGCCGATATACACGGACTGCGCCAAGCAGTACCTGCCTGTGGGCAGACGGAAATAGCCAAACGAGCGCGGGAACATGCGCTCGATCTCCTCTTCGGTGGGATCGTAGGGCAGCCCCTTGGGTGCACGGTACTTCATCATCTGGGAGATCGCCGTATCTTCCTCCTGCGTAATGTCCGTACTCTTGGAATAGAGACTGAACCCGTAGTTCGGCGCATTTTTCCATGATGTGTAGAGATATTGACTTACCTTCATGAGATTCCCTCCTTATTTTACAGTCTTGATATAGTTGTTCTCGGCGAGCAGCCAAAGGAGCGGGTCGAGAACGCGTCTGGCCTTGATCTCCCCCGCGAGCCTGTTGTTGACGGGAATGTCACCGAAGGAGGAGAGGCCGAAGAACGAACTCTTGGTGAAATTGTTGAGAAGCTGCAGAATGTCATCGTCGAGCCACGAGGCGAGGAGCGCGCGCATTTCGATATCGCAGCTCTCGCGGTCGGACGCGACGAACACGCCGCGCTTGGTGTGCTCGGATTCGTCCCTCAGACAGCTCCCCTCGGGAAGAATGTCGTACTTTTCGAGCACGTCGATCTTGGTGAACGCAATGGCGAGCGGGATCTTGATCTTGTCCTTCTCGCGCAGGTTCTTGACGCTTCTGATATTCTCCGCCACGCGGTTGAGAATGGCATACGCCTCCTCGCTCTTTTCGGGAAGGGTGACCTTGCCCTGCAGCTGTTTGCGGATAGAGGGGATCTGAAGGGGGTCGAGAAGGAGAATGATCCCCTTGGAATTGGGCAGATAGCGGTTGTAGACGACCATATCCGTCTTGTCGTTCAGATTCTCCCCTGCCGTGTCGTAGAACGTTAAGGTCGCCGTCTTGCTGATGCGGTCCTTGTTGTCGAGGAAGCGGATCGGGAAAATGAGCGGCGGCAGAATTTCATTCTTGTTGGTGGAATCGATGACTGCGCCCTGATTGTACAGCGGGTCATAATAATAGTTGTCATAGACGTGCTTGGATTCCTCGCTGCTCGTCATGGAGAGCATGCAGTTGAAGCGCTGGGACATGCGCCGCCTGATCTCCTGCACGAGCACGCCTATGTAGTTCGACTTGCCTGACGCCTTTGCGCCGATGAGGGCGATGGGAAGGCTGGGGCCCGTTAAAAAGTCGCGCGGGATCTCCATGCCGACGTCGGGACAGTAGATGAGTTTGCTCGCCGCCGTGCACTTGAGACACCCGGTCTTGCTGTGGTTGGGAATGTACTCCTGCGAATCTTTGACCACGTTCTTCGCGCACTTGACGTCCTTCCCGGGGATATTGTAAGTGCAGCGCATATCGCAGTCGAGCAGGGTGTGTTCCGCATAGCAGTAGGGACATGTAAATTTTGTCATGGTATTCTCCTGTTCAGATCAGAGTTTGAGGACTTCTTTGAGTTGGATATAGCCCGCGCTGTTGCCTGCGGGGAAGAGCGAAAAGCTCATGCCCCTTGCCATCGGCGGAACTGTCACCGTGGTCTTGTATGTATATTCTTTGCTCAAAAATCCCTTCTTGAGGGTCGCCGCGGGAAGTCTCTCCACGAGTTCACCCGCCGCCTTGTTGATGGGCTTGGGGGCGCCGCGGACGATGACGAGCTCGGGGAGCGCCACCTCGGTGTCGGCAGAAAACTTCAGGGTGAGCTTGAAGGGCTTCATCGGCGTCGGCGTGCATTCAAAGCAGAACTTCACCGCCGTCTTGTCTCTCTGGCACACGACCTCTTCGAGCTTTTGGGCCATTGTGACCGTCTTCTTGCCGTTGACGTCCGCCTCCGTAAAGACGGTGATATAGTATTCGACGTTGCGCTTGAGGCTGAGCTTGAGCCCGCCTTGGTTCACAAAGTCCTGTGCGGAGAGCTTCACCGTGTCGCCCGCCCCCGAAAAGTCGGTGACATACCCCCTTTCGCTGAGCTTTGCAATGACGTTGATGACCTTTGGATGGAGGACGCCCGTGATCACGCCGCCCGTGCCCTTGTCCTCATAGGCAAGGTTGCGCAAGCCGCAGATGCTGTTGACCGCGATCGGCGGGGCGACGATGAAGAGCTGGTCGTTATAGAAGACGGGATAGAGCCATCCCACCGTGTCGGGCGGGAGCGTAAAGGAGATCTCCTGCCCCGCAAACACGGCCCTCAGTTCCGAGGAGCCCTTGACGGCCTCCGTATAGCTCTCCGATTTGAGCATGACGCCCGTCCTGCAGGACAGCTTCTCGGAAGCAAAGAGCAGCCGCAGGTTCCCCGCATCGGTATTGCCCTCGAAGATGAATTCGCAGGGCGTCTCCTGCCGCACCGAAAGTTTTTCGGGCAGGCGGAGCATGCGGATCGCCTTAAAGGTGCGGGAGACCCCTTTCGACGTCTGCGCGGCGCCGTTGACCTCATACTTGCAGAGGATGAGATAGCTCGTCTCCCCGCTCGTATTTCCGTCGTTGAAGCCGTCCTGTGCGACATCTTGGAGCTTTTCGCCGTCCCCTGCGTTCTGGGGCGGCACGGAGCCCTTTTTCTTCCATACCTCCACCGTTTTCACGTTTTCGGGGGCATCCCACTTGACGCTGATGACCCCCTCGACCATCTCCTGCCGCACGTTCGCGACATCGCCGAAGTAGACGACGGGAGTCGGGCAGGCGACGACGCCCGATCTGACGCCTGCACGTTCCGCAAATACGGCGTAGAAGTACCGCGTGGCGGAGGCGACGTTCTTATCTTCAAAGAAATCGATGGTCAAACCGCCTGCGACTACCGTTCCGTCGTCGGGACCCGTGGGCGCGGAGCCCACCTTGCGCAGGAGGGAATAGGAAGTGCTGTTGTGAGTAGCGGGAAGCTGCCAGACGACCTTCACCGTGCCGCGGTCGTACGTCGCACGGACGGAAAGGGGCGGCTTGGGAGGATATTTCGCAATAAATTGCTTGGCCTCGCTGAGGTCTGCAACGATCCCGAGCGCCCTGATCGCAACGTCCACGGCGGCCTCGGTATTGTTCTGTGCAATGAGATTGTGCGTGGCGGCGAATTCCCGCTGTGCCTTGGCGATGACGGCGTCGTACTCCGCGATCGTCTTCTGCGTCTCCGCAAGGTTGTAATCGGAATAGGTGCGGCGGACACTCTCTGCCACGCTCTTCGCCTGCATGTAATTTTTGAGTGCGGCGAGCTCGGACGCCTTCTTCATCTCCGCGCGGTATTGCACGCCCTTGGTGCGCTCGATCTCATCCCGCTTGCGGATCTCCTCCTCGTACTCAGCGACTTTGGTCGCAAGGACAGAGGTCGGCACCTTCTTGTAATCGGGGACCAAATTTTTGATCCCCATCAGCGCCGACTGCAGATCTCCGATCTCCACCGCGGGACGGCTCAGGAGCTGGTCGAGTTTTTCGCTCCGCTGGGTCAACATATCATGGGCATGATATGTGGCGCCGCATGTGGGACAGCCCTTGTCCTCCTTGGTGAAGGGGGTCTTCTGTTTGCAGTTCCAGCAAATGATCTCGAGCGGCCGTCCGCAGTGGGGACAGCTCTTTGCGCCCTTGATGTACAATTTCCCGCAGTCGGGATAGGGGCAGAAGTCGAAGTTGTTGCCGTCCGACTTCCCCACAATGGTGATCTGGAAGAACTTGCATCCGATGGCAAGGATCTTTTCTGCCTCGTCGAGCCCCACCTTCAGGAGATCGATGACCGTGGAGGTATAATTTTTGTACTCATCCATGGTCATCTCCTTGATGCCGAAGGACTTCCTCTTTTCGAAGTCGCTCCACACATCGTTGCGGAGAATGAGATACTGGTCGTAAGTTTTACGGGCCTGCTTGCTGTCCTGCAACAATTTTTTTGCGGTAGCGCAGAGCTGGCTGATGGCCTGCTTGCGCTTGAGGTCGTTTGTTTTGTTGCTTTCACTGTACATTCTTCCCGAGGCTTCCTCGATCTCCGTTTCAGACGAAGTCTGCGGCACGCCCAAGAAATCGTACAGGTCCTTCTTCCCGAGGGTATCCAATCTCTTTTCCGTCTGCTGATAGTCTGAGAAGGGAATGCTCGAGTCGATATTGTCGATGATCTTGACGCCCATGCCCGTGAGGTATGAGATCGCCTTGAAGAGCTCGGCCTCGGTAAAATAGGTCACGGGCTTATTGGCCGTATTGCAGATATCGATGATCTCGCTCTTGAGAAGGGTCTTTCGGGTCTGGCAGAGGATCTCGATTACGCCGACGGCTTCTTTGAGTTTATAATCCTTTGCCGCCGCCGCTTCCTTGGCGCGGCCGCCGTGCGCGGGAAGGTATCTCCCCAAGGAGGCGTCGTAGACGGAGTCGTTGCACATGATCTCAATGGCATCCGTCTTGAGTTCGATGAGTCTGCGGGTGAGAATATCCCCCTTGGGGCTTCCCGTGACCGTTTTGATCTTTGCATCGATCTTGCCCTTATCCGTCTCGGACAAATCGATCTTAAAGGCAATGAAATAATTGTATTCAGGATTTTTTAGCTCCTCTGGGGTCCTGAAAGGGCTAACCTGTGCCATGAACTGTCTCTCCTGTCTCTTTTAAATTGGTATATTATCTCAGCGTGTTGCCGCCGACCTCGGTTGCGATAGACGTTGCTACTTCCTTGAATGTTGCGGTCAGCTCGCTGAGATCGACCTTCTTTCCCTTGCCGCTGGAGATCCTCTCGAGGAAGGCCTCGTCTGCGTCGCCGATCCCGATGCCGTAAATGATGATCCCATCGGCCTTGGCGGCGGTTGCGGCGCGCTCCTCCGTCTGCTGATCGTCCCAATATCCGTCGGTGAGGATGACGATCACCCTCGAGCAATCGCGGGAGAACTTCTTATAATTGTTCTGGATCGGCGTTTCCGCATTGCAGTATCCCACGTCGTTGACGTTGACGCTGTCGATCGCGCTGTTGAGGCTCCACTCCTTATTTTCCCATTTACATTTATATTGGGAAGCATCGGCAAAGCTGATCACGGAGATGAAGGAATGTTTGAGATCCAACGCCTTGACGAACTCCTTCGCCGCGCGGCGTGCCTCCACGATCCTGTCTCCGCTCATACTGCCCGAGGTATCGATCATGAGCATGATCTCTATCTTGCTCCTGCGCTTTGCCTCTTCCTCTGCCTCTTTCTTTTCACGCTCCAACCGCGCAATGATCTCGCTCAGGGTCTCGTTGGTCTTCTCGCGGGTGGCAGACAGCACCGTTCCGTCCGAAAGGCAGGCGTTGACCTCGACGACGCCGTTCGAGTTGTACAAGAAATTGACTTTGATCTTATTTTTATTGTTTTTCGGCATTCCCGTGATGGAATAGGCGCCGATGATGTCGCATTCGTAGGGATCGCGTGCCTCCCCCTGCAGGACGTATACCTGCAGTTTTTGGCCCGCAAAGGTGTATTCTCTGCTGAATGTTTCGTTGACTTTACTGTTTTTCCTGATGATGATACTGTTGATATAGCTCTTTTCGTCGCTCGCAAGGGCAAGCATGCCGAGGCTGTGGGCAGTGATGTCCTGTATGTCGCTGTTGCGGATGGTGAGGGTGATTGGGGAGGACGGAGCAGCGCCCCCTGTCTTGGCGGCGCCTGCCGCGGGGCCCGCCACCGTCAGCGTGATGGTGTTGCTCACGCAGAGTTCCGCCTGCATGGCCGCGCCCGTCGCAACGATCGTATCCACATTGATATCCTTCGTGATGGGAGGACGGCCGTATTCCTTGAGGATCATATCCTTGACCTGCGGCATCCTCGTGGATCCGCCCACCAAGACGACTTCGTCGATATCCTTCCAGCCGAACGGACGGTTCCGCGCCTCGCTGATCTCATCGAAACAGCTCTTGATCAGCAAAATCGTTTCGTATAATAAACTATATGTCTGATCGTCGAATTCCTCGCGGGTGACGGTGTACTTTCCGAGATAGCCGTCGCACTGGATCGTGATCACGGTGGAGGCGACCGAGGAGAGGAGCTTTTTGGCCTCCTCGCACTTTACCTGCAATTCCTTCAGGTCCTCTTCGTGGTCCTCGATGCTGACCCCGTACTCCGAATAGAATTGCTCCTTGACCTGATTCAACAGCGTTTCGTCCCAATCCTTGCCGCCCAACTGGTGGTTGCCGTTGGTGGCGAGAACGTCGATCCTCGTTCCGCTGACATGCGCGACTGTCACGTCGAAGGTGCCGCCGCCGAGGTCATAGACGAGAACATTTTTCTCTTTCCCGCCTGTCAGACCGTAGGCAATGATGGCGGACGTCGGCTCATTGATGATCTTTAGGACCTTTAACCCCGCCTTTTTACCTGCCCGTATCGTGGCCTCGCGCTGTTTATCGTTGAAGTAGGCAGGCACCGTGATGACTGCGCCGTCGATATCCACATGGTTCGATTCCTTAACGTCCTGTATCAGATGCGCAAGGTATAGTCCCGAAAGCTCCTCGGCAGAATACTCGCGCCCGTCGATGTATGCGCTCCAGTTGGGATCGCCCATCATGCTCTTATAAAACGCCGCAGTGTTGACATTTCCCGATTTCTGCTCTTCCTTTGCGTCTTCCCCCACCATGATGTTTCCATGGTCGATGCAGATGACGGAGGGCGTACAGTCCTTCCCGTAGCCGTTCTTCAGTACCTGTACCCGCCCCAGCTCTTTGGAAAATGTTGCCACTGCGGAATATGTTGTCCCGAGATCGATCCCAACATTGATCTTCATTTTGATTGCTCCTGAAATTTATTTTTTTGAACGATAGCCGAACTTTTCTTTCCTGCGGCGGGCCCTTGGCGCCGACGTTCCTTCCATGCGGCGACGGGGCATCAAACTCTTGGGATTCCCCGTATATGAAACTGTCGGCGAACCAAACTATCGCCGATCCAGCTTCATCCGCCGATCCAAGGATCCGTCATGGGCGACTCTCTTGCACCGCCGAATTCCCCTTTCATCAAAAAGGGAAAAGAGGTTGCCAAAAAACAGCATTGTTTCATGACAACCTCGCCCTTTACAATGTTTATACGATTGTCATTCCCTTGACCGCATCGAGTCCCTTCTGGTTCGCTTCGTCGCTGCACCTTCTGGGCTGCATGTGATAGGTCTTGCCCGTGACTTTATCCGTCAGCGAGAGTGAAAGGATGCCGTTCTCGTCGATATCCATTTCCACCGACACCTCGTTGTCGCCGGGGACTGCGCCCTCGAATTTGATGGGCTCTTCCACATAGATGGGATTGCAGGAATCCAAATCGATGAGCTCCTCAAGGCTGTCGCTCTCGAGGACGAGAATGGCGACCTCGCTGACGGGAGCGGGATCCCCCGTGATCATGAGCGGGAAGTGATCGATGGAGCTGCCGTGGGCGGGCTTTGTCGTATCCTTGAGGATGAGGTTGAGGACCTTGGGCTCGTTGCCGCTCATGATCCTGAGACCGTACGACTTGGTGACGATCGGAATGACGGTGATGCCGCCTGCGGGTACCCCGGGGGCTCCGAGCGTGCCTGCTTCGAGCTTCACGACCTTCTTGTCTTCCTTCGTTTCGCCCGTAACGGCGTCTGTGACCATCTCCGATTTCACGGAATAGCCGCTCGCAACGAGCGCAGCGCCCATCGCGACCGCCTTATCGGGCTCATATGTACTGATGGTCTTGTTGTATTCAGCGGTGAGACGCTTTGTGACCTGCGGCATCTTTGTGGAACCGCCGACGAGAATGATCTCATCGATATCGTTCATGGTCATGCCCTTCTTGTCGAGCATGTCGTTGACGAGCATGATCGTCTGGTCGAGCAGGGTTGAGGTCACTTCCTCAAATTCATCCACGGTGATCTCGATCCTTTCCTTCTTGAAATCATAGCTGGGGTTCAGAGAGGTCTTGTCTCTGCTCGTAAGGTTCTGCTTCGCCTTTTCGATATTTTCGCTGAACCAAGCATTGGAATCGGGATCCGCACGCATATCGTCAATGTCGCAACCCGTTGCGGCGCAGAATTTCTCGCGGACGAGGTTTGCAAGCGCTTCATCCCAATCCTTGCCGCCCAACTGGTGGTTGCCGCCCGTGGTGATGACCTGCATCTGCTTGTCATCGCCGTGGAGGGAGATCTTCATGACGGTACAGTCGAAGGTGCCGCCGCCGAGGTCATAGATGAGGATCGTCTTATCCATGTCCTCCTGTCTGGAGTTGCCGTATGCGATCGCCGCCGCCGTGGGCTCGTCGAGGATGCTGAACACCTTTAAGTTGGAACCGTCTCTGAGCGTGACGTTTTCGCCCGCAAGTTTGGTGGCATTGCGCGCCCCCTCGCCGAAGTATGCAGGGCAGGTGATGACCGCGCCCTCGATGTCGTCGCCAAGCGCCTGCTCGGCGTCTTTGATCAATTTCTGAAGGATGAGCGTGGAAACAGCGGTGGCCGAATACTCCATACCGTTGGCAAAAAAGCTATAGTCGGGATTCCCCATATAATTTTTTACGCGCTCAACGATACATTCGGGGTGCTCGCCCCCTGCCGATTTTGCGGTGCGGCCGACAACGGCTTCCCCCGCATTGTCGGGATCGAAAAACACAACGGAAGGCGTTGTCTGGTCGCCCTCGAGATTGTTGATGATCTGAACGACCCCCATGCTGTCGACATAGCTCATGCAAGAGTATGTCGTACCTAAGTCAATACCGATTTTCTTTGCCATGATAGTTTTTCTCCTTGAATTTTTTTATTTTAATTTATAGACATCCACTTTTGATGGATAGATCACCTTGTCCTCGAGCAGATAGCAGTCGGTGTATCTCTCTGCGACCTTGCCTGCGAGCCCGCTGTCCTCCGTGGGGATCAGCTTCAATACCCGCTGTTTCTTGGGATCGAACGTATCGGATACATATCCGTCGATCATCACCCCGCACAGAGACAACAGCTTGTCGCTCTGCTCCACCATTTTTTCGAGTTCGCCGATATAATACTCCGACGCATTCTCGTCCGTGATCGTCTCGTTCAGCCTTGCAACGTCTGCGGACAACTCTTGGTATGCCGAAACGATCTGCCTGACGATCGGATACAGGACCACTTGATGGATCCCGCTTTCGTAGAGCTTTGTCGCGGAGATATAATCCGCAAGGACGGAATCCATGGCCGCGGAATTTTGAATGGACTTCGAAACGGCCTCCTCGCACTTCTGAAGATACAGAATGAGCGCATCCGTCGTGTCGATCGGCATGTCGGGGAGCGTTTCGGCCTCGAATTCGGGGATCTCGCGGAACGTAACTCTCTGCCCGTCGTCGTGCAGGGGTTTGCCGTTGTAGAGATATTCCCCGCCGTCCTCTTCGATCCCAAGGTTTTGCAGGAGATCCTCATACTCCTGTACCATAAAGCCGAGGTACTTGACCCCTTCGTCCCTTGAGAGTTTGTGCGACCCGAAGCCGCGGACGGTCCTGCGGCATTCCTCGCGGTAGGCAATGAGATTTTGCGCAAACGACTTGAACAATCCGAGCTCAAATCCGTTGCGGTACTGCTGCAGTTCCTTCGTGAGCGTCAGAATGTTTGCATCCTTGTTCTTGTAGAATTTGATAAACTCCACAAGACGCAAAAAATGACGCTCGATGAGTTCCTTCGCCGCCTCGAGGTCGATGTTCTTTGTCGGCTGTTCGGCTGACGGCTCCTCCTGCGCACTCGGTGCGCCCTGTGTGTTTTCGGTATCGCAGACTTCTGCTTCTACCGGCTTTTCGATCTCGTTTTCTTCCATAGAACGATCCCTCCTGTGTCGTATGGGCCATACATTTCATGCACAGACGCCGTGTTTTATGTCTATGCACTTAACGTAATAGATGAACAGTTACTTTGCTATTATACAAAATCCGACAAAATATGTCAATAACGTGAACACAACTTTTCCCACAGCTTTTTTCTTCGGTCTATGGGGTTTTGCTGCAGGTCGGTTATGACTGTTCGTCGAGGAGACGGTTGTATTCCTTGAAGACAGCATCGATGATCGCATCGTTGGTCTCGATCTCGAAATGTTCCTTTCCAAAGAATCCCCGCTTGACACGGAAGACAAGTGCTTCATCGTCGTCCATGCCGTCGAGGAGCTCCACGGGTTGCAGGATCGCATAGAATTTCCCGCGGTAGGCGATCCCGGCGATCTGGATAAAGTCCACTTCTTCGCCATTGGCGGTTGTGAGGGTGATGATGTCGTCGTCTTTCATAACTGAATTTCTCCTTTTTATTTTCATGCCTTTGCGGCATCGATTTCACGTTCGGAGGAACTGCCCTTGAGGGCTCCCATACTTTTGTTGGATTTTTCTTGATAGAGATTTTGTTTGTCATGAAATGACAAACTGCCCTCATGAGGGCATGTCCCTCGCCCATTTTAAAGTAAATGTACAATTATTATATAAGAAACTCCCACGTGCTGTCAACAACTTTTACGAAATTTTTTGCAAAAAACTTCTCATTTTTGTCACAAATTTTCTCTTTTGTCAATCATTCGACACACCCGCCCGTAGCCACGCCCCATCCCTCGGCTCCCCACCAGCCGCGTCATTCTGCCCCATCCCTCGGCTCCCCCTCGAGGGGGAGCTGTCACGGCCGTCCTTGCCGTGACTGAGGGGGTGTCATTCCACCCACAAAAAAATTCCGCCCGAAAAGGCGGAATTTCGTGCTATAAGTTGCAAATTTTTACATTGCGGGGCCCGTTGAGGAGGGCGTATAGACGCGCCCCAAAAGCTCCTGATTCAAAGCATACAATCCCTTTGCATCCGAGCCGAACAGCTTGTACTTTTTGATCATATCGTCGGCGTTGGTCTCCTCTTCACCCTGTTCCTTGATGAACCAATCCAAGAACTGCATCGTGCGGTAGTCCTTCTGCCCCGCCGCCTCGTGGTAGATATCGGTGATGAGCGAGGTGACGTACTGCTCATGCTCATAGCCTGCCGTCAGAGGGTCGAGATGGGTCTTAAAGGTCTTGTCGGGCTTCGCGATGGCCCCGAACGTGACGCGGTGACCGTTGTTGATGAGATAGCGACGGATCATAAAGGCGTGGTCGCGCTCCTCCTGCGCCTGCACCTCGTACCAGTGGGCAAAGCCGTCGAGCCCCTCGTCGGCATAGTAGTTGGCGAAATCGAGATAGAGATAGGCGGAGTAGAGCTCCTTGTTGATCTGCTCGTTGAGCATTTCCGCAATTTTGTTGTTTAACATGATGATCTCCTTTGCTTTCCTTTGAAAGCAAACAATATTGTAACCCTTTTTGCGAAAAAGTCAAGTGTAGGAAGGATATTTCTCAAAAAAATCAAGAAATACCCGTGGGCTTTGTCACCCATGTGTTGCCGAAATTGCTGTAGCGGAAAGTGATGCTGTTCCCGCTTGCCCCAATGGCGGCAAGCATATCCCTGCTCTTGGTCGTCCACTCGGTGACATAGCCGTTTTCGATCTTGAACGTGCTCTCGACGACATTCATCGTGGCAAAGTTGAAGTCACGCATCGTATAGGTATCCGTCGCGGCGTCATACTTGGAGAGGATATATACAAGGTCGGGGGTGGATCCCAGCGTTGCCGCAAAGACGACGTTTTGAAGGAACAGATCGGTCTTGATCTCCTCCTCCGTCCCCGAATAGGAACTCTTCGACCAGCTCCCCCATGAGAGCATTGTGCTCCTCTGTCTTGTCCACATGTCAACCTTGCTGCCGTTGACCTCGCGGTAGATCTCCCCGATCACAGTGGTCTGACCGCCCGCATTTGTTGAGATCTTTGTGAGGGCCTTCTCGCCCGCAACGACATCGCTGGAATAGGTCGCCCCGTCCATATCCCAATCAACGTGGAAATTCGCCGCATAGATAGTATTATTCATGGCTGTGATGAATTTTTCCTTCGCCGCGGCATCCACCGTTCCGAGCTCGGGCAGGGTGAGAGAGGAGTTGTTGTAGTGCGAGAAGGTCATTCTCACGGCCGCGAGTCCGCTTCCGTGGCGGAGAGTGGCAATGCGGCCATTCTCCACCGTGACGGTGTAGTCCCCGATGGTGTAGGTGTCGGTATATTCATTCCAGGGGATCGTATAGGAAGAGGAACTTCTCAACTCATCGAGCGCCGCCTTAAGACCGCTGAGTTCGTTGGCGGCGGAGATGAGGGTAGCGGGATCCCCCTTCGTTTCGGCGCGGAGCCATGCGCCCGACGCATCGGAGTACACCCAGCACCTGTTCTCCGAAACGGCACGGTAAAGCGCAAGCGAAGCATCACCGTTCGCATTGGTGACAGTCATGTAGATGATCTGATTGTTGAAATCGATTTTTTCATCGAGTATGAAGTTGTTTGCAGTGGCGGAGATCTTCACCTCATAGGACGTCGCACGGAAGGAATCTTCCACCGCCTGTTCCACATCCACCTTGACGGGTATGACCTCGGGGAACGCGTAGGCCACTCCGTTGAAATCGCTCAAATAAAAACCATAATAACGATGGGTATTACAATCATAGGTGACGATATAATCTACAGTCGGTCTGGAGGTGTCTAAGTCGGACAGGTGAATGCCGTAATAGATATCCCCCTTTCTGAGATAGAACATTTCATCAAAGGCAACATAAGTAAAGGAATCATAGTCCTCTTCGGTGAGATAATGCAGCGGATAGTCAATGATCATCTCCATATACGTATCCTCTGAGGTATGTTTCGTCCATGCTCCGTTTTCTTGTACATACTCCTTCAGCTCGCCGTTTTCCATTTTATAATAGCGCATGGGATAGTCGGTCGAAACGCATTCTTTTTCTTCCAAGTTCAAACGGTACGTCCCGTTCAGTGCAACCGTCTTGGGAGAAACGCAACGAGCCAATGCACTTTTATAATTTTCCTTGCTCGGGGCTTCCAGATCGGAAACGTCAATGAAGGTCTCCGGATCGGTCAGTTCCCAACCCGCTTGCCCGATTATCTTCACCGTCACGGGAACACCGTCGTACTCATATGTGCAGGTGAGGTCGGCAACATTCATGCGGCAGGAGATCCCATCCACATCAAATGTCAGGATGTTGTCGTGTTCCCAAATTTCGTTATAGTAAGCCTCTTCCTCCGCCAATGAAAAAAGGGAAAATTCGGCCTGCGTCAACGAGCATAAGCATTCCAGCGAGGTATCGATGAGATAGCTCGGGCGATCCATTTTCGCCTTGTGGTTATTGCCGTCATGCTCCACATAGGCCCGCCACGTATCGAGAGGTCCGTACGCTTTGTAGGCCCATGTCCCGTCTTTCTCCTCACGGAACCAGATTCGGCTGTCCGGCCCCCAAGATTCCCCGAACATCGGAACAGTATATTTTGCGCAAACGCATCTACAAAAATATTCGGAAGGGAATGTACCTCTGTCGTAAAAATATGTGGCTTGGACAAATTCTTCACCATCGACATAATAGGACAGAGAAGTATTCAAATCACCGAGAGAACTGCATAGTGAATCGAGCGGAACCACCTCCATGTTCGGGATCTCCTCGAGCGGCTTTTGCATGAATTCCGAGGCGGTTGCACGATACATGGTCGTCACTTCTTCCTGTTCATCCGTCACCAGATAGTTGACGGTCTCGTCATCGATATCGTCAAGGCCCGGGTCGGCAGTGAAGCGGACGGTGCTGTGCTCTTCCTCGGCAGTTGCAGAGTCTCTGACACTGACAAGCTCGCCCTGCGCGTTAAAGGTGGCGACGTAGGATGTCATCAGCCCCATGGAAGTATAATCTCCTCCCAGTGCAAGGGTCATAACGGCCCACGGCAGATTACGCCAATATTGAAACGTAGATTCAAATGAGGAAAAACCGCCGTCCCCGTACGCCTCTTCCACGGCGTTCACGAAATATTCGTAGGAAGATTGCCCCTCTACGATCTCGCCGCATTCAACGATCTTGCCGCAGACCTCCCCGATCTTCTGATCCAGTCCGGAAACTGCCGTGAAGAACTCCTTGAGCTGTTCCTGCGTGAGCGGAGCCGTTGCAAAGCGGAAGAACGGGACTTTTCGGATGGCCTCATCAAAGGTACCTTCACGCCATACGGACGGCGTAAAATAGTAGGAGTCCGCATATCCGTAGAGCTTAATTTCCCCCGTCCAGAGACCGTCTGCGGGAATATCATAGAGTTCGCGATTTTGATTCCGCCCCATCTCGAGCTCAATTTCCCTTATCTGGTTAGAAAAGGCCATGAAGTTTTCAGTCCCCGAGAGCAAGAAAGCAAATCCGTATGCCGCGGCACGGGGTAACGGCGTCGGGCAGGACGGGACGGACGAAGGATTGGGCAGGTAGGTGAGCGACCCGAATTCGGCACTCTGCCATGTCAGGTCGGTGAGATCCCGCTCGGTCGTCCTCAGAAAGCATGTCCCGTCGCGGTAATTCACTTTGTTGACATAATTTTGATTGGAATTCACCTCGACAATGTCATAGCTATTTTGGGCATAATCCCCGCGGACCATGGGAACGTAGGGCGAGTTGCGTTCAAGAACAAACCCCTTAAGGTCGGCGTTGACGAGCTTTTCGGCCGATTTTCCGACGGTGACGGTCGGTTCAAGCGCAAGAATGGCCTCATTAGGGTCCCCTCCGCCGCATGCCGCAAGACCTGCGCCAAGACACAGGACTGCCGAGATCGTGAGTGCGATCTTCAAAAATTTGTGCTTCATTGATACATACTCCTTTTTTATTTTTGCGGGAAAAAAATAAGGACGCCCGACAATATCGGGCGCCCGCAAAGAGTATCCCGTATTGTCTGCGTCACAATTTCCCGGCAGTATGCGGAAAAAAGGATACATCGATGCCGCTGTACCTGCATACTACCATTATGAAATTGTGACGCAGTTTTATTGTACCACAGCGCCAATAAATTTGCAAGATTTTTTTGGTATTTGGTTGAAAATCGTCAAAGAATGTGCTCCCGCTCATTCTGAGGGAGGCGCAGCCGACCGAAGGGCCTCATACGAGATCCGTTGGTTTAACGGGATGCTTCGCTCAGTGTCAGCATGACGCCGCCACACTCCTCGGCTCCCCCTTGAGGGGGAGCTGTCACGCAGTGACTGCGGGGGTGTCATTCCGCTCCCGCTCATTTTTCATTTTCCTTCAGCCAATCACTTGCAAATTTCAGGAAAACGGCGTATAATGTTTCCGAAACAACGAGAGGTACAAAATCATGAAAAAACCTTATGCGATCATCATCATGGACGGCTACGGGCTCAATCCCGACCATAACGGCAACGCCATCTACATGGACGGCAGCAAGAATGTCAACTTCTACCGCAACAACTACCCCTCCGCCACACTCGGCGCGAGCGGGCTCTCCGTGGGGCTCCCCGACGGGCAGATGGGCAACTCCGAGGTCGGCCACCTAAACATGGGGGCAGGCCGCATCGTCTATCAGGACCTCACCAAGATCACAAAGTCCATTCAGGACGGCGACTTTTTTGAAAATCATGCCCTCGTCAAGGCCATGGACAGCGCCAAGAAAAACGGCAAAAAATTGCACTTATGGGGCCTTTTGAGCGACGGCGGCGTGCATTCCCACATCACCCATCTCTTCGCCCTCTTGGAGATGGCAAAGCAGCGCGGCGTGCCCGAAACCTACGTCCATGCCTTTTTGGACGGACGTGACGTTTCCCCCACCTCAGGCGTCGAATTTGTCAAAGAATTGCTCACATATATGCAAAATTTGGGCTATGGCAAGCTCGCTTCTCTGTCGGGAAGATACTACTCGATGGACCGCGACAACAACTGGGACCGCGAGGAAAAATCGTATGACATGCTCACGCTCGGCAGCGGAATTCACGCCGAGGACCCCGTCAAGGCGCTGGAGGAAAGTTACGCAAACGGCGTGACGGATGAGTTCGTTCTCCCCACCAACATCTGCGAAAACGGCAACCCCGTTGCGCTTGTTGAAGAGGGCGACTCTGTCATCTTCTTCAACTTCCGTCCCGACCGCGCGAGGGAGATCACGAGGGCCTTTTCGCAGAGAGAATTTGTCGTTCCCAAGGGCACGGCGTTCGAGAGAAAGACGGGATTTTTGCACCCCGTGTATGTCTGTTTCACCGTATATGATGCAGAATTTGAGGGCGTGGAGATCGCATTCCCCAAGGAAAAACTCACCAATACCTTGGGGGAATACCTCGCCAAGATGGGCAAGAAACAGCTCCGCATCGCCGAGACGGAGAAGTACGCGCATGTGACATTTTTCTTCAACGGCGGCGTTGAAACCCCCAACGAGAATGAGGTCCGTGTCCTCATCAATTCCCCCAAGGTCGCGACGTACGACCTTCAGCCCGAGATGTCCGCTCCCGAGGTCACCGAAAAGGCGATTGAGGAGCTCTCAACGGGCGAATACGACGCGATGATTTTGAATTTTGCCAACTGCGACATGGTCGGCCACACGGGCGTCATCCCCGCGGCGGTCAAGGCTGTGCATACGGTGGACGAATGCGTCAAAAAGGTCGTCGATAAGATCTTGTCGATGGGCGGGGCCGTCCTTCTCACGGCCGACCACGGCAATGCGGATAAGATGCTCGACACGGACGGTTCCCCCTTCACGGC
>CANRDK010000028.1 GCA_947629345.1 uncultured Clostridia bacterium
TCACGGTCCAAGCTGCGGAGGGGGATGTGATCATCTTCATGATCCCCGTCACCGTCACCCTCAAGGGATTGCCCGACGGCGGCGCACTTGCATTCCGCTACGGCGGGGCGGTGCTCTCGGCAGACCTCGGCACGCAGAACATGAGGGTAAAGACGACGGGCGTCCATGTGACGATCCCTTCAAAGCCGATGGGCAGCGACAGGGTGTATTTTGAGGATCTTGCCCGCGTTCTCGAATATCCCGAGCGGTTCCTGAAGCGAAAGGGGGAGATCTTTGTTCTCGAGGGCGGGGATGTGCCCGTGACGTTCGGCCTTCACTATCGGCGGTATCGTGAGCGGTACGCCATCTATCTGCATCTTGAAGAGGGCAAGCCCGATCGGCCAATAAATTGAAAAAATTGATGGAAATTGGTTGAAAAAATCGTTTTCACTCTTTACAAACGGTATTTTTTATCGTATAATGAAAGAAAAAAACGGGGTGTCGGCATGAAAACGCATGAATCACAGGAGATGTATTTAGAGACAATTCTGCTTTTGCGGGCGAAGCGTTCCTCCGTGCGCTCGGTGGATATTGTCGAGGAGCGCGGCTATGCGAAGTCGAGCGTTTCCCGTGCCGTCAATCTTCTCGTGAAGGACGGCCTCATCGAGATCGACCCGAGCGGGGAGATCACACTCACCCAAGCGGGGCAAAAGAAGGCCGAGGACGTCTACGAAAAGCACCGCGTGTTTACGGAAGTGTTCATGAATATGGGCGCGGACCGCGAACTCGCCGAGGAAAATGCCTGCCGCGTCGAACATGTCATTTCGGATGACCTCTTTGAGATCCTAAAAAAATATTTGGAAAAGAAATGACCTACGGAAGCAAAAGTTTCGGAACGAAATCAAATAAAAAACGGGCAGGTGTGATCCCGCCCAAAATTTCCGCCGCTTGAGCGGAAATTTGTCTATTTTGAGAGTTTATCAACAAGTTCAAAGAAATTCGGGAACGTTTTACTGCAACAGGCGGGATCGTCGATCTCCACGCCGCCGATCTTGAGCCCCGCAAGCGCAAACGCCATCGCGATTCTGTGGTCGCCAAAGGTCTTGACCGTGCACGGACGGACGGGAGCGGGTTCGATGAAGATATCTTCTTCGTCTGCAAACGCACGGACGCCGAGTGCGTTGAGATTTTCGAGAATGGCATTCACGCGGTCGCATTCCTGCGAGCGGATATGGGAGACGCCGCGCAAGATGGACGGCGATTCCGCAAACGCAGCGAGGACAGCAACGGTCATTGTCTGGTCGGAATAGTCCCGCATCAGTTCATCGAATCCGTTATAGAGGGGAATGCGTCGTCCGTCTGCGAGGATCCCGTCCGCGGTATCCGTGACGTGCACGCCCTTGCTCTGCAGGAGCTTCAAAAACTTCAAATCGCCCTGTAAGGAGTCAAAATGCACCCCCTTGACGCACACGGAGGCGTTGCAGAGCAGGGAGAGTGCGTAAAAATAGCATGCGCCCGAGACGTCCGGTTCCACGTCGAATGTTTGGGGAGCATGGGAAATCGGTGCAATGTGATAGCCGTTTTTGCCCGTAAGGCGTTCGCATTTGCCGCCGAATCTCTCAATGAGTTCAGCCGTCATGGCAATATAGCTCCCGTCCGTTCTGCTTCCCTTGAGTTCGAGCGTGAACGGACGATTGCCGACCGCTGCAGCAAGCATGAGGCCGCTCGCATGCTGTGTACTCACGTCCGTGCCGATTTCCGCATGGTCCGATGAGATCCCGTTTGAATGCATGCGGAAAGGGAAATGCTCCTTCTCTTCGGCGTATTCGAACTCTGCGCCGAGGGAAGATAGAAGAGGCAAAATTTCCATGGGGCGATTTCGCATCTGCATTGAGGCGTCGAGCGCAAAGGTTCCACCCAAAAAAGCCAAAATTGCCGTCAAAAAGCGTGCAACTGTCCCAGCACTGCCCACATTGAGAGAGCATTCGCGCCGAAAATCGCGGATCCCGTGCACGAGAATGCCGTCCGAAACAGCCTCTGTCTCGATTCCGAGTTCAAAAAGGCACCGAAGTAGGGATTCGCTGTCATCGCAGCGCGGCCCGCAACGGAGGAGAGTGTCGCCCTCGGTAAAGGCGGCAAGAAGGAGCGCCCTGTTCAGAATGCTCTTTGAGGCGGGAACGTCTACCGCAATTGTTTTTGTTTTGAGTCGCGAGATCGTGTACATGAGAAAATCATATCATGTTTTGAAACTTAAGTCAAGAAAGTTGCTACAGCGATAGAAAAGTGATATAATCAAATATATGGAATATACTGTTTTGCGGAGCCAAAGAAAGACAATGTCGGTGAGCGTAAAGGACGGGAAAGTGATCGTTCGCGCTCCAATGCACACTTCAGCTCAAAATATCGAGGAATTTGTGAACAGGCACCGCGTCTGGATCATGCGCCGCGTGAAGGAGCAGGAAGAGCGGCACATTCCCGACTTTGCAGACGGCTCTTTCGTTGAGATCCTCGGAAGGGAACGGAGAATCGAAACGGGAAAGACAAAACTAACGGCGGATACGCTCTATCTGCCGCTGGAAAATAGAGAGGAGGTGCTCATCAGACTTCTGAAAGCCCTGTCGAGGGAATACATGACGGCAATCACAGAGGAACTTGCCGCAAAATACGGTTTCCGCTACGAAAGGATCAGGATCACATCCGCAAAAACGAGATGGGGATCCTGCAATGTGCGGGGGACCATTGCATATTCTTTCCGCACAGCTTTTCTTCCCGAGGAACTTATGCGCTATCTTGCGGCACATGAACTCTGCCATACGCGCCACATGGATCACAGCAAGGCCTTTTGGGATCTTGTGGAGAAGATCATTCCGAACTGCAAGGCGGAGAGGAGAAAGCTCAAAAGTTATCTCTGGGCCATGAAATGCCTTTAAATTTTGATTTTTTGCATTTTGCATAGTATTATGTCAGACATATTACTATTGTTTTTTCCAAATTCTGTTTACAAATCCGTTTTTTTGAGATATAATAGAGACAATGAATGCACGCATTGAGATCGAAACGAGGACGCTCGGAGAGACTTCCCGTTTTTCAGCGATCGGAAATTTAAAGCGCCGCGCGGGCGGAGCGGCTATCACATATCCGATCGAGGGGGACATTTCAACGCTCGAGCTGTTTGAGCGTGAGGCGTCTATCTCAAGGTGCGGAAAAGCATCGTTTGAAGCCGTTTTTCGTGACGGCGAATCTTCTGTTTTCCGTTTGACGTTCGGGGAGAATGTCGCGGAGATCCCTGTTTTTACATCCGTTTACAAAATTTCTTTCCAATGGCCCGAGATCTTCGCCGAACTTGTCTATGAGCTGAAGGCGGGCCAACCTTCCCAATCTTTTTCTTTAAAAATTCATATTGAGGTTCTTTCGGAGGAGCAATGAAAATAAACTATATCGGGCACTCCTGCTTTTTGTTTCACGGAAAAAGCGGGGCAAGCCTTCTGACCGATCCCTATGGGGACGTCGGCCTTTCTTTTCCGTGTGTTCAGGCGGATATCGTCACCGTGAGCCACGGTCACTATGACCATTGCAACGTCGGTGCGGTCGGGGGAGACCCTACCGTCTTGCGTGAGGCGGGGAAGTTCACCTGCCGCGGCATCGCGATCGAGGGCGTAGCGTGCTATCATGATGACGTGAACGGCGCAAAGCGGGGGAATAATTTGATTTTTTCCTTTGTCATGGACGGGGTCCGCGTGTCCCATTTTGGCGATCTCGGCCAAAAATACGATGAGGAGATCCTCAAGAAGGTCGGCCATACCGATGTCCTTCTCCTTCCCGTCGGCGGCAATTACACCATTGACGGCGAGGAGGCGGCATGGTATGTGAAAAAGCTCTCTCCCGCCGTTGTCATTCCCATGCATTACCGTGTGAGGGGGCTCACCGTCGATATTGAGGACGAAAAACGCTTCCTTCAGGCGATGGGAGGGGGATATTCCGTGGCGCGTGAGGTGGAATTGACGGGAGAGACCCTTCCCGCTTCTCAAAAAATTATCATGATGGAGAGGATGGAATATGATCGATAAAGAAAAGCTGGAGCAGGAATACAGGGAGTATCTCGAATCTCTCCCGATCGTCTCCTTGAGGGTCTTGGGGAGATTTGAGGGCGTGGCGCAGGTGTGTGCGACCAATAAGGTCTCTCTCGTTGAGGCCATTTTGGACATTTTGATGGGAAAAGTCCTGCCGTCAAACCGTTCCAAACGCGGTGCACCGCCCAAGCAGACCTACCTCGATCCCCTGATTTTGGAAAAACTTGCCGAGATCAAGAGCAAGTATACGGAGACGGGATTCAGTTTTTCGGTCGCCTCCTCCGAATATGAGGAGAGGGGCTTTGCGGGGGATGAAACGCTCTACAAGGGCATTCTCGAAATGATGTATTCGGGCTACGGTTTTTTGCGTGCAAACAACTGCCAGCCCTCCGCAGGCGGCGCAGACGTCTTTATTCCCGCTGCCACGATCCATTCCATGAAGCTCAGGGAGGGGGATTATGTCACCTGTACCGCAAAGCCGCGGCAGAAGAACGATTCTCCCGCGCTCGATATCCTCGGCTCCGTCAATGGTATGCCCGTCGGCGGCTATGAAAACCGTCCGTTCTTCGACAATCTGACGGCACGGTACGCAAACAGCAAGATCTCTCTTTCTGAGAATTCCTCTGAACTTTCGCTCCGCATTCTCGATCTCTTTGTCCCCATCGGGAAGGGCCAGCGCGGGCTCATCATCGCGCCGCCCAAGGCGGGAAAGACGACCCTCCTCAAGAACATTGCCGCCTCGATCAGCGCAAACCACAGGGACATTCAACTCATCGTCTTGCTCATCGATGAGAGGCCCGAGGAAGTCACCGATTTCAAGGAGAGTGTTCCCGCCGCTAAGATCATCTATTCCACCTTCGACGAAGGGGCAGAAAAACACATCCGCGCCGCGCATCTCACCGTGGAGCATGCAAAACGGCTCGTTGAAATGGGGAAGGACGTCGTGATCCTCCTCGATTCCCTGACGAAACTGACAAGGGCTTGCAACTATGTTGCGGACAGCTCAGGAAAGACGCTCTCGGGCGGGCTCGAGGCAAGCGCACTTTCGGAGCCGAAAAAGTTTTTCGGCGCGGCGAGGAACACGGTCGAGCAGGGCAGTCTGACGATCCTTGCGACAGTCCTCGTCGATACGGGCAGCCGCATGGACGATATCATCTATGAGGAGTTCAAGGGTACGGGCAATGCGGATATCTTTCTTTCCCGTGAACTTGCAGAGCGCAGGATCTTCCCCGCGATCGATATCCGAAGATCGGGAACGAGAAAGGAGGACCTTCTCTTGAGCGAAGCGGAGCTCTCCGCCGTCTATAAGATGCGGGAGAGGGGACTCACGGAGAATGCCGCGGGGCTTCTCGACATGATGAAGCGGACAGAAAGCAATGAGGAATTCGTCTCCCGCCTGCCCGAATGGCTGAAAATCTACAAAGCAATGTAAAAAATCCACCAAAAAAGACGCCGCGGTTGCGGCGTCTTTTACAGTCAATTTTTCTTTTTCGGTCTTACCTGAAGGAAATAGCAGAGCCCGAAGATGAACACGCCAATGAAATAGATGGCGGGAAGGATGACATAGGTCATGAGCGAGGAGATGTCACCGAAATCGATCCTGACGGACAGGGCAACGATGAGGGCAACGATCACGATCAGCGCATAGATGACGATCGAATTGATCAGGGAAAGGGTGGGTTTTCTGAGTCTGTTTGCGCCGAAGTGGTTCGCATACATGAGCCCCGTTGTCAGAAGAAGGACGAGGCCGAGACCCCACATGAGGTAGGGGTAGAAGACGGGAACGGTCAAGGTGTTCTTGAGTCCGATCGTGATGCCTCCCACGAGAATGCACCAGAAAAATACGGCGATGGCGCTCAAAAAGAGGGCCTTTCCCTTATGTACGGTGTTGACATTTTCCTCGGCATGGACGGCGGGGGCGGGAGTTTCTCCGCCGACCGTTTCCACATGGAGCCCATCGCGCTTGGCACGGTTCTCAATGTCTCTGAAGTCGATGCCTGAAACGGGCTTTGCGGCCACATCCGCGGGCTTTGGCTGTGTGCGGACGGTGTTTTCGTAGAGACGGCCGACAACGTTGCGATAGTTCTCCTCCATCCTGACGGGATCCTGTTGGGGAGCGGGCTGCGGTTGCGGCGCTGCGCTCTGCTGGGAAGAGGGGGAGTTGACGAGGGAGATAAAATTGTTGTGGATGAGCTGTTTTTCCCGCTCTGCCATCTCATATTCCATCTGCCTGCGGAGCATGGCGAGCTGTTCCTCGAGCGCCTGTTGATAGCGCGCACGGTCATCGCGGATCTGCGCCTCATGGCGTGAGCTCTCCTCGGCGAGGGCGGCATTGTAGCGGTTCCTCTCCTCGGTGAGAAGTTCGCTGTAGCGGGCCTTTTCGGCCTGATATTGGGCCTCACAGCGACGGTTTTCTTCCTCGCGTGCGGCGCGGACGGCGGTTTCCCGTTCCTCCTTTGCGGAATCCTGCAGGCTCTCCATCTCCTTATCGTGCCTCTCCGAGAGCTCGCCAAGTTCTCTTTCGTGCCTTTCCGAGAGCTCTCTTAAGGCTCTTTCGCGGAATTCCCTTTCGGCACGCAGCGAGGCTTCGTCGGCTTCGCGCTGTTCGGCGAGGGCCTGTTCGTTGGCTGCCTTGAGAGCGGCGACCGCCTGTTCATGCTCCTCAGCCGCTTCGACATTCTTCTGTTTCTGAAGTTCGAGTTCGTTTCTGATGGCTTCATCCGCTTCCGCCTGCGCTTCGCTCATTTGGCCGTCGAATTGAGCCTTTTCGCTCTCGAATCTCTCCTTTTCCCTCTCAAATGCCTCTCTCTGGGCACGAAGGGCCTCCTCCTGCTGAGCGCGGATGAGGTCAAGCTGTTTGAGGTTTGCCTCATACGAATCGGCAAGCTCCCGTTCGCGGGCGTCCATCTCCTCTTCAAGACGTGCTCTTTCGGATTCAAAATCGGCGCGGTCTCTGTCGAGCGCGGCAAATTTTTCGGCATATTCCGCCTCGAGCGCTTTCATTTTTTCGTCGTAGGAAGCCTCGAGCTCTGCCTGCCTCTGTTTGGCGTTCTCCTCGAGCTGTTCCTTGAGGGCGGAGCCGTCGAACTCGGGCTCGAAGGAGAATTCTTCGCCGTCCTCGTCATCCCTTGAGGAGGGGACGCGGGAGGTGGATTTTCTGAGAACGCTCATATCCACGGCGGTGGGGGCGGGACGGTTGAAGTCGAAGTCACGGTCGGAAATGAGCGAATCGATGATGGTGCGGGAATACTCCCACTCCGCTTGATTCTGTTCCGATACCGCTTTGCCCTCTTCGGTGAGGGAGAAGTACTTTCTCCTGCCGCCGCCGACAGAACCTCCCCAATAGGATGTGATGTATCCGTCCTTCTCAAGACGCTTGAGGGCGGAATAGAGAGAGGGCTGTTTGAGTGAATACTGCCCCGAACTCTTCCGTTCGATCTCGGCTATGATCTCGTAGCCGTACTTGTCCCCGTCGTAGAGAGAACGAAGGATGATCGTGTTGATATGGCCGCGTATGAGATCTGCGCTGACGCTCTTTTCGGGCCTTTCATCATCGTCCGTTTCGGGCCCCGTTATGATTTCATCATCGTCCGTCTCTACGGGCATGATTTCCTCGTCCATGTGTTTCCTCCTTGTATTTTACCATATTATACTACAAATTTCATTTTTTGTCAATAGGCAGAGTACTATGTCAGACATAATTTTTCAAAAAAATCCAAAATTTTTTCATAAAATACCTGTGTCAGACATATTACATTGCAAATGGGATTGCTCAGGGGCGCATTTTTTATTGTCGGCGGAACGATCGGGGCAGGATTTATCACGGGAGCGGAGCTTGTCCGCTTTTTCGGGGTAAATAATTTTTTGTTGCCGCTCATGCTCTCATGTGCACTCTTTTTTCTCCTGTGCATTCTCTATCTGCATCTCGGAAAAAAGTACGGGGGATACGAGGGCGTCCTGCATCTTGTTGGATGGGGCGGAATGTTTCGGTTTGCCGTTCTCTTTTGCGCTTTCGTTTCCTCGGCGGGAATGCTGGCGGGGCTCGATGCGCTCCTTCCGGACTTCTCGCCGCTTCTCTCCGTCTGCGGCCTCGTCTGTTCCGTGATTTTTCTCGAAAGGGGAATGAAGGGGATCTCCGCGCTCAATCTGTTTCTCGTCCCCGTCCTTTTGTGCTTTGTCTTTTTTTATGCCGAAAGTCCCGTGTTCTTTTATCCGCGCGGCCTCTCTTTTTCCCTTGGATGGATGCTGTATGCGGGCATGAATTCCTTTTTGATCGCGCCCGTTCTGATGGATGCGGGGAGGGAAATGCGTCGGCCCGTGCTCTCCTCGGCGCTTGCCGCCGCATTGATCGCAGTCTCCGCTTTGTGCATCCTCGGGAGCGTCTATCGCGAGGGGGCGAATGCGCTCAATGCCGAAATGCCCTTTCTTGCCGTCGCGGGAGGGAAGGTCTTTTCCGTTGCCGTGGGATTTGCGATCCTCACTTCCCTTGTCTCGTCGCTCTATCCGCCCTTTTCAGCCTGTAGCGGTCTCTCTCCCAAAAAGAAAATAGCCGCAAAGAGTATCATTCTCCTTGCGGCGTTTTGTCTGTCCCGTATCGGGCTCAAGGGCATTGTGGGGAAGCTCTATCCCGTGATCGGCTGCTTTGGGCTGTTCTTTTCAGCTCTCTGCATCCTTTACGATCAACTTTTCAAGAAGCACCACAAGGGCGTACATGCCCGCGGCGAGCACGCATAGGATGCAGGTGGCGCTCATCACGAGGTCGAGTTTGAATACCTGCCCGCCGTAGACGATGAGGTATCCGAGCCCCGCCCGCGAGACGATGTATTCTCCCATGATGGAACCGATCCATGCCATGCCGACGTTGACTTTCAGCATGGAGATGAATGCGGGGAGGGAGGAGGGAATGACGAGTTTTCTCAGGATCTGGAATTTGCTTGCGCCCATGGAGCGGAGGAGCAAGATCTTGTTCTCATCCGTGGCCATAAAGGCGGTGAGCATGTGGAGGGTGGCGACGATGACGCCGACGAGCACCGTCATGAATACGATCGCCGTGCTTCCCGTTCCGAACCATATGATGATGAGGGGACCGAGCGCGATCTTGGGCAGGGCGTTGAGCACGACGATGTAGGGTTCCAGCACCCGTTTCACCGTCTCGCTCCACCAGAGGAGCAGGGCGACGGCGCACCCGACCGCTACGGCGATGACAAAGCCGATGATCGTCTCGAGAAGGGTCACGCCGATGTGGTAGAAGAGGGAACCGTCCGCATACAGCGAGGCAATGGTCACGGCGATGCGGGAGGGAGAACTCGTGAGGAAGGGATCTGCCCAACCGAGGGAAGCCGCCATCTCCCACAGCCCCAGAAGAAGGAGCAGGATGCCGATACGGCATACCCAGATGAGGGCGAGATTGCGTTTTTTCTTGGCAAGATACTGCCTGTGCTCTTTGGAAAATTCTTTTTTCATACGTTCAACTCCTTCCAGAGGATCTCAAACCATGCGCCGAAATTGCCCATCTCCCTCCGCTTGATGGGACGGGTCTCCCCGCCGAAGTCGAGCTCGTGTTCAAAGGCAACTCTCGCGGGACGCTTGGTGAGCACGAGAATGCGGTCGGCGAGGGAGATCGCCTCGGAGATGTCGTGCGTGATGAGGAGAGCCGTCTTTTGCTCGCCGCGGATGATGGATGCGACGTCGCCGCAGACGTTGAGTCGGGTTTGATAGTCGAGTGCGGAAAAGGGCTCGTCTAAGAGGAGGATGTCGGGCTCGGTCGCAAGCGTCCTGATGAGTGCAGCCCTCTGCCGCATGCCTCCCGAGAGCTGGGGCGGATAGCTCTCCAAAAAGTCCGAAAGTCCGTATTTTTTGGCCAGTTCCACCGCCCTCGCACGCCTTTCCACCGTATTTTGCCTCTTGATCTCAAGGGGCAGATAGATATTTTTTTCGATGGTGCGCCACGGGAAAAGTTCGTCCTTTTGCAGCATGTAGCCGCAGCTTCCATGCCGTGTCACTGTGCCCTTCGAGGGGGAAAGAAGCCCCGCCGCAAGCGATAAAAGGGTCGTTTTGCCGCAGCCGGACGGGCCGATGATGGCGACGAATTCACCCTCCTTGACAGAGAAGGTCAGCTCTTCCGCTGCCGTCGTCTCCCCGCGTTTTGTGTGGTATGTGAGCGTTACATTGTCAAAGCGCAAAATTTCGTTTTTCATAGGCGTGCCTTCCGTTCATTGGTCAAAAGAGCTCTTTGTACACTTCCTTGACAAGGGAATTGTCGGCGAGCGTCGCAAAGGGGATGCGATCGGTGAGTTCTCCCGCCTCGTCGATGATGTCGAGAAGCCTCGTATAGCTCGCTTCGGTGATCTGCATGTCGGTTGCCCATGCGTTGATGCCTTGGTATCTGCGGATGCTTGTCGCAAGGGAGCTTGCAGAGGTATCGGGAAACGCGCCCGTCAGTCCCTCAGCCACCTTTTCGGGAGTCTCCTCCTGCGCATATTTCACGGCCTTGAGCATGGCGCGGAGGAATCCCTTCGCCACGTCACGGTTGGAGGTGAGCCACGATCTCTTTGCGATATAGCTCGTGTAGGGGACCTCGCCGCTCGCCTCTCCGACAGCAGCCACAATGTAGCCGTTGCCCGCCGCCTGTACTTCGGAGGCCACGGGTTCGAACATGGTGCAGTAGTTGGCGGTGCCCTCGATGAAGGCCGCCGTCATATTGTTGAATGCGACGTCGAAGTTCAGTTTGTAGTTTTCAACGCCGTGTTCTTTCAGGATGTATTCAAAGGTCATTGCGGGGACGCCGCCCTGTCTGCCCGCGAGAATTTCTTTCCCCGCGAGATCTTCCCATTGAAAGTCGGGTTCGGGCTCCCTTCCCACGAGGAAGGAACCGTCGCGCATGGTGAGCTGCGCAAAGACGGTGGGGGTGTCGCTCGTGCCGCCAGCCGCAACGTAAAACGCCGCTTCGGGTCCGCAGAAGCCGATGTCGGCATCTCCCGAGAGGACAGCCGTCATGACTTTGTCTGCGCCGCCGCCGTTGGTCAGCTCTATTTCGATGCCCTCTTCCTCAAAGTAGCCGAGCGAATCGGCGAGGTACATGGGGGCGTAAAAGACGGAGTGCGTCACTTCGTTGAGACGGATCTTTACGAGTCCGCCGTCATTTTCCCCGCCGCAGGCGGAGAGGGGAAGGAGGGCAAAGAGCACCGCTCCGAGAATTGCAAAAAATTTTTTCATAGTTGTCTCCGTAAAAATTAGGATAATACATTGTATGCCGCGCCCTCTTTTGTTGACAAAGGCAAAAAATAAGGGTATAATGTTGAGTGTTCACTTTTATGTGAAAGGAAAGAGACGGGTATCGCTATGAAAGAAATGCAGACAACATATGATCCGAAGGACTTTGAGGAGAGGATCTATCAGAAATGGATGCAAGAAAATTGCTTCCGCGCCGAGATCGACCCCGCAAAGGTTCCCTTTACCGTTATGATGCCGCCTCCCAACATTACGGGGAAGCTGCACATGGGCCACGCGATGGATGAGACGATGCAGGACATTGTCATCCGCTTCAAGCGCATGCAGGGGTATTCCGCCCTCTGGCTCCCGGGGACCGACCATGCCTCCCTTGCGACGGAACACAAGATCGTAGAAAAACTTCACAGCGAGGGGACAAGCAAGGAATCCCTCGGAAGGGAAGAATTTCTGCGCCGCGCATGGGCATGGAAGGAGGAATACGGCGGAGAGATCGTAGAACAGCTCAAAAAGTTGGGCTGCTCCTGCGATTGGTCCCGTCTCACCTTCACGATGGATGAAACCTGCTCGAGGGCCGTGCGGGAGGCCTTCTGCCGCCTCTACGAAAAGGGGCTCATCTACCGCGGCAGCCGCATCATCAATTGGTGCCCCGACTGCAAGACGGCTCTTTCGGACGAGGAAGTTGTCCATACCGAGGACGCGGGCTTCTTCTGGCATTTCGCCTATCCCGTGGAGGGCTCGGAGGAAAAGATCGTCATTGCGACGACCCGTCCCGAGACCATGCTCGGCGATACCGCCGTTGCGGTCAATCCGAACGACGAAAGATACAAACACTTTGTCGGCAAGACCCTTCTTCTGCCTCTGACGGACAGAAAGATCCCCGTCGTCGCCGACGATTACGTCGATCCCGCATTCGGGACGGGGGCCGTGAAGATCACGCCCGCCCACGATCCCAACGACTTTGAAGTCGGTCTCCGCCACGATCTTCCCATGATCAGGATCATGGGGGACGACGGCACGATGAACGACCTCTGCGGCGAGTTTGCAGGCCTCGACAGATATGAGGCGAGAAAACGCATTGTGGAGAGGATGAAGGAGCTCGGGCTCCTCGTCAAGATCGAGCCCCATTCGCACAACGTGGGGCACTGTCACAGATGCAACGCCGTTGTGGAGCCCCTCGTCTCCAAACAGTGGTTCGTCAAAATGGCGCCGCTCGCAAAGCCCGCCATCGACGCCGTCGTCAAGAACAAGACGAAGTTTGTGCCCGACCGCTTTGCGAAGATCTATTTCAACTGGCTCGAAAATATCCACGACTGGTGCATTTCCCGCCAGCTTTGGTGGGGGCACCGCATTCCCGTCTGGTACTGCGAATGCGGGGAGACGATCGTTGCAAGGGAGGACCCTAAGGTCTGCCCCGTCTGCGGAAGCGCCCATCTGAATCAGGAAGAGGACTGCCTCGACACTTGGTTCTCCTCCGCGCTTTGGCCCTTCTCCACGCTCGGTTGGCCCGAACATACCCCCGATTTCGACTATTTCTATCCCACGGACGCGCTCGTCACAGGATATGATATCATTCCGTTCTGGGTCATGCGCATGATGTTCTCGGGGATCGAGTACACGGAGAAGGTTCCCTTCCGCGACGTCCTCATCCACGGCCTCGTGCGCGACGAACACGGCAGAAAGATGTCGAAGTCCCTCGGCAACGGCGTCGATCCGCTCGACGTCATCGCGAAATACGGTGCAGATTCCCTCAGGCTCTCCCTCGTGACGGGCGTTGCCCCCGGGAACGATACCCGCTTCACCGAGGCGAAAGTGGAGTCCGCCCGCAACTTCATCAATAAGATTTGGAATGCCTCCCGCTTCGTGCTCATGAATGTGGACTGCGAAGTCCCCGACCTCAAGAGCATCCGCCTCCAGCCTGCAGACAGATGGATCATCTCCCGCCTCATGGCAACGATCCGCGAGGTAACGGTCTCTCTGCAGAAATACGATTTGGGCATCGCGGCGGACAGACTCATCGACTTTGCGTGGAACGATTTCTGCGATTGGTATATCGAACTCTCCAAGCCCGCGCTCTACGGGGGAGATCCCGAAAAGAAGAAGGCCGCCCTCGGCGTGCTTCTCTTTGTGCTCGAAAATACGCTGAAACTGCTCCACCCCTATATTCCCTTTGTCACGGAGGAGATATGGAGCTATCTGCCCGGAGAGAGGGGGAATATCATCTCCGAGGACTATCCCCGCTACAATACCAAGCTCTCTTATAAGAAGGAGGCAAAGGCCTTTGAGGGGGTCATCGACCTCATCAAGACGGTCCGTGCCATGAAGGTGGAGGTCAGCTGTCCGCCGTCGAGAAAGGTGCATCTCTTCCTCGTCACCGAGCAGAGGCGGCTCGTCTGCGTCAACAAGCAGTCCATTCTCCGCCTTGCGGGTGCGAGCGAGATCGATTTTATCGAGAAGGGGGAACAGGCGGGGGACAAAACGCTCTCGCACGTCACCGAGATCGGCCATCTGTTTGTGCCCCTCGGGGACCTTGTGGACATCGAAAAGGAGAAGATTCGGCTCCAAAAGGAACTCGAGCGGGTCATGGGCGAAATTGCCCGTGCCGACGGGAAACTTCTCAACAAAAATTTTGTCGCCAAGGCGTCCAAGAAACTTGTGGACGACGAAAGGGCCAAGAAGGAGAAGTATCTCGACATGAAGGAGAAGATCGAACAGCAGCTTCGGCTCTTCAGCGAGTGAGCCCCCCAATCGACAGAGAGCATATCATAGTTATGAAACAGGTGACACTCTACACGGACGGCGCATGTTCGGGGAACCCCGGCCCCGGCGGCTGGGGCGCGATCCTCATCTACGGACAGCACAGAACGGAAATTTACGGTTCCGAAAACGACACGACGAACAACCGCATGGAGATCACGGCCGTGCTCGAGGGGCTTAAAAAGCTCAAATATCCCTGCGAAGTGGATATCTACTCCGATTCGGCATACACCGTCAATGCCTTTTTGCAGGGCTGGGTCTATAGTTGGGAGAAGTCTGGCTGGCGAAAGGCAGATAAAAAGCCCGTATTGAATGACGATCTGTGGCGGGAGCTCCTTGCGCTGACCCGCGTTCACACCGTGCATTTTCACAAGGTCGAAGGGCATGCCGACGACGAGCTCAACAACCGCTGCGACGAGCTTGCCCGCAATGCGATCGCAGAATTGAGAGAAAAACTTATAAAATCGGACCCCGACTGATATACTATATATTATGGAGAAGGAAAATGAGAGGGCAAAGACGCCCGCGATCTACAGGATCTGCCATGTCTTAGGGACCGTGCTCGGCGCGTTCCTCTTTGAGCTGTTTTTGATCCTCTGTCTCCGATATTTTGATGAATGGCCTTCCGCCCTGTGGTGGACGGTTTTTTCTCTATCGTCGGCGCTGAATGCCGCACTCCTCACCGTTGACCTTGTCTTTTATTTTCTGAAAAAGCAGGTCGTCTACAAGTGCTGTATCATCGCCTACATTCTCTTTGTGTTCCTCGCCGTTGGCATGTATGTCCTCCTTCGGACGGGATTTATGGAAGTCATGCGCGACGAGGGGAGCTTTCAGGCCTATCTCGAACGGGCGGGCGGCTGGATGACTGCGCTCTTCATTCTCCTGCAATTTTTGCAGGTCGTCATCCTTCCCATCCCGAGCACCGTGACGGTCGTGGCGGGCGCCGCGCTCTTTCAGCCCTTTTGGGGGAGCGTCTACAGCCTGATCGGGATCGTCCTCGGCTCTCTTGCCGCCTTTCTCATCGGGAGATATGCGGGGACCAAGGTCGTTTCTTGGCTTGTTGGCAAGGAGACCCTTGATAAGTGGCTCAAAAAAATCAAGGGGAAGGACAAACTGCTCCTCACGGCCATGTTTCTCCTTCCCGTCTTTCCCGACGATATTTTGTGTTTTGTGGCAGGCTTTTCGTCCATGTCTGTCTGGTATTTTCTCGCTGTCATCTTCATTTCGAGGGTGCTTGCCATCTTCACGACGAGCTATTCCGTCACGCTCATTCCCTTCAACACATGGTGGGGGATCCTGATCTGGGCGATCCTCATCGCACTCGTCATCGTGCTGTTTGTCTTTCTCTATAAGAAGTCGGATGCCATTCTCGGCTGGTTCGAGAAAAAGTTCCGCCGCGAGACAAAGATCAAGGAGAAAAAGGAGAAGGGAGATTTCACGATCGAGGTCGTCGGCCCCGACGGCGCCGTCGTCTCAAAAGGGGTAAAAAGGGACGAGAATGCGGAGGAAAAGAGAGAGGGGGACCGCAAATAGACGGCGGCCCCTTTTTCTATTGAAAAAATGAGAAAATCTTCTGCACGTTGCTTGCTTTTTCTGCACTGAATGTGTATAATGATATTTGGTAGAAGTTGGATTTTTTTGTGGCTGAGGTCATACATGGATAAAATTTCTTTATTGAATCGCAGAAAAGAGGCTGTTCTGAAAGCGGGTGAAAGCATCCGCTCCCAAATTGCGGCGCTCTGCGATGACGACAGCTTTGTAGAGCTTGCCGCGTTCAGTTTTTCCAAGACGATCGGCGAAGGGGATGCCCTCGGGGAAGGGGTGGTAACTGGTTTTGCCACCATCGACAGGTATCCTTTTTATATTGTCGCCATGAACTATGCCGTCTCTTTCGGGGGGCTCTCCAAGGGGAACTGCGAGAAGATCGCAAAGACGCTCTCCGCCGCCGAGAAGAACGAGACGCCCGTCATCTACTTGCTCCAATCGCAGGGGGTGCGCGTCGGCGAAGGTGTGGACGTCCTCGAGGGGATCTCCGCGCTTCTCTTAAAGGCCACGCAGCTCAAGGGCTCCGTTCTGCAGTTTGCCGTTCTCCTCGGCGAGGCGTACGGCTCCGCGGCCGCGCTTGCGTCCCTCTGCGACTGCGTCCTGTTTCTGAAGGAGAGCGCTCTGAGCCTTGCCTCGCCGCTCGTTCTCTCCGCAAGGGAGAAAAAGAACTTCAAACCCACAGAAGTGGGGGGCTACGGCGCCTTAACGCATGCGCTCCTTCCCGCCGTGCAGGCGGAGGACATGCGCGACGCCGCATCCAAGATCCTGCAAATTTCTGACCTCATCGATCTCCCGATCCTCGATGCCGAACTCAACGAGTCCGCGCCCGCGCTCAACCAAGGCGTGACGGCGAAAGGCATTTTTGAGCTCATCGAGGGAGGGATCGAACTCGGCGCAAACTCCTGCCCCGAAGTCAAAACGGTGCTCGGCCGTATCGGCGGCATCTCCGTCGCGGCGGTCATTTTCGACAATGTCAGTCTGAACGCTCTGAATGTGAGAAAGATCAAAAACTTTGCGGAGCTCGCCTGCTGCTACGGCATTCCGCTCGTCACCTTTGTCGATTGCCTCGGCGTGGAGACGACCCTTGCCGCAAACAACAGCATTCTCTATCGGGAGATCGGGGAATATCTCTTCATCCTCGACGCCATCGACACGGCCAAGATCGCCGTCGTCACAGGAAGGGCGGTTGGGCTCGGATACAGCCTCTTCGCCGCAAAATCTGTCGGTTTCGACTACACTTATGCCCTTGCAACGGCACAGATCTCCCTCTTCGGGAGCCTTGAGGGGGCACAGATCGAGCTCGGCGATCTCGGGGAGGAGGCACTTTCCCGCTATCAAGACGAGATCGCAGACCCCGTCCATGCGGCGGAGGGAGGTTATCTCGACAACATCATCGAGCCGCAGTTTTTAAAGCAATATCTCATCGCGTCCCTTCAGACGCTGATCAAGTGAGGGAGCTATGGCGAATTTGTTGGACAGTTGGTTCAAAATGAACGTCGGGGAGGGGGCCTTTTACGCCGTGTTCGGCCTCGTATTTGTCGTGGTCGGCATTGCGCTTCTCGTCCTCATTCTCATGCTCATCGGCTTCATCATGAAAAAGGTGAACGAAAAACAGGAGAAGAAAACGGAAAAGCCTGCCCCGCCCATCCCTTCGTCCTATCCATCCATAGACGACGGGATCCCGCCCGAGGTCGTTGCGGCGATCGCGGCGGCCCTCATGAGTTATTACGAAAAAGAAAATCCAAAGTGCGACTTTGTGGTAAGACGCATCAAGCGAGTATAAAGGAGCCAGAGTTATGCGTAATTTTTTGATCACAGTGAACGGAAAACAGTATGAAGTCGGCGTGGAGGAGGTAGGGGAGAGCTCGTATTCGCCCAAGGCGGTCCCGCTTTCCGCACCCGCCCCGCAGGCAGCGCCCATGCCCGCCGCAAGCGGAAAGGGGACAAAGGTCCTCTCTCCCTTCCCCGGGCTCATCAAAAATCTTCTCGTCGAAAACGGCGCTTCCGTCAAAAAGGACCAGCCCATTCTCGTCCTCGAGGCCATGAAGATGGACAACGACATTGCCGCCCCCTGCGACGGGACGGTCACTTTCAATGTACAAAAAGGGGCCAACGTCGAATCCGACGCCCTCCTTGCGCTCATCGGATAAACGGAGAGGGCCATGCAGAATCTACTTGCACTCGATATCGGAAAGATCTTTTCCGATCTGTGGAACTCCATGGGGCTCTCACAGGGGACGTGGCAGAACTATGTCATGCTCGCCATTTCCTTTGTGCTGATGTTCCTCGCGATCGTGAAGAAGTTCGAGCCCATGCTGCTACTTCCGATCGCTTTCGGGATGTTCCTCATCAATCTTCCCGGGGCCGAAAAGGTGCTCTGGGGGACGTATACCGACGAGGCCCATTCCTACGATCTCGTCACAGACCGCGGCCTTCTGTGGTATCTCTACTACGGCGTGGATAAGGTCATCTATCCGCCGCTCATCTTCCTCGGCATCGGCGCCATGACGGACTTCGGCCCGCTCATCGCCAATCCCAAGAGCATGCTCATCGGCGCGGGCGCGCAGCTCGGCATCTTCGTGGCGCTGTTCGGCGCGGCGCTGCTCGGATTCAGCGGCGCGGAGGCGGCGGCGATCGCCATCATCGGCGG
>CANRDK010000029.1 GCA_947629345.1 uncultured Clostridia bacterium
CGGCTCCTCTTGTAGGGGAGCTGTCACGCAGTGACTGAGGGGTTCCCTCGGCTCCCCGCCCAGCCCGCTCATCCTGACCCCACCCGCTCATCCTGAGCGCAGCGAAGGATCCCATTAAACCAACGGACTCCGTTCAAGGGGATTCTTCGGTCGCTGGCGCTCCCTCAGAATGAGCGGTCGCCCCCCTTTCACCCCCCAAATCAGAGCAAAAAACCAAAAAAATCGACAAAAAACAAAAAAAATTTGCAATTTATGCGAAAAAAACGAGTGCAGAGGCCCACATTCGTGCTATAATAAACGCATCGGAAACGAAAGCCGAAAATTCTGCACACGGAGGAGAAAGATGACAGACAACGCCGAAAGTTCCGTCTCCCGCTTGCCGCGCGTCAATTTCAGGCCCCTCCTCTTTGCGGCATTCGGCATCACATTCGGGATCTTTCTCTATTGCCGTATCCGGTTCGGCGGGCTCCTTCCCTCCGATTTTTTATTTCTCTTCTGCTTTCTTCCCTTCTCCCTCTTTCCCTTCACAAAACGGAAAATAATCGCACTTATGTGCTTGTTTTTGGGGTTTGCGGCGGTCGGGACCGTCGGGATCCACCTCTACACGGAGAACTTTCTCTCGGGCAAGGCGGCGGGGGAATACACCGTGGAGGGGACGGTGACGTGCATCGCCCTCGACAACGGGTTTATGGAGGCGGAGCTCTCCGACCTGTACCTCAATGGGGAACAGACGGCGGGGAAGCTCACCCTCACGCTGACGTCCGAAGAGGTCCGCCCCGGCGACCGCATCACCTTTACGGCGAGCGTCAAACGCTGTCCTCTTCCCACGGGCACCGAAGATTCCTACTATTTTGTCAACGATATCCGCTATCGTGCGGATTCGGAGACGTACGAGGCGGCGGAGAATGGCTTTCATCCGCTGCTCTTTTTGAATGCAAAGCTCTTTGATCTCATGCGGGAACACATGGGCGGGGAGGAGGGGTATATCTCCTATGCGCTCCTGACGGGGAATTCCCGCATGGTGGACCGAGGCTTCATGACGGCCGTGCGCAGCGGCGGGATCGCACATATCTTTGCCGTTTCGGGGCTCCACATCGGCATTCTGTACGGCGCGGCGCTCCTCATTTTCCGATTTTTGAAGAGATATGCCGCCCTTCCCGCCATCCTTCTCTGCACCGTCTACTGTGCCCTGTGCGCTTGGTCGGTGTCTGCCCTCCGCGCTCTCATCATGTGTATTGCCCTCAGCGTGAACACCTTCACGGGGAGAAAGGGGGACATGCTCAGTTCCGTCTCCCTCGCCGCGCTTGCCGTTCTGCTCTTTTTGCCTGCCCAGTGGCTCTCCGTCGGATTCCGCCTCTCCTTTGGGGCCTGCCTCGGCCTTGCGCTCTTTGGGGGAATGCTCACGCGGGGCATGAAACGCGCACATATCCCTCGATTTTTGCGGGAATACCTCTCCGCGAGTCTTGCCGTCCAGCTCTTCACTCTCCCCATTCTGATCGAGGGTTTCGGCTACTTTTCGGTGTGGGGGATCGGGCTCAACCTCATCATCGTGCCCCTTCTGCCCTTCGCCTTTCTCACTCTCCTGCTCCTCACCCTGCTCTCCCTCATCATTCCGCCCGCGGCGGCATTCTTTCTGATCTTCCCGCGCGGTCTCTTTGCCGTCCTCCTGTTTCTGTTCTCGGCGGCAGACTTCGGATATGTGCTCACGGGCTTTGCATTCGGAGCCGCGGGGACCGTGTGGCTGTGTGCCTGTTTTTACGGGACCGAGCGCGTCCGTCTCCGCCTGTTTGTGCGCGTAACCGTGACATGTGTTGCGGTTTTTCTCTTTTCCATGTGCCTTGTCGCCGAAAATTGCCTCTTCGGCGGGGCGGTCGTGGACGTCGCCGCGGGAGAGAATATGCTTGCCCTCGTGTGGTGCGGGGATGAGAGCGTGCTCATCGTCGGCGAAGGGGTCGATCTCAGGACCTGCAAAAACTTTCTGGCCCGCCGCACGGGCTCCGTCAACGCCGCGATCGTCCTCTCGGAGGAGCGCATGGACACGCTCAATATCGCAGCGTTCACGGGTGCGGAAAGGGTCTATTGCATGCGGGAGGGCGCAGACGGCTTTCAGGAAACGGAGGTCCTCTGCGGCAAGAGCTTTTCGGAGGGAGAGCTCTCCTTCTCCTTCGAGACGGACGGGACCCTCCTTCTCTTCGTGCGGGGCAATGCCGTCATGTTCGATCCCGACGGTTTTTCGCAGATAACTGCCGATTTATCCTTCACAAACGGGTGCGGGACCTTGAAATATTTTTTGAATTATGGTATAATCCTGTTGCTATGAAGTTTGTACAGCTTGCAAAGAGTCTTGAAGCGGGGCTCGACCCCGTGTATCTCATCGACGGCGAGGAGGCCTACTTCCGCGACCATGCGGTAAAGAGCATCTCCGCGGCCTGCCGCATCACGCAGCCCTCCCTCAACGACGTGCGCGTCGAGGGGGATTCGCTGAAGGGGAACCTTGCCTCCTTCCGCGCCGATCTCTATGCCCTGCCCTTCCTCGACGAGAGGCGTCTCGTGCGCGTGTACGACTTCTATCCCACCGAGAGAGAATGGGAAATTTTAAACTTATACGTCGAAAAACCCTGCGAGAGCACGGTGCTCCTCATCGTGAACAGCACGAAAAAGGCGGGGGCGGCGGACCTCAGAAAGAAGAAGGGGATCACCCTTGTGGACTGCTCCCGCGAGAGCGAGGAAAACCTCTCCCGCTGGCTGTTCGGCATGCTGAAGCGGAAGGGGCTCTCCGCAGACGGCGACGCGATCTCCCTCATGGTGCGCTACTGCAATCTCGACGCCGCACGCATGGCCAAGGAGTGTGAGAAACTGCAGCTCCTCCTCGGCGAGGGCGGCAGGGTGACGAAGGACATCGTCGAGGCGCATATTGCCAAGGATACGGAGTACAAAATTTATGAACTGACGCAGGCGGCGTCGCGGCGGAACGGCAGCGTTTTTTGCGAGATATTGCACGATTTACTCGAAAAGGGGTACGACGAATACGCCGTCTTGTCCTCTCTGACCTCCCACTACCGCACGCTCTGCGACATTTCAAACATGCGCCTCTCGGATGCGGAGGCGGCAAAGATCCTCGGCGTCAAGCCGTATGCGGTGCAGAAGAACCGCGAGGCGGCACAGCGTCTCGGCAGGGAAAAAGTGCAGACGCTCTACGAGGGGCTGTATGCCCTCTCCTGCGGCGCCAAGAGCGGGCTCTATTCCCCAAAGGGGGCCCTCTTTTCCGCCATGGCAAAAATATTTTTCGGATAATATCAAAATTCTTTGCTTTTTCCGCAAAATTCGTTATAATATAGTATGAGTAGACTTTTTTTGCCCGTAAAACTTGGGAGAAGGAGGGAAGAATGAGATCGGTAGATGAGATTTGGACGTCGATGAAATCGTTCTTTACATCGTTTGCAACGGCTCCGTTCCAGTGGGTCACGGTGTTGGAACTCATTTTGTTCTTCATCGTCATCTATTTTGTTCTGCGCACGCTCTATGAGAACAACGCGAAGCGCTATATCCCCATGTATATTTTCCTCATTCTCTGCATGGGGGCCGCAACGATCTTTTCGGAGAAGATGGATGCGCTCTGGTTCTTCCTCTTCGTCGGGCTCGTCTCCACGTTCTTCCTCTTCCTCTTCGGGATGGAGATCAAGCGTGGGATCTACAATACTCCCAAAAATATCCAGCACCGCGTGACGAACTCACCCGACAAGCAGACCCAGCTCACCGAGGAGTGCATCAACGCGATCACGAGGGCAGTGTTCAACCTCTCAAAGAGCAACACGGGCGCGCTCATCGTTCTCTCGAACGGAAGCATGCCCAAGGATATTGCCGAGAGCGGGGTCCCCTTGAACGCCGCCATCTCCTCCCAGCTCATCGAGGGCATCTTCGTCCCCAAGGCTCCCCTGCACGACGGTGCAATGATCATCAGCGGGGATAAGATCTTGGCCGCGGGCTGCTTTTTGCCCCTCACGCAGAAGACCTTCCCCAACGACTACGGCACCCGCCACAGGGCAGGGATCGGCGTCACGGAGGTCGCAGACGTCTCCACGATCATCGTCTCCGAGGAGACGGGCATCATCTCCTATGTGCAGAAGAAAAAGGATCAGGACGTGCAGATCACCCGCTATATCGATTCGGTGGGCCTCAAGCGCATCCTGAGAGATTACTACAATAGAGAATTCAACACGGAGGGCAAGAAATCATGAAATTCGGTGAATTTCTGAAACGCGTATTTTTGAGCCATATTCCGCTCAAGCTGTTTGCGCTCGTCCTCGCGGCAGTCTGCGTCGTCGTCATCAATATCGTATGAAAAATTGTTTTCGTGCCCCGCGGATCTTTCTTCCCCGCAGCGGCTTTGAAAAATGGGCGGTTCCCGCCCCCGACAGTCATCCCCGCAGCAGGGATTTTTGGGAGCGCGTTGCAAGAGAAGTTGGCAGCGCGCCCTCCTCTCTTTTCTGCATTCTTCCCGACGTCTACAGGGGGGAACCTGAGGACGATCCCGATGCGGCTGCCACCTCGATCGTCAACGCCCTCACCGAGGAAAAGCTGGAGCGGATCGGGCGGGGCTTCATGCTCACGGAGCGGAAGCTCAGGAGCGGCCGCGTGCGCTGCGGCATCGTTCTCGCGCTCGATCTGGAGACGTTTTCCTTTGAACGGGGGGAACTCACGCCCGCCCGTGCCACCGAGGGACCCTCTCCCCGCGTCAAGGAACTGCTTGACCTGCGGAGGAAAGCGCTCCTCGAATTTCCGCATACCCTTCTCCTGTACAGCGACAAAAAAGATGAAGTTATACGCGAATTAAACGCCATGGACCTTGAGATCATGTACGATTTTCCGCTCATGGCGGACGGGGGAAATCTCCGCGGCAGCTTCGTTCCCGAGGAGTATGCCTACGACGTCGCATCATGGCTGACGACCCGCGGCACCCCTCGCTATGCCGTTGCCGACGGGCACGACGAGCTCATCGCCGCCAAGATGTATTGGGAGGAGATCAAGCCCACGCTCAAGGGTGTGGAGCTCAAAAATCACCCCGCGCGGTATGCCCTTGCGGAGTGTATCAACCTCTTTGATCCCGCGGTGGAGCTTCTGCCCCTCCACAGGGTCATCTCGGACACCGACGAGGCGGCGTTCATCGACTATTTCATGAAGAATATCAAGTGCAAGCGGGAGGGGAATGTTCTCTATCCCAACCTTCCCGCAGGCATGGAGGGGGCGGAAAAGGCCGACGCGGTCATTTCTGCCTATCTGCGCGCCAACGGCGGAAGGGTGAGATATGTGGAACCCGCGGAGCTCTCCCAAAACAGGGAGGGCGTCGCCGTTCTCCTCAAGAACATGGAAAAGGGAGACCTCTTCTACGATCTCAAGGGCGGGAACCTCATGCACAGGGTGTTCACCGTCGGCGAGGAAAACAAGCGGTACTGCCTCGAGGGCAGGGAGATCAGCTATGATTAAGGTCTGCAAATTCGGCGGCACATCCATGGCCGACGGCATCAACATGCGCCGCGTCGCGAATATCCTACAGAGTGACCCCGCGCGGCGGTATACCGTCGTCTCCGCCCCGGGCAAACGCTTCGGCGGAGATACAAAAATCACCGACTTATTGTACGAAACACACAGGGAACTCGAGGAAAAGGGGAGCCTCGGCGAGGCCTTTCAAAAGGTGTCCGCACGCTTTTGCCGTATTGTTGACGAGCTCGGCCTTGCCCTCGATATCGAGAAGATTTTGAGCGACACGGCGGCGGAGATCGAGCGGGAGAGGCGAGAGGAATTCACGGCCTCCCGCGGAGAATATCTCGCTGGGATCGTCATGGCGGCCCTCCTCGGCGTGCCCTTTATCGATGCGAAGGACGTCATCCGCTTCGACGAAAACGGCCGCTTCGACCCCCTCTCCTATACCCTCGTGAGGGAGGCCCTCAAGGACAAAAATCGCGCAGTTATTGCAGGGTTTTACGGCTCAGACCCGCACGGAAAGGTCAGAACGTTTTCCCGCGGCGGCAGCGACGTCTCGGGGGCGATCGTTGCGCGAGCCGTGGGGGCTGGCGTCTACGAAAATTGGACGGACGTCAGCGGATTTTTGGCCTGCGACCCGCGCATCGTGCCGAGCCCCGTCGGGATCGGGAAGCTCAGCTATCGGGAGCTGCGCGAGCTCAGCTATATGGGCGCGAACGTTCTGCACAGCGAATCCATCTTTCCCGTGCGCGAGGCGGATATCCCCATCCACATTTTGAATACCTTCCGCCCCGACGACGAGGGGACGATGATCCTCCCCACCGAAAAGTATCTTGCAAGCGTCAAGCGGCTGCGCACCGTCACGGGGATCGCGGGGAAGAAGAATTTCACCGTCATCAGCATTGAAAAATCATTGATGAACGCGGAGATCGGCTTTACATACAAGATCATGGAAGTCCTTTTCCGCCATCATATCTCCTTTGAACACCTTCCCTCGGGGATCGACACCATGTCCATCGTCATCGACAGCGAACAGCTCACCCACGGCGTGCTCGAGGCGGTGAGGGAGGATATCGTCAAGGCCGTCACGCCCGACAGGACCAATGTCTACTCGGACGTTGCGCTCATCGCCGTCGTGGGGCACGGCATGGCAAAGAGCGTCGGTACGTCTGCGCGGCTGTTTTCTGCCATTGCGAACGCGGGGGTGAACGTCAGAATGATCGACCAAGGCTCCTCCGAGCTCAATATCATCGTCGGCGTGGACAACTGCAACTACGAACGCACCCTCCGCGCCGTCTATGAGGAGTTTTTCCGCTCATCCTGAGCTTCCTCTTGCCCGCCCCCTGCGTAAGGGGGCGGGGTAGGGGTGGGGGTACGCCCTCAAACGCAGTCCGCCCGCTCATCCTGAGCGTAGCGAAGGATCCCGTTAAACCAACGGAAATAATTAAAAATTAAAAATTAAAAATTGTGGTGGGGAGAGATTGAGAACGGCGGCCCGAACGGAGTTCCCCTTGCTTCCCCTTGTAGGGGAAGTACCCGCGCAGCGGGGGATAGGGTTCCACAAACCCCTCAGTCACTGCGTGACAGCTCCCCTAAGAGGGGAGCCGAGGGCGGACTTCGTTCAAGGTCCTTCGGTCGGCTTCGCCTCCCTCAGAATGAGCGGGCTCCCCTCACAAAAAAACGGGCGCGGCGGCTGAGAGGCCGCGGCGCCCGAATTCTTACCGTTGTTTGTTGGTAAACCTCAAAATCGCCTCGGTGTTGCCGAACACCACAAGCAGGTCTCCCTCCTCAAACACATAGTTCCCGTCGATGGTGGAAATGACGTTGTTCCCCTTCTTGACGGTCAGAATGTTCATGCCATACTTCGCACGGGGGTTGACGTCGATGAGCTTTTTCCGCATCCACCGCTTGGGCGTTTCGATCTCGAAAATGGCGTGGTCGTTGTCGAGTTCGATAAAGTTGATGACGTTGGCGGAATTGAGCGTGACGGCGAGCTTTTCGGCCACATCCTTGTCGGGATAGATGACCTCGTCCGCGCCCGCGCGCGTCAGGAACTTCCGCTGGATCTCCGTGGAGGCCTTGGAAACCACCTTCTTCGCCCCGAGGTCCTTTAAATTGGACGTGATCTCGAGGGAGGCCTGAAAGTCGTCGCCGATGGCCACGACGCAGACGTCGAACGCGGGAATGTCGAGCGTCTTGAGATTGTCGATGACCATGCAGTTCATGATGAGGGCATTTGTATAGCGGGAAGCGAGGGCATTGATGGTGTCCTCGTTTTTATCGACGATCATGACCTGATCGCCCATGCCGAGCAGCCGTTCCCCGAGCTCCCGTCCGAATTTTCCCATACCGATGAGTAATACCGATACCATAGTTCTCCTTGTGAATTAAAAATTGAAAATTAAAAATTGCGGTGGGGCGTGATTGGAATGACACCCCCTCAGTCACTGCGTGACAGCTCCCCCTCCAAGGGGGAGCCAAGACGCGGCCCGAACGAAGTCCCTCTTGCTTCCCCTTGTATGGGAAGTACCCGCGCAGCGGGGGATAGGGTTCCACAAACCCCTCAGTCTCGCTACGCTCGACAGCTCCCCTAAGAGGGGAGCCAAGGGTCCCGTCCTCGCCCGAGTGGAATCCTCAGTCATGCCCCCTCCCGAGTGGGATCCTCAGCCGCGCCCCTCCTGAGTGGAATCCTCAGCCGCGCCCCCCTGAGTGGGATCCTCAGTCATGCCCCCTCCCGAGGAGGGGGGTAGGAGGGGTGGGCAACGACGAGCGCGCCCGTCCGTTTACCCGATAAAAATGACTTCCACGGGGCGGCGGATCTGTGCCTCCGTTTGGTTCTTTTGGCTGAGCGCCATCGAAATGGTGAGCACGCCCGCTCTTCCCGCAAACATCAGAAGAATGAGAATGAGCTTGGACACAATGGAGAGGGAAGTCGTGAGCGACATGCTCAGCCCCACCGTTCCGAGCGCAGAGACCGTTTCAAACAAGATCTCCCTGAACCCGAACGGCTCGATCGCGCAGATGGTCATCACGGCGACGAGAATGATCGTGAGATAGGCCGTAAAGATCGCAAGCGCTTGGTGCAGCTGGGACATTTCAACGCGCCGCTTGCCGAGGTTGATATCCTGCTTCCCGCGGAGGGCCGCAAGCATACCCATGATCATGACGGCAAAGGTCCCCACCTTGATGCCGCCCGCCGTCGAGCCCGAGCACCCGCCGATGAACATTAAAATCACCGTGAGTAGATACCCGCTCTGCGAGATCTTGTTGTAATCTACCGTGTAGAAGCCTGCCGTCCGCGCCGTCATTGCCTCAAAGAGCGCGCAGAGGAATCTCCCCCCGATGCCCTTGTCCGCATAGGCCTCGCTGTTCCAGTCAAAGACGAGGAAGAGCCCCATCGAGACGGCCAAAAGAATGACGCTGCACAGCACGATAAATTTCGTATAGAATTGGAATTTTTTGGGATTCCCCCTGCAGTTGAAGATATCTCCCCACACGCAGAAGCCCAGTCCGCCGATAAAGATGAGGGCACAGACCGTGATGACGACGAGGGGATCGGTCGCATAGGCAGAGAGGGAACCTGCGTCTCCCATCAGGTCGAAGCCTGCATTGCAGAACGCAGAGACGGCATGAAAGATAGAGAAGTAAATTCCTTGCCCGACGCCGAAGTCGCCGATGAAGCGGATGGAGAGGAGCCCCGCGCCGACAAGTTCAAAGATGAGCGTGCCGATGACGATCTGCTTGACGAGCGTCTTCACGCCCTTCAAACTGTTACTGCCGAGGGCCTTGATGACGGCGCTGCGCTCGTACAGTCCGAAGCCCCGCTTCACCATGATGAGGAGAATGGAGACAAAGGTCGTAAACCCGAGGCCGCCAAGCTGAATGAGGAGCAGGATGACGATCTGCCCGAAGAGAGTCCAGTGAGTGAAGGTATCAAAGGGGACGAGTCCCGTGACGCAGGCGGCGGAAGTGGCGGTGAAGAGGGCATTGATATAGGACGTGGAGCCGTCCTTTGCCGCAAAGGGCAGCACGAGCAAGACACTCCCCACGAGAATGACAATGAGATACCCAAGCGTGAGATATCTCCAAATGCTCATTTTCCCTTTTGTCTTGAGTTGCATATCTACCTCTATGCTCTTTCGCCTTGTTGCTTGCCCCGCTCATCCTGTCCCCGCGCGCTCATCCTGACCCGCGCTTGCCCCTCCCGAGAAAGCCCCTCAGCCATGCCCCCTCCCGAGGAGGCCCCTCAGCCATGCCCCCTCCCGAGGAGGGGGGTAGGGGGGTGGGCAACGAATTCCAATTACTTTTCCATGTCCTTCACGTCTTTTTCAGAACACTATCTATATTTTATCAAATCGCATAAGAATTATCAAGCAAAAGAATTCAAAAACGAAAAAAATTTCCGTCCCAACAGAGACGGCTCTCGGCTCCCCCCCCGCGGGGGAGCTGTCACGCTGTCCTTGCGTGACTGAGGGGTTCTCGGCTCCCGCCGCGCTCATCCTGCCTTTCCTCTTGCCTGCCCCCTGCGTAAGGGGGCGGGGTAGGGGTGGGGGTACGCCCTCGAACGCAGTCCGCGCCGCCCGTTCATCCTGCCTTTCCTCTTGCCTGCCCCCTGCGTAAGGGGGCGGGGTAGGGGTGGGGGTACGCCCTCGAACGCAGCCCGCGCCGCCCGCTCATCCTGCCTTTCCTCTTGCCTGCCCCCTGCGTAAGGGAGGCAGGGGTGGGGGTACGCCCTCGAACGCAGTCCGTTCCGCCCGTTCATCCTGAGCGTAGCGAAGGATCCCATAAAACCAACGGAGCAGGGTTCAACGGGATTCACTCGCCCCTTCGGGGCTCGGAATGAGGGGCTCTTCGGCACGTCACCCTGCCCGCCGTTCTCAATCACGTCACCATGACGCAATCGGAACGCCTCCCCCCCTTCACTCCGCAAGCCCAAACAGGCCGTTTAAGACCATCGAGGCCATCTCTTCGCAGTCAAAGGTGTGCGAAAGGTCTTTATAAGGCTGTCCGTACTGCACAAGGTTGTGCCCTATGTTGAAGTAGATCATGCGGTAGTTGTTGTTCGCCCAGACCACGGGATAGTAGCCGTCATACCATATCTCCCCCGGGTTGTCGCCGACGGGAAAGGTGGAACTGTCGAGCGAGGCCAAAATAGTAATGTCGGGATTCTCCCTCAAATCGTGCTCCCAGCTGTACCACTCGCAGGGGGCGGAAACAAAGGTGTCGGGCAGGCCCTCCGTCGCGGGGTGGTCGTGCGTCTCCACCCTGAGCGTCTCCGCAGTCGGCTGCCATGTGTTGTCGGTGTACTGCCCCGAGCCCAAAAATTCCTCGTGGTACCAGTCCCAATCCTGCTCCACGGCAGAACCGCCGCTGCCCGCCTCCCCGAGCGCAAAGGCCGCAAAGTGGAAGCCCATCCACGCGCCGCCCTTTTCCATATACCGCTCAAACGCCGCGCGCACATCGGGGTCCTCGGGACGGGAATCGAGGAAGATCAAAATGTCAAAATCTGCAACATATGCGTCGTTTAAGAGGCTCCAATCGTAGGTGGACTCATAGATAAAGTTGTTCTCTTCGGCCTGTTTTTTGAACCACTCGTTTGCCTCGGCGTCAAAGCTCTCATGCGCTTGGTCGCCGTTGTATTCCGCATAGAATGCAAGAACGCGGAATCGGGCACAGAGCGTGCAGGGCGTGCCGTCGTGCTGCCCATACTCCTTAGCGCGCGGCTCAGTGCACCCATCGGCCGTGCAGATGCGGTAGTGTTTGTCTTCGTCATCGTACATCCAGTCGCTCCACACATGCTCGTGCGGCTTTCCGCAGCCGAACAGCGAGAAGAGCAGGACCAGAGAGAGCAATGCTACCATGATTTTAGAAAGGTGTTTCATACAATTCTCCTTGCCAGCATTATAGCGAAGTCCCGCAAAAATTTCAATAGACATTTATAAAAAACGGAAACGAACCCGCCGAAATCGACAATAAGTCTGCAATTTTTGATTGACAAAAGGGATTTTGCCCCTTATGATGAAAGGAAAGGAGTACAAATGAAAAAATTTTTGGCACTGTGTTTTGCGGGGTGCATGCTGTTTGCCGTCGGATGCGGGAACGGCGGGGAGAAGGGCACGGATAAGACGGAAGAGGGCCTTTCGACGCGCGTCGTCGGCTATCTTCCCGACTGGTCGTACGATTTTTACCGCGAGCTCGACTTTTCCGCGCTCTCCCACATCGATATCGCGTTCTGCAATCCCGACGGGGCGGGCAACCTCTCCTGCATGATCCCCGATGAAAATTTGCAAGATATTGTCGAAAAAGCGCATGCCGCGGGGACAAAAGTGCTCGCCGCGCTGGGCGGAGGAGGGGGCTGTGACGGCTATCTGCCCCTCCTCGATACGGCGGCCGAGATGGCAGATTTCAACCAAAAGATCATGGCATTTTGTGAGAAGTATTGCCTTGACGGGCTCGACCTCGATATCGAACTCGACCAAAGCCACAAAATCTGGAATTTTTACGCCGATTGGGTGAGCTCGCTCCGCACTCTCTGCGACGAGAGGGGGTATGAACTCTCCACCGCGACGGCACAGTGGGTCGCAGTCAAGGTGATGGCGGAGACGTTTGCGGAATTCGACTTCGTCAGCGTGATGGCGTACGACGACGATGTGGATAAGAGCTCGCACGCCTCCTATGATTTTGCCGTGGAGCAGATGGCATGGTTCTGCGAAAACAAGCACATAAGTGCCGAAAAATTAGTGCTCGGCGTGCCCTTTTACGGCAGAGGATACACGGCGGCGGGCAAGCTCGACTGGAATTCCTACCGCTCCTTTTCGGAGCTTGTCGGCGAGGATCCCGACAATTACAATAGAGACGTCTATGAGGGCGTCGCCTACAACGGCGCGGACACGATCAGGCAAAAGTGCGATCTCGCAAAGGAATACGGCGGTATCATGATCTGGGAAGTCACCCTCGACGCCCCCGCCGAGGACTCCCTTCTCCGCGTCATCAAATCCGAAATGACAGAGTGACCTCCCCGTCACCATTTCCTGAATTTCAATTGTACAAAAACGAGGACATATGTCCTCATTTTTTGCAAAAAAATGGGACGCAAGTTTTTCAACTTACGTCCCACTTGGCGCAGAAGACGAGATTCGAACTCGTGCTACCTGTAACGGTACTACTCCCTTAGCAGGGGAGCCCCTTGAGCCTCTTGGGTACTTCTGCACGGCGGCGCATGGGTGCGCTTTGGTCTTTTCAGATCTCAGAGAGGGTCAGCTCTTGCCCTCAGTAGTAATACTATACCACAAATCGCAGGGAATGTCAAAGTATATTTTCTTACTTTTCGCAATTTTTTTATAAAAATTCCCCATATGGTCTTGCGGCGGCTTTAAAAATATGTTAAAATAGGACTACGGAGGAAAATTATGAACATTTGGCACGATATCGATCCCAAGCGCATCACGTCCAAATCCTTTGAAGCGCTCATCGAGATCCCCAAGGGTAGCAAGGCAAAGTATGAACTCGACAAGGAGACGGGCATTTTAAAGCTCGACCGCGTCCTCTATACTTCCACAGTCTATCCCGCAAACTATGGCTTTATTCCGCGCACCTATGCGGAGGACGGCGACCCATTGGACGTGCTCGTCCTCACCAACGAGGTCATCTATCCCATGACCCTCGTCACCTGCTATCCCATCGGCGTCATTCAGATGATCGACGGCGGCTCGCTCGACGAAAAGATCATTGCCATTCCGTTCAAGGATCCTTCGTATAACGATTATTATGACATTCACGAACTTCCCAAGCATATCTTTGATGAAATGATGCACTTCTTTGAGGTCTATAAGACACTCGAACACAAGACGACGACGGTAAGGGAGATCGCCCACCGCGACGACGCCGTCGAAATCATCGAAAAGTGTATCAAACTCTATCAAGAGAAGTTCGGAAAGTAGTCATTCGAGGGGGAATGTATGAAACTGGTCTTTTTTGGAGATTCGATCACCGAGGCAGGGAGAGATCTCAGCGATCCCACCGACCTCGGCGAGGGCTATGTCAAGATCGCAGCGGGGAAATTGCGTCCGCTCTTTCCCGATGTCGATTTTGAGATCCTCAACTTCGGCGTTGGAGGAGACAGAACGGTGGAGCTCTTGGCCCGCGTGGGGGAAGTCACGGCGGTGAAACCTGACGTCGTCGTGCTCGAAGTGGGTGTCAACGACGTGTGGCGCCGCTTCACAGACGAGGAGATCGTCACCGAGGAGCAATTCGGAAAGAACTATTCCGCCATCGTCGATGCGCTGAAGGAATGCGGGGCAAAGATCATTCTGGTGGAGCCGTATGTGCTCGACGTGAAGGACAAGCGCCGCTTCCGTCCCTATCTCAACACCTATATCGCCGTGATACGGGAGATAGCGCGGAGGGAGAACCTGCCGCTCGTCCCGCTGGATGAGATCTTTAACGGCGTCACGCGGGATATCAAGCCCGCGGAATTTGCCGAGGACGGCGTGCACCCGACCCACCGCGGCTGCCGTTACATTGCCGACCTCATCATCAAGGAACTGAAAAAATTTATGTGATATTATAGAATGTTTAAGAAATGATTTATAGAATATTTATAGAATGTTTTACGCGCCGCGGCTTCGCCGTGGCGCGTTATATTATGCCCTGCTCCTCCCGCCGAGCCGCTCATCCCGCCGAGCCGCTCATCCTGAGCGTAGCGAAGGATCCCATTAAACGCACGGGAGCACATTCCCTCATCCCGAGGCGTAGCCGAGCGGATCCCGTAGACCGACGGGAGCAGCCCCGCGTCATTCTGAGAACGCGAGAAGGACGAGAGGACGGGGACTAACCCGAAGAATCTCGCGGGGCGTGTACTATGCGGCGGGATGAGGACGGAGCCCGTGCCCCCGCGCGCTCATCCTGAGCGCAGCGAAGGATCCCATTAGACCAACGGACTTCGTTTGAGGGGATTCTTCGGTCGCTGGCGCTCCCTCAGAATGAGCCCGTGCCCCCGCGCGCTCATCCTGAGCGTAGCGAAGGATCCCATTAGACCAACGGACTTCGTATGAGGGGATTCCTCGGTCGCTGGCGCTCCCTCAGAATGAGCGGAAAGCCCTCCCCGTTGATAACTCCCACCCCCTCCAATCCCCCAAAATCAAAAAACCAAAAAATTTTTTAAAAAATTTGCCAAAAAATGGGGGTGAAGACTTGACGGGGGGGGGTGATATGATATACTAAAACCGATTTATACCCCGTTCAACATTTTGTGTGGAAAGAGGGAAAAGTCAAATTTTTTGTGAGGAGAAAAGACAAATGAAAGGCAAAAAACGCATTTCGATTCTTGCGGTGCTCGTCTGTCTGTTTGCACTTGTTCTGTCCCTTGGACTCATGAGCGCATGCGGAAACACGGACAACAACACAACCTCAAGCAATCAATGGTACTACGGCGCGGAAGTTCCCGCCGACACGCTCGGTCATGAGGGAGATTACTACCTCAACACGGAGACGCTCACGGCGTATGCCAAGTCTGAGGACGGCACATGGACGCAGACGGCTGCAAACTGGTACTATGGCACAGAGGAGCCCGTTGCCAACCTCGGCGCAACGAACGACTTCTATCTCAACACCGAGTCGGGTGCTCTCTATCAGAAAAAAGCAGACGGTTGGGGTTTTTCCATCCTGACTCTCAAAGGTGAGCAGGGCGAAAAGGGCCGCGACGGCGTCCTTTGGTACTCCAACAAGGGCAACCCCAACACCTTGGAGGACAAAACCATCCTCACGGGCTCGATGGCGGGTGACTTTTACATTGATTACAGCACATGGACAGTCTATCAACTCGACGCAAACGAAAAGACTTGGAACAATCTCGGCTCCCTCAAGGGTGAGACGGGGACAGTCCCGCAGGCCGATGTCTACACTGTCACCTTTGACGCCCGCACTTCCACGGGTGCAAAGCTCGATCTTGCAGACATTCAGGCGCAGGATCAGAAGAACAGGGACAAGTGGGGCACCGACGGTGAATTCATTACATATAAGGTAAGCAGCGGGAACAGCATTGAGAACCTTCCCGTCCCCACGCTTGACCACTGCGCTTTCGTCGGCTGGTTTACGGGTTCAAGCGCAAACGACTCGCAGGTCATCAATACCACGCCCATCACCCGTAACCTGCACCTGACCGCCCGCTATGAGTTTAACGACACCGCCCGCGTCGCTTCCATGACCAAGGGCGGAGCACAGATCGCGAACGGCAGCCATGAGACCATCATGTGGACGTCAGGCACCGCGGCCGCCGACTATAAAGAGGATTACAACTTCAGAGTCATCGCAGCCGAGGCAGACAATATCGAAATCTATGTCAAGCGCGGAATCGCCGCTCCCACCGTATGGGGCAAGGGAAACTACACTTCAGGCACACCTTCAAAGGCTGCATGGAATGCAGGCGAGTACGATATTACCATTCCCAACGGCTACTTTACAAGCACCACCGCATTGACGCAAGAGAATTTCGAGAAGTATCTCGAAAGCCCGACAAATGTCAACGTCTATACCATTATGGTTGTGAAGAACGGCGACACGGATCATCCTCTCGCTTCCTTCACGACGCACTTTGCAAGTGCCGCAAACCCTGAGATCTCCAAGCCCTTCACCGAACAGGGCAAACTCGCAGACCTCACCGATGAACACGGCGCAAGCTGGAGCGACATTCAGGGTGAACAGACGCTCGGCGAAAGATTCATCATCTCCCATGACGCTCTTGTGGCAGGTGCACAGCCCACCATCACGATGAAGGTCGGTAGTTGGTATACCAACAGAGATTCCGAGGGCCCTCAATATGAGGCGGAATATATCTACACACTCGGCACAGACGGCGTTTCCTTTACCTGCGAATTGGGCGACTACACAGCCCACGGCAGTGATGCGGAAACATGGACGCCGAGCGGAGCAGACGGTTGGGATGACCCTTGGGGTGTGCAAGGACATATCAAAGTTACGGCAATGAAACTTACCAAGGGATTCCTCGAATTCACCGTTGAAATCGGCGGATATGAGGGAGTATCTACCTTCACATACAATCACAACATTTCGCTTGTTTATGAACTGGATGATGCAAGACTCGACGTGCTCGACAATAAGGCAGGCGAGGACTTCGGTGCTGAAGCGGAACCCACGGAGATCACGGCGAAAGTATACAGAATGACGGATTCGATCCGCAATGACGGTCAAAGGAATTTGATCGCAGGGACACCCGGTACATTCGCCTACTACATCCGCGGCAACTCAATGTATGAAGGTCAAAACGCAAGACATTATATTAAGAAAGCAAATCTTGATTTTGTTTACCTCATCATTGACGGCGTGCGTGCCGATATTCCTCTCGGCGATACGCAGGAAACCATCATAACCAATGATGTTTCTTTCACGGTAGAGGTTAAAGATAATAGTAACGCTGCTACCAATACGCAAATCAACGTAAATTTAAGCAATGTTATTTACTATACCGAAGGCACAAAGAATATCGAACTTCACTATTCGTATCTTGGTGTGGAACGTGTATATCATTACTCAAGATACGTTGTTTCTCCCGACGCATGTCCCAATGCAGGCGAACTTGTCCTGAAAGCTTGGGAAAAATATTTGACAGATCATAGCTATATCCAAGGCGAGGCGCCCGCATATACATTGAATCCCGCCAACGCGACGATTGCAAACAATGCAAATGTGCAAAAACTTGTCGAGTATATTAACGCAATGTATGAGGGCACGATAGATTACGAGACAGCGAAAAATAACATTTTGGGTGGACCTACCAGTTCCTTCCCGTCTGGCGAGAGCGGTTTTAAAGACTTTGCGTATGGCACCGTATTCCCGAATTCCGGTATGACCGGAGCGTCGTCTTGGGCGACCAATCAGGAGATTCAATCTAAGCAAGGAGCCTTGATTGAACAGCTGAAAGCAAAATATGCAAGCGGTTCGTATCAACCGACCGCCGAGGCACTCTATACCTATTTCAGTACAAATATTTTAAAGCATTTTGATTCAACACAATATGGAATGAGCTTGCAAATGGTCACCTATATTGTATTCTTTGGCTATACAGCCGAGAACAATAGTTATGCGATGGTGCAAGCCGCGGCAATATTCTATGTCCCCGAGGTAGCAATGAACTTTGTGGAGCTTGCATTCGAGAAATACGGTGCATCGAGTGCAGCGGAATTCTATGATGGCATCTGCAGCGCTCTGAGCGAAGCAAATGATCTCAACGTAGAGGAGACGGCAGCCTATGAGGCCCTTGCGGCAGCGCATGCGGCCCTTCAGTCGGCGGGCGGTTTGGAATCTGCTCCCGCGGCTACCGTGAAGGAATTCATGGATAGGCTCGACGCATTCTGCAAACTGTATGCGGCAAGAGAATTGAGTTTCCACTGATAAGTGATTTTTGGCCGAACGGCCTGCACAATTAC
>CANRDK010000030.1 GCA_947629345.1 uncultured Clostridia bacterium
GAAATCTCACACTACTCACCGATCTCTATCAACTTACGATGGGGCAGGGCTATTTCAGGGAAAAGAAGCACGAGGAAACGGCCGTGTTCGACCTCTTCTTCCGTCCCAACCGCCTCATCACCTATTCCGTGGCGGCGGGCATGGAGCAGGCCGCCCAGTACCTCGAAAATCTCCATTTCGACGAGGAGGACCTTTCCTACCTCCGCTCCCTGCATCTCTTTGACGAGGACTTCCTCGCCTATCTCAAGGAGCTTCGCTTCACAGGCGACGTCTATGCCGTCCGCGAGGGGGAGATCGTCTTTCCCTATGAGCCCATTCTGACCGTGAAGGCCCCCATGATACAGGCCCAGCTCGTCGAAACGGCGCTGCTCACCATCATCAATCATCAGACGCTCATTGCCACCAAGGCCTCCAAGATCTGCGCGGCGGCACAGGGGAACGTCGTCATGGAATTCGGTCTCCGCCGTGCGCAGGGCCCCGATGCGGGCGTGTACGGGGCAAGGGCGGCGATCATCGGCGGCTGCAATTCAACGTCCAACGTCATTGCGGGGAAGCTCTTCAATGTCCCCGTCGCGGGCACCATGGCGCACAGCTGGGTCATGAATTTCCCCACCGAGCTCGACGCCTTCCGCGCCTATGCCGAGACCTTCCCCGACGCCTGCCTGCTCCTCGTCGATACCTATGATACGCTCAGAAGCGGCGTTCCGCATGCCATTGAGGCGTTCAAGGAGCTCCGCGCGAGCGGTCATGAACCCAAGGGCATCCGCCTCGACTCGGGGGACCTTGCCTATCTCTCCAAGGAGGCGAGGAAGATGCTCGACAGGGCAGGCTTCGAGAACACCATCATCTGTGCCTCGGGCGATCTGGACGAGAACTCCATCCGCTCCCTCAAGGAACAGGGAGCCAAGATCGACAGCTGGGGCGTCGGCACCAAACTCATCACGAGCGCAGACCTTCCCGCCCTCGGCGGCGTGTATAAACTTTCTGCCGTCTACGACGAAGAGGGCAACGAGATCCCCAAGATCAAGCTCTCCGACACGACGGAGAAGATCACCAACCCCTCCTTCAAGGAGGTATGGCGCATCTACGACCGCGAAACCGACAAGGCCATTGCCGACTACATCACCCGCTTCGACGAGGTCATCGACGAATCGGAGCCCCTGCTTTTGTTCCACCCCGTGGACACATGGAAGCGCATGACGGTGAAAAACTTCCGCGCAAGGCGTCTCCGCTCCCTCCTCGTCAAGGGGGGCAAGCGCACCTACGATACCCTTCCGCTCATGGACATCCAACGGTACTGCGCCGAGGAAATGGGCAGGTTCTGGGAGGAGTATACCCGCCAAGACATGCCGCATATCTATAAAGTGGACTTGTCCACTGCGCTCTACGAACTCAAGCGCGGCATGGTGGAAAAGTACGGAAAGGGGGAGTAAAGGCGTTGTTCGGGCTTTACACCAAAAAAAAGGTAAAAAAACTCACCGCCGAGCTCAAGGCGGAGTATGAAGAGACCCTGCAGAAACAGCGGGAGACCGCAGAGGAGCTCAAGGCGGAGAACCGCACCCTGCAGGCCCGCGTGCTCGAGCTCGAGAACGAGCGTTCGGGCGCGATCGCCGCATTTCAGGCCGCCGAACGGGAGCGCGGGATGGTGCGCGAAGAGGGGGAACGGACCCTCGAAAACGACAGGCGCGAGCTCGCCCTTCTCAAGCAAAAATGCAGACTTATGTTGCAGAATCTGCAGGAAAAGTACCCCGACGAGGAGGACGCGCGCAGCTTTGCGGCGTTCATGGCAGAGCTCGGAGAGGAGGCGGAAGAGGAGGAAGATACGGGCTTCAACCTCGAGGACGTGACCGCCCCCAAGGGCCCGCTCGACTTAAAACAGCTCTGCCTCGATTTAGGACTCACGGAGGACGACGATGAAGGATGATCCTACGCCCATCATGACGGAAAAACGGGTCGAAAGGGAGAAAAAAATCACACATATGCTGCAATTTGCGCTCATTGCGTGCATTGCGCTGTTCGTGGACCAGCTCACAAAATTTATCGATTTTTACTTTCTCCCCAACAACGGGGATCGGTTTTGGCTCATCGAGGGAGTCTTTGGCTTTTCCCATGTCGAAAACGACGCCATCGCCTTTGGGATCGGCAGCGGCAACCATGCTTTTATGGTCATCGTCATGATCGTGACCTCCATTCTCATGGTCGCCATTCCGATCGTCGCATTCATGGCATTCAAGCGGAACCACCCCGCCCAAATCTGCCTCGCCTTTATCGAGGGCGGCGCGATCGGCAACTTTGTTGACAGGCTGTTCATTAAAAACGCAAGCGGCGTTGCCGTCGTCAGAGACTTTGTCAACCTCGAATATTTCGGCTTTGCCAACTGCAATATCGCCGATTTCTGCGTCACCATCGGGGCCGTCGCCCTCCTCATCATTCTGCTCTTTGTCGGTCCGCAGGCGGCGTTTCCCCTCAAAAAGGAGTGGCGGGAAGAGGCCAAGCGGGCGGAAGCGGCAGAAAAGGAAGAGAAAAAATGACCGAACAGACCTTTTTTGCCGACCGCACGGCGCGTGTCGATGTCTTTTTGAGCGAAGTCACCTCACTCACGCGCTCGGCCGTCAAGAAGCTCGCCGACGAGGGACATGTCTCTGTCAACGGCAGTCCCGCAAAGGCAGGCTTCGAGGTAAAAAATGGCGACTATGTGCGAATTGAGGTCCCTGACCCCGTTCCGACGAGGGCTGTTCCAGAGGACATTCCCATCGAGATCGTCTATGAGGATGACGACATTGCCGTCGTCAACAAGGCACAGGGCATGACCGTCCACGCGGGGGCGGGAAACTACGAGGGCACCCTTGTCAACGCCCTTCTATATCGGCTCAAGAACCTGAGCGGTGTGGGGGGAGAACTCCGCCCCGGCATCGTTCACAGGATCGATAAGGATACGTCGGGGCTGCTTGTCGTTGCAAAGAACGACTTTGCCCACCTCTCCCTTTCAAAACAGATCGCGGAGAAGGAGGCTGGCAGGGAGTACCTCGCCCTCCTCGAGGGGGTTCTGAAGGAGGACAGCGGAACGGTCTCCACCGACATCGGCCGCGACCCCAAGGACCGCCTCAAGATGGCAGTGCTCCCCGCAGGAAGGGGGAAATCGGCCGTCACCGATTGGGAAGTTGTGGAACGGTTCAGGGAGAACACGCTCGCAAGGTTTACCCTGCATACGGGAAGAACGCACCAGATCAGGGTGCACGCGCGGTACATGGGCCACCCCGTCGTGGGGGATAAACTGTACGGATTCAAAAAACAGCGGTTCAATTTGGAGGGGCAGCTCCTGCACGCCTGCCGTCTCACGCTCACTCATCCGCGGACGGGGGAAGTGATGACGTTTGAGGCACCCCTGCCCGATTATTTCGCACATATTATTGAAATTTTACGAAAAGAAGAGGTACGATCATGAAAAAAATCAAGAGAGAAAAGAGGGGCGAACAGGAGCGCAAAGAGGCGCACAAGTCCGCCATCGATGTCACCTACGAGAACGAGAAGAAGGAAAATAAACTTCAGTCGGAGAACGCACAGAAGATGCGGGAGGAAAAGCTCAAAAACCGCTGGCGCTTTGCCGATCTGTTTGCGTTTTGCTCCCTGCTTCTCTCCGCGCTGCTGTTTGCGCTCGGGCCGCTCGTGCGCTTTCTCCTTCAGGGAAATGAAACGGGGCAGATGACGCTCAACATTCTGAATTCCGTCGCGCATTACTGCCTGCTCGCCGCGATCGCGTTCCCCGCGTGGTACTTTGTGCGCAAGAAGAACGGTTTTTGGGTCATCGTCTACATCTTTATCATCGTTGTCTACATATTGGGCACCGTCATGGGCACGATTTGACGTTCCATTGGGAAAAATGCCCGCTCATGCTGTTCTTTCTCTTGCCCGCCCCCTGCGTCAGGGGGCGGGGTAGGGGTGGGGGTCCGCCCTCAAACCAAGTCTGCACGGGAGCCCGTGCTCCCGCGCTCATGCTGAGCGTAGCGAAGCATCCCGTTAAACGCACGGGAGCAACTGCTCATCCTGAGCGCAGCGAAGGATCCCGTTAAACGCACGGGAGCAACTGCTCATCCTGAGCGTAGCGAAGCATCCCGTTAAACGCACGGGAGCTCGTTTAGAATGACACCCCCTCAGTCACGGCAAGGACAGCCGTGACAGCTCCCCCTCGGAGGGGGAGCCAAGGGTTGGTGGCGTGTGCACAAATTTCGTTCCCCTTTGCGGGAACTTTTTTTACGGCGTTTATCCAAGAAATTTTTTCTTTCCGCTTGATATTTTTCCCGCGTCGTGTTATACTGAAACCGCAACACAATTGCATAAAAACATTTCATTAAGGCTACAACGGCATAGGTGTATCCTTTTTTCCTTGATGAAATGTTTTGGAAAGCAATTGTGTTGCAACAATCATGGGATACTCATGCGGGCGTTCCGTGGTTGGAGCGTCCTTTTTTTAGCCCGCAAAAAAACATAAGGAGAAAATGGTATGAAGAAGTTTTTGGCAATTTTCATGGCAGCATGTCTTTGCTTCACGCTCGCGGCCTGCGGTTCGGGCGGAAATGAGGGCGGCAACGGTGACAACGCGGGCGGCAACGGGGAACAGCAGAAGGAGCCCATCGGCGAGCACAAGCACGTCTACACGACGAAGAGCTCCTGCGACCTCTGCGGCGAGGCCTGGAACGCCACCGAGACAGACGCCTACACCTTTACCCCCGTCACCATCGACGGCGTTGCGGGGTATGACGTGACATTCGGGGAGCATGTAATAACGACTTACCCGCTTCTTCCCGACGGCCGCTACGATCATGAGAATCCAATCATTGAAATAATCGGCAAGCCCTATGAGAAAGAGGAACTCGTGCTCCCGTGCGTCCATGACGGCAAGCCCGTCATCAGCGTGGGGCGGAGATTTTCTGCTTACTCGGATACGGTGAAGAAGATCGCGATCCCCGACAGCATTTTTTGCTTCGGGAATAAAGAAAACCCTATAGGCGTGTTCTCGTTCTGTAAAGCTCTCGAGGAAATCGTGCTTCCCTATGAGCCGAATTTGGGGAGTGTGAATTCCGATACAGAGGCGTTTCCGTTTTCTTATCGTGAGATCGCACCGTATACCTCTTCCGACGAGTATCGATCGCCGATCTCGCAGAGTTATGGATCGGACGGCGGCCTCTATATCGGGGAATATCTCATCGATGTGTCCGATAATGTGAACTCTTTCACGATCAAGGAGGGGACCAAGGGGATCGCATACTCCGCTTTGTATGGGCCGAAGCTCGAGGAGATCCATATTCCCGACAGCGTGGTCGAGATCGGGTACGATGCTATCGGTGGGAACAGTACATTAAAAAAGGTCACCTTCGGCGAAAACAGCCGTTTGAAAAAGCTCGACTATGGGGCCTTTGCCGGCTGCCATTCGCTTACAGAGATCGAACTCCCCGATGGATTGGAGATGATCGGCGACAGCGCATTTGAAAGTTGTTACGCCCTTGCTGAGATATCCATCCCCGACAGCGTGAAACGGGTAGGGATCCGTGCCTTTTACCTGACGCCCTATGAAACGGAAAATTATCGTCCCTACGTGGGGGAATTCCACTTTGAGGGAAATGAATTTTACAACGGAAACTGCCTCATGCGGGTGAACCCCGACTTTGAGGGACACTATACGGTGCGGGAAGGCACGACGGCGATCGCGGGCAATGCCTTTAGCGGTTGCACAAAAATCACATCTGTCACCTTGCCCAAGGACTTTACCGTGATCGAAGGGGGCATCTTCTCAGAGTGTTCGTCTCTGAAAAGTATTGAGATCCCGAAGGGAGTGACTTACATAGGTGCATACGCCTTTTCAAATTCAGGCCTTGAGAGCATTTCCATTCCCGAAAGCGTGACAAAGATCGCTGAGCAAACATTTTATCAATGCATGGATCTGAAGGAGATCACGCTGCCCAAGAGTTTGAAACATATCGGGCCAATGGCATTTTTCGGCTGCGCGTCCTTGAACAGCATTGAGTTCCCCGACGGCGTGACGGAGATCGATAAGCAGGCATTCAATACTTGCGTCTTGCTGAAGATCGTTGTGCTCCCGAACGGGGTGACGACGATCGGGGAGGGCGCCTTTGCGGCCTGCAATTCGCTCGAGAAGATCACCATCCCGAAGAGCGTGATTTCGCTTGGATACTATTCTCTGCATTGCGGCGCGCTGAAGGAGATCGCGTTCGGCGGAACGATGGAAGAGTGGAAGCATTTGGCCTTTGTGAAAGACTCGATGACCGACTATGTGATTTCGTTGGAGGACCTCATCATCACCTGCTCCGACGGCAAGCTCGACAAAGAGGGAAACGTGATCGAAAATTAAAAATTTAAAATTTAAAATTAAAAATTGTGGTGGGGCGAGATTGAGAATATCCCCGCCTCAGTCACCTGCGGTGACAGCTCCTCCCCGAGGAGGAGCCTTGGGTCCGTCCTCCTCTCAACGCAGTCCTGCCCCCTCCCGAAGAGGTCCCGTCCATGCCCCCGCCCCGCGCTCATGCTGAGCGTAGCGAAGCATCCCGTTAAACGCACGGGAGCACATTTAGAATGACACCCCCTCAGTCACGGCAAGGACAGCCGTGACAGCTCCCCCTCGGAGGGGGAGCCGAGGGGTCACTCTCGGCCCCAACGCAGTCATGCCCCTTCCCGAGGAGGTCCCGTCCATGCCCCCGCCCCGCGCTCATGCTGAGCGTAGCGAAGCATCCCGTTAAACGCACGGAAGCACATTTAGAATGACACCCCCTCAGTCACGGCAAGGACAGTCGTGACAGCTCCCCCTCCAAGGGGGAGCCAAGGCACTTCTAAGACATTCCTAAATTCTCCACCACAATTTTTAATTTTTCATTTTTAATTTTTAATTTTTAATTCTCTTCAATTCTCCGTGTTTTTCTTTACAAAACGGAGAATTTTCTCTATAATAGGGAGTATGGAACCCGTAATTGCAATCGTTGGGCGTCCCAATGTGGGGAAAAGCACCTTCTTCAATAAAGTGGCAGGCAGAAAGATCGCCATCACCGAGAACCGTCCCGGCGTCACGCGCGACCGCATCACCGCCTCCTGCGAGTGGCGCGGCAGGCCCTTCACCCTCATCGACACGGGCGGCATCGAGCTCAAATCGGACGACATCATGTGGAAGCAGATCGCCCTGCAGGCTCAGCTTGCCGTGGAGACTGCCGACGTCATCCTCTTCTTCACCGACGCGAGGGAGGGGGTGAACCCGTCCGACTACGACGTTGCCGACTATCTCCGCAGAAGCAAAAAACCCGTCATTCTCGTTGTCAACAAGGTGGACGAGTACTCTCCCGAGAAACTCTTTGAGTTCTATGCACTCGGTCTCGGGGAGCCCTTCGGCGTGTCCTCCGAACACTCCCGCGGCATCGGGGACGTGCTCGACCAAGCCGTCGCCTTCTTCCCGCAAGGGGAGCTGAAGGAGGACGATTCCCTCAAGATCGCCGTCGTAGGGAAACCCAACGCGGGCAAGAGCTCCCTCGTCAACAAACTTCTCGGCGAGGAACGCGCCATCGTCACCGACATTGCAGGCACCACCCGCGACGCCGTGGACACCCGCTTCACCCGCAACGGCAAAAATTACACCATCATCGACACGGCGGGGATCCGCAGAAAGCGCTCCGTCGAGGACGACGTTGAGTACTATTCCGTGCTCCGTGCCTTTGACGCGATCAGAAGGGCAGACGTCGCCCTCCTCGTCGTCGATTCCGTGGAGGGGATCACCGAACAGGACGTCAAGATCATCGGCATGGTGCATGACGAGGGCAAACCTTCCGTCATTGTCATGAACAAGTGGGATCTCGTCGAAAAGGACACCCACACGATGGAGAAGTTTGAGGAAAAACTCAAAGAAGATCTCAAATTCATGGACTACTATAAGTCCGTGTATATCTCCGCCAAGACGGGCCAGCGGGCGGAAAAGGTGCTCGCCCTCGCCGATGAGGTGTATGCGCATGCGAATTTCCGCATCCCGACGGGCGCGCTCAACGACCTGCTCATCGACGCCGTCCGCGTCAGCGAACCGCCGAGCTATCAGGGGAGAAGGATGAAGCTGTTCTACAGTTCACAGGTCGCCGTAAAGCCGCCGCTCTTTGTGTTGCAGGTCAACGACGACACACTCATGCACTTTTCCTATGAACGCTATCTCGAAAACGTCATCCGCAAGGCATACGACTTTTCGGGCACACCCATCCGCATTCAGGTGCGGAGCAAGAAGGAGAAAGAATGACGGAGCTTGCATTTTCCAAACTTTGGTATTGGTTTTTATTGATGGCGGTCGTGTGTTATTTTATCGGCTGTTTCAATTTCGCCGTCCTCATTGCAAAGATCAAGAAAAAGGACGTCCGCAAGATCGGCTCGGGCAACCCCGGGACGATGAATATCTCCCGCGAGTTCGGGCTCAAGGTCGGCCTCATCAATTTCCTCCTCGACGCCTGCAAGGGGGGGATTCCCGCCATCATCAGTTTCTTTATCTTCAGAAATTACGTCTTTGCGGGGACAAATGTCCTCATCTCCGACTTCACCCGCTACTTTTGCGGCGTATTCGTCATCATCGGGCATATCTTCCCCGTGACGATGAAGTTCAAAGGGGGGAAGGGCATTGCCTCCACGTTGGGCCTCTTTTGGTTCTGCCTCTCCTGCGAGTGGGCGTGGAATATCCTCATCTGCCTCGTCGTCCTGCTCTTCGGCATCGTCGGCTTTATCGCCCTCACCGAATGGGGCTCGATGGGGTCTCTGCTCGGCGTGACGGGCATGTCCATCTGGCAGGGGATCGTCTTTGTGCTCCGCTATGAGGCAGAACTTGCAAACGTTTGGGTCGTGATGTGCTTTATGATGCTGCTTGCGCTGAACGTCTTGACATGGACGGCACACAGAAAGAACCTTGTGCGTCTCTTTGCGGGGGAGGAGCACCGCACGTCCGTCCGCAAGCTCTCCCACGGCAAACGCGGCATGAAGGAGATGTGAGGGCCCGCGCTCATTCTGCCCTTCCTCTTGCCCGCCCCCTGCGTCAGGGGGCGGGGTAGGGGTGGGGGTCCGCCCTCGAACGGAGTCCCCTCGGCTCCCCTCATAGGGGAGCTGTCGAGCGTAGCGAGACTGAGGGGTTCTTGGCTTCCCTTGAACGGAGTCCCCTCGGCTCCCCTCATAGGGGAGCTGTCGAGCGTAGCGAGACTGAGGGGTTCAAACCCCTTTGCCCTACGGGCACTTCCCCTAAAAGGGGCAGCGAGACCCTCGCCCTCGAACGCTGTCCTTACCCAACTTCCGCACAGACATAAAAATTCCCGCGAAAAGCATACAAAAACGATTGCTTTTTTTCAGAGAATCATGTACAATAATAACGCTTGCAGAGATGGCGGAGCGGCCGAACGCGCACGATTCGAAATCGTGTGACGGTGGTGAATCGTCCGTGGGTTCAAATCCCACTCTCTGCGCCAAGTGGGACGTAAGTTGAACGACTTGCGTTCCACTTTTTTATGCAAAAAAAGGGGGACAAAATTCTCGCTGATTTTTCAAAAAGACACCGAGGAAGAGATGAGAAAAGAGCCCCCGTGGCGGGGGCTCTTGTAACAATAAGGTGGGGATCACTCCATAAATTCTATTTTTTGGTTGAGGCTCTGTTCTATGTTGCGGTGTTCGCGGCGAAGGTCGGGACGCTCCAAAAGAAGGGCATCCGCTGCCTCCCACAGCGCAAAGGAGCCGACGATGGAGAGGATCTCCGTCATAAACACATGCGCCTCGGTGATGGCAAAATAGAGATATATGGCGAGGACGACAGCTCCGAAGATCGCAAGGAGCAGCATCTTACGGAAGTTGGCCGCGAGGTCCCAAGCGTTGTCGTAGGAGCGCATGGTGTAGTGCCTGTGCATCATCTGCCGAATCTCCTTTTGCTCCTCCTCCCCGATTTGGCCGTGAAAGCGGATGCGGAGAGGGACGGCGGACGGAATGACATTCGTCTGCGCGTCGATATAGTCGTAGATCTCGCCATTGAGGTCCTTATGCCCCTTGAGCGAGAGGGGATCGTAGAGCTCCGTCTCCTCGGTGATATTGACGTCCACCACCGCGAAACCCTCCTCATCCTTGACGCTCTCGAGATATTCGAGCATTTCCTGTGCCCGTTCTTTTCTGTTCATACCATTTCCTCCGTCAAAATCGGCGCCCCCTATAGGACGCCGAAGTTTTTTAACTGTTGAACGTGATCGTGATCTGAGCCTCTGCCGCGCTTGCGGACACGATCTCAACGTCGAAATTCAGCGTCTTGCCGTCGTTGCGGGTATAGTTGGGGAATACAGTCGAAAGTTTCTGCCCCGCTTTCCACAGATCGTCCGCTGCGGCTGCGCCATTGGAATCTGAGAACTTCTTCGTGCCGTCCGCTTCCACCAATTTGATGAGCGAATACTTCGTATCCGAGTTATTGTAGTCCGTAAAGGACTTATAATCGGTCGAATAGGGGTTATTGATGGACGAGGAGACATGATAGATCCTCACGCCGAACGGTGCACCGTCATAGAGGTAGCTGTTGTCCATCCCCGCATGCATTTGGTTGAGCCCCGTTGCCGCATAAAGGTCGATCATGAGATATTCAGAGAAGTAGCTGTTGTTGAAGCTGAGCGGAATGAGGATCGCAGAGGCCTCCGACACGGACGGCTTGAGCGTGACGGTCTTCGTTCCGTTGACGACGGTGGGGGAGAGCCAGCCGAGCATGGTCTTGGAATAGACATTTTGATCGCCGACCGTGTAATCCATCATATCTGCGTTGCCAAGTCCCTCATTGGAACCCTTTTTATCTTCATAGTCGTAATAGTCATCGAGGCCCAAGAGGTGACCCGATTCATGGATATAAGTGGAAGCGTTGATCTTCAGTCCGCTGATTTTTTCTGCCGAGCTGGTATCCCGCGCCGTGTTTTCGTCCATGAAGTCGAACCCCGCAAAGAGATAGTAGTAAGCGTCCAGCCCGTCGTATGTCGTGTTGCCGTAGTACCATGTCACATAGGCCCAATAGAAATCGGCAGTGTCATAATCGACAGGGGCGGAATAGATGAGATACACGGCGTCGATACAGCCGTCGTCATTGGTATCGTACTTCGTGAGGTCGAGCTTGCTCTCGTAGTACGCGAGGACTTCCTCCAAAATGCGTGTACTGCCGTCTGCGTTCTGGGCGGTGTATCTCTCATAATAGGAAGCGCTGTTTTTTGCTTGATAGACCTCCTGAATGTCGAAGGAGAGCTTGAGGTTCCCGTAAGAGGACTTTTCGTAATACGTCTTGACGCTTTCCCAGCCCGTGTCTGTCTCTGTGCCGTTGAAGGCCTTGCGGAGATTCGCCATTTGAGTGTCTGTGATCGTGTCGCCTTTGAACTGGACGGGAATGACGAGGGCATTGTAAGTTCCCGTTGAGGGAAGCCCGATGGCATAGCCCGAATCCAATGTCTGTTCCTGCAAACCACGGTCGTCGAACGTCGCAGCGTCGTAAGTTTGCTTCTCCATTGTGCCCGAGGGGGTGACGGGGGTATCTGTGCCGCCGCCCGAGGGGGCCTTGTAGGTGCCGAGGCTCGCCAGATAGCTGGTGGCGCTGTCTGCCTTGTTGATGGAACTTGCGCTGATGCTGTCGTAGACGAAGCCCTGATTGGTGTTCTCGTAGGTGCCGAGGTAATATTCCGTCCCGTCTACCGTCATGGTGAAGATATTGTACTCAGAATTCCACACCCACACCATGCCGGATGTCTGCGAGTCGCTGATCACGGCGTTGTAGTGTGTCCCCGTGCCCTTGGCCACTTCCACATACTGTGAGCCGAACCTGATGACCCAGCCGCTGCCGTTTGCCTCAAGCGTGAGCTTTTGCGCATCTGCGATGTCGGCGGAGATCTCGAGATAGTAAGTGTTTGTGGTGTAGCCCGTGAAATAGTGCCATTCTCCGTCGAATTCCACACCCAAGTAGTACTCCGTGCCTGCGATGGGGGAGGTGATGGGGTTGAAACCATCCTTCTGGGGTGTGGAAGGGGTGGAGGACTCTGCCTTGACGGTGACGGTCGCCGTTGCCTTGATGGAGGGATCCTCCACGCTCTCGACGGTGATGGTGACCGTGCCCTGCTTGAGCCCCGTCACCTTGCCGTTTTCGACGGTGGCAGTTTCATCGTCAGAGGACGTCCACTTGAGCTCGGCCACTGCCGAAATGGGGTGCCTATGAACCGTGAGGGTACCCGTCGTGCCCACGATGATGTCGAGGGTTGCAGGTTCAAGGGTGAGAGAGGATAACTTTTCGGAATCGGCGATGACGATGACTGTGACCGTGGCCTTGATGGAGGGATCTCTCTTGCACTCCACTGTAATATGGGCCTGCCCGACGCCGACGGCCTTCACCGTGCCGTCACTTTCTACGGTGGCGACGGCGGGGGTGTCGGACGTCCACTTCAGCTCCTCTGTGGCGGAGGAAGGGGTGCGTACGACGTTGAGGACCTGCTCCTCGCCCTCGGTGAGATTGATGGTATCCCCGATGAATCCCAGCCCCGTGAGCTTGTTGGGGTCGCCGAGGAGGGTGACCGTGATCAGCTTGGTGCTTGAAACATTGTTGAGCGTTGCCTTGACGGTGAATTCGAGGACGGTATCCGTGGCGGGACGGTCGGTGACCGTGATCGTGTGTCCGCTGAAGGTAATGCCGTTCGGCAGGGCAACTGTGTTCAGTGTCCATGTGAGCTGAACGCCGTCCACGGCCGTTTTGAGCTCCGTCGTGCCCTCGATCGTCTGATCTTTCACCGTCTCGAGGGCGGCGGCCAGCGTTTCCCTGTCCTCTTCATTGGGATCGTATGCGGGGAGGGTGAAGTCCGCCTCGCCGTAGTCGGAGAAAACGTATGTAATTTCCGTGCCGCCGTCGATGGTCGCAGAGATCTCGGCGATGCGGCCGTCCGCAAGGGTGAGTGTGAGGGAAGTATAGGTGTAAATGTAGAGGTCGCCCGTGTCCTCGTCCTCGACGAGGTATTCGCCGAGCACGGCTTCCGCGGCCGTTGCGGGGGCCTGTGCGGAATACACGCCGTCGGCATAGGTGAACGTTACGCTCTTGAGCGCTTGAATGTCCACGAGATAGAGGTCAAGGCGCCAGTAATCGTAGTCGTCGGTGCCCTCCGCATAGCGTTCGTAGGTGTCGTCGCCGTTATCGCAGAAGAACGCGTATTCGTCCGCTTCTTCGTCGTAGGCGAGATAATCGGTGTAGAAGTCGCCAAAGCTATCTTCATAGGCATTCAGGACGTTGCGGCCGAGATATTCATAGTAGTCTTCGAAGGAGTAAATGTCGTAGGTCTCCGTCCTCGTAACGGCAAAGTTCCACGCATCAAGGTCGTCATACGTCTTGAGAACGTCTGCAAGCGTTTTCATGGGGTCGGCCGTAACGGTGACCTCGGCGGTGGCCCTGACGGAGGGATCATCCTTGCTCGCAACGGAGATGTGCGCCGTGCCGACGCCGACCGCCGTCACCGTGCCGTTTTCAACGGTTGCGACCTCCTCGTCGTCCGTCGTCCATTCGATCTCTTCCCCGATGGCCGTAGCGGGAACACGCTCTACCTCGAGCTGGCCCGTCTTTCCCACGATGAGTTCGAGGGAGGTAGGGGAGAGCTTGAGCTCTGTGAGTTTTTCCTCTGCGGGAGGGGTCTCTCCCTGCGGCAGGACGGTAAATTCCGCCGATTTTTTGACTTCTCCGACCGTGAGCGTCACCGTAAAACTGCCGGGGGCGGAGGTGTCTGCCTTGCTCAGGTCGAGCATGTCCGCCGTCACGGCCACGGGGTTCCCGTCCTCATCCGTCACGGTGAAGTATTTCGTGAAATCGACCTCGTCGCCCACATGCAGCGTGCGGGAGAGGTCCTCATTCAGCGTGATCTCATACGCCGTCTGCGTGCCGCCGTCGGGCGGAGGATTTTTTTCGCCGCAGGCGCAGAGCCCTGCCGCAAGCGCAAGAACTGTCAGGAGAAGTGTCAAGAGTTTGAATTTTTTCATAAGCCTGTTCCATTGCCGATTTTTTAACATAACATTATACTATCAAACGGCAAAATTTGCAAGACCTTTTCCGAAAAAAAGTCAGCTTCTCCGCCAAAGCGGAAGGGGAGAAGGGGGAGGAGAGGGCTCCCGCGCCGAAAAATTTTGAATGATAAAATAGCACAATATTGAATAAAATTGCACATTTTATGCACTAAATTGAATTTTAAAAACAGGATAGGACAAAATTTGAAAGGTTACGCCACAAAAACGGGTTTGATATTGTGCAACTTTTTCAAAAATGATATAATAATTGTAACATAATAGGGTGAAGTATGAATATTGCGGTTGTAGATGACGATACCAATGCCGTTGCGAATCTGATGGAGTATTTCAGGCAATACGGAGCGGAGACGGGGACGGAGTTCCATGTCGTCCGTTTTGAGGATGCGGAACGCTTTCTCGCGTCCTACAGAAGTCTGGCGTACGAGATCGTATTCATGGACATCGATCTCCCCGGCATGAGCGGGATCGAGGCGGCGCATCAGCTGCGCTTTAAGGATACTTCCGTCGTTCTGCTCTTCATCACGCGCATCGCACAGTATGCACAGAAGGGGTACGAGGTGGACGCGCTCGACTATATCGTCAAGCCCCTCCGCTATCCCGATTTCTGTCTGAAGATGCGCAAGGCGATCAACGTCTCCCGCTCGAGGGAGGCGCATTCCATCCTCGTCAAGACGACGAGCGGCGCCATCTGCCTCTCCACCGACAAGGTCATGTTCGTGGAAGTCATGGGCCATCAGCTCCATTTCCATTTTGTGGACCGCGTCGTCGAGGCGCGCGGCTCTCTCACCGAGCTCGAAGAGCGGCTCAAGGGGAACGGCTTTTTGCGCTGCAACAACTGCTATCTCGTCAATACACGATTCATCAACTGGGTGCATGAGTATCAGGTCAACGTCAGCGGGAATATCCTCACGATCAGCCGTCCCCGTCATCATCAGTTCATGAAGGACCTCATGAATATCTACACAGGCGGAGGGAACGACCCCGTATGAACCTCGAAGCCGCGACCTTTATCTTTATCTACATGTATCCGACGTTCGTGTTCGAGCTGCTCCTCGCGGAGGGGTTGCTCCTGAGGAATTCCCCCAAGCGGCCGTACTTTGCGGCATGGCTCATCGGGGGACTCATGACGCTCGTCGGCGTCGTGATGGGGGTGAGCTGCCTGCAGGCCCTCCTCGGGGCGGGGGCGCTCGTGAATGCCATCGGCTATATCCTCGTCTTTTTATTTACGCTCGTCATCTACCACAGGTGCTTCGACGTCCCCTTCAAGATCCTGCTCTTCTTCGGGGCGGGGGCGTATGCCCTGCAGAACGGCTGTTACCGCATCATCTCCCTGCTCGAAGTCTCGGGCCTCCTCGGGCAGATGATGCTCGTGATGGGCTACAATTGGGCGGAATTTATCCTGCAGGTGGGGACCTTTATCGTCTGCATCCTGCTCTTCTCCTATTTCTTTGTGCGGAAGGTGAACGACATCGGCATGGAGAGCATCTACAGCGGCAATATCCTCGTGCTCTCCCTCATCACTCTCTCCATCACCGTCGTGCTCTGCTCTGTCACCAACGCGTATGCGTGGACGAGCATTCCGCTCAGCATCGTGAGCTACTGCTTCTCCGTCATCGGGGACTTCTTCATTCTGTGGATCCAGTCGGGCATGCTCGAGAAGATCGCCCTCAAGAGCGATATCGAGGAGGTGAAGAGGCTCTGGCAGCAGGACCGCCGCCAATACGAGATCGCCAAGGAGACGGTGGACCTCATCAACATCAAGTGCCACGACATGAAGCACAAGATCAAGGCGATGGGGCTCGGAGAGGAGAAGCTTTCCGCGGAGGAGGTGGCGGAGATCGAGAGCTACATCTCCGTGTACGACAGCAAGGTGAACACGGGCTGTACGCCCATCGATGTCCTCCTCACCGAAAAGAGCCTGCTCTGCAACAGCAACGGCATCCATCTGAGCTGTATGGTGGACGGGAGCTCCCTCGGCTTCATGCGCGACTACGACCTCTATTCGCTGTTCGGGAATATCCTCACCAACGCCATCGAGGCCGTCCAGAAGCTCTCCGACGAGAACAGGCGGGTCATCGACCTCACCGTGAAGAATTGCAGCGGAATGGTGATCGTCAACTGCATCAATTACTACGACGGCGAGCTCAAATTGGTGGGAGGGCTTCCCGCAACGAGCAAGACGGAAGGGGAGCACGGCTACGGCCTCAAGAGCATCCGCATGCTCGCAAAGAAGTACGGCGGCGAGTTCGACTACTCCATCGAGGGCGGCGTATTTACCCTCCGCGTCCTTCTCCCCGCACGCAGCGCAGAGAACATTCCGCTCAGCGCATGATTCTTAAAGACAGCATTTTTTTGCGCTTTATGATACAAATAGGACAAAAAATGAAAGATTAGGGCAACTCCATTGACGGGTCGCCCTTTTTTCTATATAATCACGGCGCATTCCGAAAGGGAATGTTTCGGAGGAAACTATCATGAAAAAGAGATTCCTTGCGCTCGCGCTCTGCATGGCAATGACGGCGAGCGTCGGTGCGCTCTCCGCCTGCGGCGGGAACGGCACAGAGGGCGGCAACACGAATGAGCCGCACACCCCTGTGGATATCGCCCTCAGCGGGGCAAATATCGTCGTGCACGGCTATGAGGGCGGCCCCACGGTGGACGGCATCATTCTCAAGCTCGACGGGAACGTCTCGGGCGTCTCCAAGGACACCTTCACCGTAAGAACGGGGAACGACAAGCGCACCGTCACCGACGCATACGTCTCCGACGAGAAGGGGGAAAAGACCTCGTCCGCCTCTGCCTACCTCACCGTCAGGATGAAGTATGAGGCCAATGCCTACAATTTCGGCGGATACAAGGGCGCAAATGTGCTCGGCAATCCCTTTACCTATAACAATATGAATACGTGGAGCGAGAAGTTCTCCTTCACAGTGACCGTTGCCGAGGGGCAGAGCTTCAAGGCAGGGGACAAGACGTATGAGAGCGGCGACAAGGCCGCCTACACCGTCAGCAAGGCGGAGGAACGCCTCGTCCCGCAGACGGCAAGCTGGAAAAAGGACACCGTTCACTATGCCGAAAACGGCAAGGACATCACCCTTCAGCGCGCAAGCTGGGCTCCCGCAGGGGCAGACAGCGACAGCGGCAAGAACCCGCTCGTCATCTGGCTCCACGGGGCAGGCGAGGGCGGCACGGATATCGATATCGACATTCTCGGCAATGAAGTGACCGCGCTCACGTCCGAAAATGAGACCAACGTGCAGGGCTATTTCAAGCAGGACGGCCTTGCGGGGGCATATGTGCTCGCCGTGCAGACGCCCACCATGTGGATGGATCAGGACGGCAAGGGCACCTATAACCACACCGACGTGGGGGACGGTTCCCCGCAGGAGAGCTGGTATACCGAGGCCCTTTGGC
>CANRDK010000031.1 GCA_947629345.1 uncultured Clostridia bacterium
CCGTCAAGTCTTCACCCCCATTTTTTGGCAAATTTTTTAAAAAATTTTTTGTTTTTCACTATTTTTTGGGATTGACGAGGTGGAAGTTATCAACGGGAGGCGTTGAGAGTGCGGTCGTTGCCCACCCCCCTACCCCCCTCCTCGGGAGGGGGCATAGACTCCGTTCTCAGCATGACGCCGCCACCGACCCTCAGCTCCCCCTTGGAGGGGGAGCTGTCGCGCTGTCCTTGCGCGACTGAGGGGGTGAGAATAAGGTGATGGTTCGACTACGCCACTTCGCGCTACGCGCTCGTGCCGCGCTTAGTGCAACAAGAATGCGCGCGGGGCACCATGACGGGATTGGAACGTTGGGGCGGATGCAATGAGGGCGGCCCCCACCCCTACCCCGCCCCCTGACGCAGGGGGCAGGCAAGAAGAAGAGCAGGATGAGGGCACGGGCTGCCGTGCGTTTAATGGGATGCTTCGCTGCGCTCAGGATGAGCGCGGGGGCATGGGGTGAGCGGCGGGGCAGGATGAGCGCGGGGAAAACGGGCTCCATCCTCATCCTGATGAAGAATAAGAAAGAGCGAAGCCGAGGAGATTCGGTTTCGCTCTTTAAACAATTTACTTTCAGTTTTCTATTCGGACATCGGAAAAAGGAGGTCGAGATTGAAACGATTGTCCTCCACGCACATGAACGTTTCGCCATAATATTTTGCGGCAATATTTTGGATACTCTTTGTCCCGAAGCCGTGGAAATTTTCATCAGGCTTGTCGGTATGGGGCAGACCGCCGCGGAATTCAGGTGATTCGGTACAGCAATTATCGAGATGAACATGCAGAAATCCCGCCTCCTCGCTGACTGAAAGACTGATGAAGCGGTTTTCCTCTTTCTCCTTGAGCTGCCGTTCGATTGCGTTGTCGAGGGCGTTTCCGAACAGGGATGCAAGATCGGGCGCACTCATGAAGGAAAGTTTTGTGCCATCCACAAGACAACTGAATGCGATATTATTTTTTTCGCAGAGAAGTCCCTTTTCTGAAATGACGATATCGAGCGCAGCATTCCCCGTCTCTGCGGAAGTATCATAGATCGCAATGCGGTTTTCGAGGTCCTTGATATACGCCTTGCGGGTTTCGACGTCATCCATGCGAGCGAGGACAGCGATCTGATTTTTGATATCGTGACACTTCTCGTTGATGATATCGATTGTCTCCTTGCTCATCTCGTGCCGCTTTGACTCCGAGCGGATGAGCTCGTCCAAAATCTCTGTCTCATTGGTAAGTCTGTTCTCACGCAGAAAGCTGAACTGAATGATGATCGACGCAATGCTTCCCACGAGTGCATACAAACTGCAATAGATGCGAAGCCATCGCACGTCGATCCCGCGTTCTATATAGGAGGCAAAACTGTTGTCCACGAGCAAGCTGAGCCCCGAACAGATGACGAGGGTCATGAGCGAGATTGCAAAGGCCCTCACATCGAAAAAATCCGACTTGATCCTGTGCCGCCGCGGACGGATAAATATCAAAAAAAATATCTCCCCGACCAAGCCGTAGAGCAAAAAATCATATACAATGATCTGCGCCCAGAGAGGCAGGGAAAGATCCAGCAAGTATTTAAACACATTTCCGAGGGAATATGCCGCATGTTGGACGGCGTAAGCGCCCGTGGCGATATAAAATGCCCCGAGTGCATTCACCTGAAAGCAAAGATAGATGCCGCCCGTCAACAAGAGCGTGCAGACGAAGTAGAAAATCGCATTCCCCCAGCTGGCCTCACCTGCGAGCTTTGTAATGTAAAACCAAAGCAGAGATTCAAGAAGCGCGAAGAAGATGATGCACAAAAAAGCGCGAAAGACGAAATAGCGTCTCCGCGGACGATATATGGCGAAGAAGATCATGCTTATGAGGAGTTCTGCGGCAAAAATGTTACCGTAAGCCAAATAATAGACTTCTCCGTACATCTGTGAATATAGCATTGTCCGCCTCCGCGCTCAATCCGAAAAGCCGCGGAGTACGCGCAGCATCTGTTCCTTGAACTCCTTGTTCCTTCTGCGCGAAAGCGGCAGTTTCTCCGTACCCACGATCACTTCCGTCTGCGTAACTTTTGTGATCCTGTTCACATTGACAAGACAGCCGCTGTTGCACATCAAAAAACCGTTGTCCTCCAATTTTTGCTTCGCATCCTCCATCGTACCGTACTCGCGCATCTCGCCTAAATCCGTGCTGTAGACCAGCGAATTCTTTTCTTTGAGAACATAGTTGATCTGGGAAGCGGGAACGCTGAGATATTCCCCTTCGCAGCGGATCATGACGATCCCCGCATGCCTCGTCCGCACCTGCGCGATCGCACGCTTGAGCTTATCGATGAACACATATCGTTTGAGCGGTTTGACCATAAAATCGACCGCGTTGACGGAATAACCCTCGACGGCATACTTGGACATCTTGGTGAGAAACACGATGCTGATCCTCATATCGATCTGACGCAGTTTCTTGGCCGTCTCCATTCCGTCTAAATGCGGCATTTCTATGTCAAGAAAGACGATATCGAATCCCTGTCCGTAGTTAGAGATGAAATCCATACCGCTCGGAAAACAGACGATATCGAATGATCCCCCCGTCTCCCTTGCATATTCTTCAATGAATTTTCTCTCGGCGATCCGATACTCTTCATCATCGTCCACGACCGCAATTTTGATCATGATTCCCCCCTTCGGAATCCTTCAAATTTATTATAGCATGAGTTTTTTGAAAAGTCAATATGCGCCGAAGCATGCCGCATCCCATGGCGGCATGCTTCGTTTGTTCACAATAGATATGTCACTCGCCGTCCGAAGACTCTGCGGGTTCCTCTTCCGATTCCCCGCCGCCCTTCTTTTCCGCCGAGTCGCGTCTTGCCTGAAGTATCATACAGCGCATTGCGAGCACTCCCCACAGCGCAACGAGCGCGAGAAGGACGATGTCCGAAATGAAGATCGTCATTTCCCACCATGCATAGTAGGTGATATAGTATCCGCCCTCTCCAATGCCGTTCATCGCGTTGGAACGGCTCATCGTGTAGAGGATATTCTTCACGCTGCCGCGGAGAACGGTATAATCGGCGGCTGTGGACGGAGACCAGCTCTTCGGCATCGTTGCGAGGTTGAGATCCCCTCCCGCATAGGCCATCTGCCTTGTATCCATGAAAGATTCCGTGTTGAAATCCGTGATGACCATTCCGCAAAAGCCCCACTCGTTGCGCAGGATCTGCGTAAGGAGACGCCAGTCGCCGCCCGTCCAGCGCGTGCCGATGCGGTTGAACGATGACATGACCGCGAGCGCACCGCCCTCCTTGACTGCGATCTCGAAGGGTCTCAAGTAAATTTCGCGCAGGGACTGCTCGGTGAGCCATGTGCAGACGCCCGAGCGGTTCGTCTCCTGATCGTTGACGGCAAAGTGTTTGACGTGGCAGACGACGCCGCGGCTCCTTGCCCCCTTGACGACCTCGGAAGCGAGCTTGCCCGAAAGAAGGGGATCCTCAGAATAATACTCGAAATTCCGTCCCGAAAAGGGCGTCCTGTGAATGTTGACCGCCGGTGCATACCAGCCGCTGTAAGGACGGCCGTCCCCTCTTTGGTTTCCGAGGATCCCCTCGTTGCCGACAGAGAGGCCCATTTCATAGGCGAGCTCAACGTTGAATGTCGCCGCGATCACGCACTCGCTTGCATAAGAGCAAGTGTCGTGGACGGGGTTTTGACTCTCGATGGCTGCCATGAAATAGACGAATCCCGCGGGGCCGTCCGACGAAAATGTGGGCAGCATGCCGAGACTCGTGAGCGCAACCGTCTGGAACGCTCCCTTCATCGTAAAGTCCATCATCTCATTCCGCGTGAGAAGATCGAGATACTCTTTCCAGCGGACATCGTTATAGTCAACGAGGATCGTCCCCTCCGCATCGCGGAGCACTTCGTCATTCTCGCCGAAATTCACGAGACGGAAGATCTCCATCGTTCCCGCGGGCGAGGCGGAAGATGGAACGGTCGGCATCGTCACCGTTTCATCGTCTGCGATGGGATTGTTGGGCTCCTTGCTCTTGACTGCGTCGAGGAAACTCTGCGGGACAGTGCGCTCCGCATCCGAACCCGACAGCGTCTCATTCACGGGGAAGGTCCCTTCAAAATTTGTGCGGGAGAGCACACTCTCCATGCCGTACTTCTCTTCAAAGCTCACATCGTCATAGAGGTTGGAAACTTTCTCTCCCGTCACGGGATCCTCTTCAAAGCGCACGTCCTCCGATAGGACAAACGTGCGGCTTTCGATGACTTCGTGCGCATTCTTCCGCACGCTCACCGTATATTCCCCCGCCTCGAGCTCAAAGCCGCAAAAATCGTTTCGGTTGGCGTCGTCATAGTCGTAAGAGGCGAGGCTGTAGGCGCTGAACGTCACGGTCAGATCTGCGCTCTCGCCCGCTTTCAAGAGGGGCGTCTTGGCAAATCCCGCCAAAACGACGTGCGGCTTTTCGATCCCGCCCTCCGTATAGGGAGGCGTGACATAGACCTGCACAACTTCCTTCCCCGCAACAGTGCCCGTATTCTTCACGGTGACAACGACGGAAAACTCCGTGTCCTCATCCGCCGACATCTCTCCGCCGTCCGTGAAAGACGTCTCCTTCACCGTCTGTTCAAAGGTGGTATAGCTGAGGCCGTAACCGAAGGGAAACACGACGTTTTTGCGATACCACGCCTCGCCGTCGGTGAAGGCGCGGGTCTCGTAGTAACGATAGCCGACATAGATCCCCTCTTCATAGTCCAAATAGTGTTCTGTGACGGAAGGGACGGAACCGTCCTCGGACAGATACATGTTGCCGTTGACGGAGAGCTGGTCGGCAAAGTTCAAATAGGTAGGGTCGCGGGTAAAGTCGCGCTGATAGGTATCGACCGTCCTGCCCGAAGGATCGACCGTGCCGTTCAGCACCCGTCCGAGCGCCATAATGCCGGAATACCCGGGCGCGCCGATCCAGAGCGCCGCATCGGGGCTTGCATCGGCCATCCCCGAAAGAAGGGACGTATCGCCGTCCTCCTCGGGATCGAGAAAGCCCAGCTCCATCGAAGTAGCCGAATTGACGATAAGGACGACCGACTCAAATCTCGCGCAGACCTCGGATAAGAGCTCCTGTTCGTTTCGGTCGAGTTCGAGATAGTGGTCATTTTCGTCCATCGCACCGTCCACGCCCTTCATCGTGCGCGGAAGATCGAAGGATTCCCCGCCGATGCGGGAGACCACAACGAGTGCGGCGTCCGCATACTGCGCAAAGCTGTCTTTCACCGACTGCGGATAGGCGGAAAACGGCGTCTCGCCCGTCCCGAAGCCCTCTACCGTGCTGCGGCCGTTGTCGAGGGTGGGATTGGTCTTGCGGCCCTCCCCCGAATCCTTACTCTCGTAAAAGTTCTTCAATGACGGGTTCCAGTTGAAGCCCGCCTCCGTGAGGCTGTCGTAGATCGTGGGCGTCTCATCGGTGACCGTAAAGGCGCCCGAACCCGAGCCGCCGTAGACAAGGTTCACCGAATTTTTACCAAAGACAGAGACGTTCTTCCCCTTGAGCGGCAGGGTACCGTTCTCGTTTTTGAGGAGCACGATCCCCTCTTCATTGATCCGTTCGTTGAGTGCGTTTGCCTTTTCAAGCGCATCGTCCTTGTCCTCGTAGTCGGAAGTATAATAGATCCCGCCGCCGAAGTTCTCCACGGGCCGCTTGCCGAGATAGGAAATGAAAAAGTCATAGAGAACCGTCTCGGCGACGACCGTGATCGCAAGGAAGAGCGCCATTGCCGATACGGAGACGCAGAACCAAATGCGGGAGACACGATATCTGAAAATGTTGCGAAATAATTTCATGCCGTTTCCTCTTTAATTTTTGCCGTCGAGATTGCCGAGCTTGGGATCCCAGCTCAACGTTGCGGAAGTGGTAAGTTTGATACAGTCAACGACAGGCGCCGTAGCAGACATCGTGCCGCCCATGCCGTGATCGTTGTCCGTGAGGAGGGTGATGCGGTTGGAGCCCTTGTGCAATGTAAGATTTACGGCGAGTACATGGTCGGAGAAGGGCCTTCTGCCGCCCGTGTCCGCATGGCCCGCAACATCCGATGCGGGGATCTCGATCTGATCGTATGCGACTTCCTCGCCGTTGACCGTGACCGTGTATTTTGAGATCTGTGTGCCGCTCTCCGTTTTGCCCGTATCGAGGTAGGGATCGAGACAGAATTCCTTGTTTTCGCAGGTGATGCGAAGGATCAGAGTGACATCGGAGACCTCGCGGTCTGATACAATGTCGAAGTTCAGCGCGAGCCCCTTCCTGTAGAGGAAGGTGACGAAGAATCCGCCGCTCGCCATCATGCCCTCGGCCCCGCGGGGCATCGATTGGATCATGCTCGTGCCCTCCGCGCCGCCCGACGCGCCCACACCTTTGAGAGGCAGGCCCTCTTCGTCCACGAGCGCGGTATGCTCGGCCTCGAAGATATAGGTCCCCGTCCACTTTGCATAGAGCGTGAGATCTTCTTCGACCGTCATTCTGCTGAAATTGAATTCCTCTTTGAATTCTTCGCTTGTATACCAACTGTCGAACTTGAAATCTTGCGCCTGATGGCCTGCCGTCGTGACGTTGGGACGCTTGGGCGTTCTCGGCTTCTTGACCGTACCTCCCTTTGCGACCTGCGCCGTTTCATCCTCCGCGCCGTCATAATTGTAATCGAACGTCACAGTGACGGTGCCGACGCTCTCCTCCGTCCAGCCGGCGTAGACGGTGGTTTCCTCTTCCACAACGGCGTCGAAATCCACCTCATGCTCACATGCAGCGTCGTAGAACCAGCCTGTAAAGATATATCCTTGGCGGGTCGGAGGAGCCATGTCCCTGATGCGACCGTTTTCGGTCTCGGCAACACTCTCCGCGCCGCCCGCATAGTTTTCAGAATAATGGATCGTATATTTCTTGACCCAGCGGGCATAGATCGTTGTATCCCTCATGATGGGCGTGAGCGCAAAATCGAACTCCGTTTCAAATCCTTCGTCCGCATACCAGCCGACAAAGTCGTAACCCGCCCGCTCGGGAGGCGTCGGCTCAGATACATGGCCGTTGATCGTCACGGTCTGGGAAGGGATCTCCCCCGCGCCGTCCATGTCGAACGTCACGGTGAAGCGTTGCTCTCCCACTTCGATCTCGAAAACGGCACGCTGTCCGCCATAGCGCACGAGGACGCTCTTTTTTCCCATGATGCCCATATCGGGCGCATCGACCGAAACGCCATCGGCATCAAGGGTAATGTCCGTTGTCATTCCGTCGCGGAAGTGCACGCGAAGGAGCCCTCCCGTAAGGTCGAGGCTCTCTCCGAGCGCATAGTATGTTTTCGAAGGCGCAGTCACGATCTCGATCGACAGGACATCGGACCGCGTCACTTCCATTTTTGTGCCGCAGTTATCGCATCTTCCGTTGGAATCCCTGTCGATATGACTGATGCATGTTCTGCTTACCTCGCATCCGCCGAGCATGAGCAAGGCAACTGCGATGCAGGCAAATTTAAAGATTTTATGTTTCACTCCGTGTATCTCCGTCAGTTTGAAAATTTCCTCGGCGGAGGCGGCATAGCCGCCTCCGCTTCGGTAAGGGAGGAAAAAATGAGATGAGCTATTTGAAAGCTGTGTGCCGTTATTCGCTGCGCTTCTTGCGAAGGACCACAACGGCGCCTGCCGCAAGGACTGCAAGGGCAACGATCCCGCCGCCGATGCCGATCACGCCGCCGCAGCCGGAAGCGCCCGCATCGCCCTTTTCGCCCTGAGGGCCTGTGGCGCCCGTGTCGCCCTTTTCGCCCTGAGGACCCTGAGGACCTGTTGCGCCCGTCTCGCCGGTTTCGCCCTTATCGCCCTTTTCGCCCTTGAGTTGAGCCATGTCCACGACGTCCGTCCATTCTCCGTCGCCGTATTTGGCCTGAAGTTTGCCGCCCTCGACGCGGAACTGCACATCCTGCGCATCGATCCCGAATCTCGCCGTGTACTCTGCACCCTCTTCAATGTAATCATCGTCGTTCATGAGGTCGCCATTGAGCATCCAGCCGAGGAATCTCATCCCCTCTGCGGGAGCCTCGGGGACAGGAAGAGCGGAAACTTCGCTGCCGTCCTCGACATAGGTCTCCTTGCCATCGACCGTGATCTTGATGAGAGTCCCGACCGTGAGCGTGACATTGCCTCTGACGATCCTTGTGCTGCTATTGCTCTGCTGACATACAATAGAGACCTCGTATACACCCGCCTCGGTCGGCGTACCTGTAATATTACCGCTCTCGTCCATTGTCAGCCCTTCGGGAAGGCCCGTCGCTTTCCAGACAGAATCTTCTGCAAGATATTCCTGTGTCGCTTTGGCGGTATAGGCCTTATCCTTTTCGAGCTTGAGTTCTCCTTCGTACTGAACAGGTTGAATCAATTCGACAGGAATGCGTACGGTCTTGCCGCCCCAACCGTCCTTGATGATCTTGATCGTGACATGCCCCGAGCCCACGGTGGTATTCTGCGTGGTGGAGAAAGTCAATGTTGTGAAATCGAAGGAGACGCCTGCTGGAAGATCGGATTCGACGAGCTCATAGCGGATATCTTCATAATCCTTGAAAGTCTGCTTGAGGCTATAGTCCGCTGCGTCCTTGACAGTCTTTTCGGTAGCAATGCCTGCGGGAAGATACATCGTCTGTTCGGGGAAATTCTTTTGGAAATCCGCCCCGTTGTACATGCCGTGCGAACGGCAGTGGGCGTAGAGAACGTCAAGCGCGTCCACTCTGGTGTAGTAGTACTTGATCTCGTTGCTCCTCTGGGATGCGCCGCCCGTCACAAGGCCCTTGCCGTCGCGGGCCGCGGGATCCCAGCCGCCCGTAGTATGGTTGGGATAGTAATCTCCGAGCGTATGGGAGACGCGGCAACGGAACATGACCTCGAGGTTGTCCTCGGCAAATTCTTCCTCGCCGGGCCACATGTCGGTAACGACGATCCCGTCGAAGCCCCATTCCTTTCTGAGGATCTGCACAAGGAGAGGATAATTTTCGTGACAGGGCACGGTGCCGACGCAGTTGAATCCCGTCATGACGCCCGCGGAGCCGCCCGATACGACCGCATATTCAAAGTTCTTGAGATAGATCTCACGGATGGTCTGTTCGTCTGCCCATGTGCGCAGGTCGGTCCTTCCCGTCTCCTGCTCGTTGAGCGCAAAGTGTTTGATGTAGGTATAGACGCCGCGGGACTGTACGCCGCTCACGACTGCCGCCGCGATGAGGCCGCCCTGCACGCCGTCCTGCGAATAATACTCAAAGTTTCTTCCGCCGAAGGGCGAGCGGTGCAGATTCATCGAGGGAGCGTACCAGCCGTGATATCCGTTCCACATGCCCTCTTCGCCGACGAGCCGCCCGATCTTGTGCGCGAGCTCCGTGTTCCACGTTGCAGCGATGCTCTGTCCGTTCAACCAATAGCGGGTGCCCGAAGAACCTCTCGTGGGATTTGCAATAAAGCCGTCCATGGTGTTGCCGCCGATCGTTGCGGGTCCGTCAACGTCCTGTGCAAGCTCCTTGCCGATGCGGGAGATCTCCTGTGTCTTGAAGAGCCCGTTTGAGAGCTGTAACAACTCGTCATAGGTGAGCTGGTTCATGAATTTTTCCCACGCCTTAGCGGCCGTCAGCCCGTTGATCTCTTGGTTATCGCTCTCGACGACCGTTTCGTTGTCGTAGGGACTGTAGCCCATGAGGTCGGCAAGCCTTATCTTGATTTCGCCGCTCGTATCTACAGCCTGCGTCCAAGTTTCGGGGATCTTCACTTCGTCATTGTCCCAGATCTGTCCGATTTCGAGCTTTTCATCGGCTTTTTCGTATTTGAACATCGTTTGGTTGTAGAGAAATAGCTCCCAATTATTGATAGCATATTCTGTGTCTTTGGTCAGATCGTTTGCAGGAGCATAACCTTCGACATAGGAACCCTTTTCCGAATCATATGTGTAGGAATTGAACGAACGCTCCTCGACCGTAGAATGGACGGGGTAAGTGCCGATGAGATCTTTTCTCGACATGATCGTCATGAAAGGGCTGATGGAGGAATAGTTGTAGATATAAGACCAATCACCTACCTCTCTGCCCGTATTTTTGCCCGTGCCGTATAACGGATCGACGAATACAGGCTCCACCTTCTCCCCCGTCGCCTTGGATTTATCGAGTTTCAGATCGCTCAGGGTCATCGTCTGCTTCTTCGTGTCGGCGTTGACGTGCGAATTCTGCGCCGCATAGAAAATGTATTCGCCCGCTTCGATCTCGTAGCCCTTGAAGCTATTGTTGTTTGCGTCCGACCAGTCGAAGCTGGCAAGATCGTAGATATCGAATTTGATCTCGACGGTCTCTTTTTCTTGGGGCTGAAGGAGCTTGGTCTTTTGATAGCCGACCAAAGACACCGCGGCCTTTTCGATCCCGCCACTCTTATAGGGTGCGCTCGCATAGAGCTCAACGACATCCTTGCCCGCGACGGAGCCCGTGTTGGTCACTTCGACGGTGGCAGTGAATTCTGTCTTGTCGGTAACGTCATCCGTATTCTTCGTCAGGCTCTTGAAGTCCCACGAGAAGGTGGTATAGCTGAGGCCATAGCCGAAGGGATAGACAACGCTCTTATTGTACCAGTCGTCGGCGCTTTGGAACGCGTCCGTGAGATAATTTTCTCCCAAAAGATCCTTGCTGTTGAGGACTTTCTTCGTCGCATCGTTATTGAGAATGATATTGCCGTCTTCGATCTCCTTGTAGAGGGTCTCATAGTAGCGATAGCCCATATAGATACCCTCTTCATACTCGACGCCATAGAGGTCAAGGCCATGGAAATCTCCGCCGTTGGGCTGATCGGCCCCGGAGCCTTGTCGCCTCATGGTGTATTCGAAATTGTCTCCCGAATATCTCGAATCTTGATGGATGCCACTGCTCTCAAAGATAGATCTGTCATCCTCATTTTCAAAGGTGACGGGCATCTGACTGCTGTCGCCGAAATTGACATAGGTCGGATCGAGCGTAAAGTCGGCGGGATAGATATCGACCGTGCGGCCCGAGGGGTTCACTTCACCCGTAAGGACCTTGATGACGCCGTCAAAGCCATAGTCGCCCGTCTGTCCGATACTGAGGATCGCGTCGATACGGGGGTCGTTCTGAAGTTCGGCCATCTCGAGGATATTGCCCGTGTTGAGGATGACGATCACTTTATCGAAATTATCTTCGACGTGCTTGATGAGCTGTTCTTCACGATAGGAGAGCTCAAGATAGTGCTCGTCCGCGGGAGCCTTCACAAGGGTGCCGTCAGGACCGGGGCGGACTCTTCCGGGAACGTTTACGCGGGGGAGATCCCCCTCTTCGCCGCCCAAACGGGAGAAAAAGACAAGCGCCGCATCGTTATAGCGGCTGTACGTCGAAGTAACTGAATCCGTATAATATGCAAGAGGAAGTTCTTTATCGGCATAATTTGGCTCCGAGAAAGCCCCGGACGCGCCGATCGGTCCGCCCGAGAATTTAGAATAGAGCTCTTTGAGCTTGGGATTTATGTTGATACCGGCATTTTGGAATGACGAATAAATATCGGCACCGTCTTCAAGTTTGCCTGCCGCGGAGCCCGTGCCGCCGTAGCAGTATGCGTCCGAGCTGATCCCGAACAGGCTGATATTCTTGAACTCATTCTTTTGGAAAGGAAGTTTGTGGGATGTATGGTCCTTATTCAGTGACGTATCGCCCTCATAAACGCCGCCGCCGTTTTTGAGCAGAATGACGCCCTCGCTCACGGCCTCGATATTGGTCTTTTTGGTCTCCTCGAGGAGTTCTTCGTTGCTGTCAAAATCAGAAATATACTTTCCGCCCGACGCACCGAATTGCTCGCTCTCATCGAGAGGCGCCATGGCCGACGCGGGTACTGCCGTCCCCGCCATCGTCGCACCGAGGCATGCCGCAAGGAGACACGCCAATGTGCGCTTCCCGAAGGGTTTTTTGCCAGTTTGTTTCATAACTTTCCTCCTATAATTTGATTTTTCGATTTTCTCGAATCCGCTACAAATATATCACAAAAATTTCAAATTGGAGCAAATTTATGACAAATGGTCGAAAAATCGTGATAAACGGTCGAAATTTCGTGAATTCTTCTCAAATTTTGCAAAAAACTTTCCGAGGCGGTGACTGAGGGGTTTCCTCGGCTCCCCTCTCAGGGGAGCTGTCACGCAGTGACTGAGGGGTTTCCTCGGCTCCCCCTCTCAGGGGGAGCTGTCACGCAGTGACTGAGGGGGTAAGGAGCTCAGATACACAAAGAAGCGTCTGCGGTAGAACCGCAGACGCTCTTAGAATGGAGGAAAAATGAAGGAAAGCCGATTTTATCCCTCCGTGGGAGGTACGCTGTCCTCAGCGGGCGCAGCGCCGCTCTCGTCAGAGCCGCCCTCGGGAGCCAGCTTTTCTCTCTTGAAGCGCGTGACGATCGCAAGCACGCCCCAGACAGTGAGCCCTGCCGTGAGCACCCAAACAGCGATGATGATGAACCAGTAGTACGCAAACGGCATATCCGCGACCTGTACGCCGTGTGCAACGCCGTTCATGGCATTGGAATTGACCACGGTGTAGAGAACGTGCTTCATTGCCTCTCTCATGTAATACTGTGTCGCCTTGCTGTTGCCGTTGAGCTGGGCGTTGGAGCCGTAAGCGGTGAGCTTGAGGTCGCCGCCCGCGCGGATGCACTGTTCGGTGTCCATGACGCCGCCGCCGTCGTAGTCGGTGATGACTGCGCCGTTGAAGCCCCACTCCTCGCGAAGGACCTTGGTGATGAGGTTATAGTTGCCGCCCGCCCAAGTGCAGCCGATGCGGTTGAAGGAGGTCATAACGCCCATGACTGCGGGGATCTCCATTTCCTTCTTGGTGAATGTGCCCGCCGTCTCGTCATACTGCTGAACCATGATCTTCTGCGTGCCGCGCTCTTCCATACAGGTCTGGAAGGGCTTGAGATAGATCTCACGGATCGCCTGTTCGTTGGCAAACGTTGCAACGTGGCTTCTGTGGTCCTCTTGGTCGTTGAGGCAGAGGTGCTTGATGTAGGAGTACACGCCCTTGTAGGCCGTTTCACGGGCCGCCTGCAGCGCCATCTCGCCCGACATGAAGCCGTCCTCGGAATAGTACTCGAAGTTACGGCCCGCAAACGGGGTGCGGTGAATGTTCATTGCGGGAGCATACCAGCCCGAGACGATCCCCTTGTACTGGTGGCTGCCGAAGTGGGTCTCCGCCGTGTGGAGCGCGTCCTCGGAGACATAGTAGCCGTGGAGACGGGAATTCTCTCTGTTCCAGCTTGCCGCAAGGTTGGCTGCGCAGGGATAGGTGATGGAATAAGGGGAGTGCGTCGTACCGCCCTCGTTGACACCGGAGGGACCGTCGTAGTCGATCGCACGGGGTTTGCCGATCTTGGACAGCGCGATGGTCTGGTAACCTGCGTTGCGGATGAGTCTGACGATGTCAGCCGTGGGAATGAGATCGATGTATTGATCCCAATCGACGTCCTCATAGGGCAAGCCGCGCGCATCGATGAGGTCGGCCGTGCCGTCTTTGCCGAATTCGCCCGCCTTTGCAGCGGCTTGGTCCTCGCTCATGGGATTGAGGGAAGCGGCCGCACCCTTGAGAGCGATCTGGTCCGCAGTTTCCTTATCGACCTCGACTTCCCAAACATAGCCGTTCTTTTCGCTGAAGGACGATTTCTTCTGGCTGTTCTGGTTGCCGTGTGTCTGAGGGAAGGTGCCCACCCAATCCTGACGGGTGAGATACTTGTCTCTCTCGGTGATATTGGTGTGTCCTGCCCAGAGTGCATGGTCGAACTCATTGGTGATCTCGGTGCCGTTCAAAGACTTGGAATAGGTCGTCTTGTCAACGCCGTTGTTTTCGGTATAGCTATAGGTGTACTTGCCGACAAAATTCTTGTCGCCTGCGCCGAAGAGGCCGTCCGTCGTCTTGCTGTTGTAGACGAGGAAGTTGTTGTTGGCCTCGTGCACGTTGTGTGCCGCGGTGAGGAGATAGTCGCCCGCCTCGAGGATATACGTCTTGGCCTCCACGTCGTCGTAGGAGATGAGGTCTCTCTGGTTGACCTTGATCTTGACGGTCTCGCTGGCATTGGGTTCCAAGGTCCCCGTCTTTTCGAAGCCGACGAGGGAGGAGGAAGCCTTCTCAACGTAGTGTTCTCTGTCGTAAGCGGTATAGGGGGAATTCAGATAGACCTGCACGACGTCCTTGCCCGCAACGGAGCCCGTGTTCTTGACGGTGACGGAGATCTCGATGTCCTTATTTTCGTCCATTTCCCCCATCGTGAAGTCGCTCCACTCAAAGGTGGTGTAGCTGAGGCCGTAGCCGAAGGGATACTGAACAGTCGTGGCATAGTCGTAGTCGCCGACGTTGTCCGCGCCGTCCATCTTGTCGTAGTAGCGGGTCTCGTAATACTTGTAGCCGACGTAGATGCCCTCATCGTAGAAGAGGCCGTTGCCGACGACGTTGCCGCCGTTCATGAGGTCCACGTCGCCCATATTCTGCATGGCGGGAGAGGAGAATGCGTCGTAGGCAAAGGTGTCCACGAGGTGGCCCGAGGGGGTGATCTTGCCGCTCAGAATGTCTGCGATGGAGTCGCAGGTGTCGCCGCCTGCACCGGGAGCCCAGAGGACTGCCGTGATGTGCTCGTAATTCTCGATCCAGCCGAGTTCGAATGCGTTGTTGGTGTTGGCAACGATGATGACGTTGTCGAAATTGTCGTTGAGGTATTGGATGACGCCGAGCTCAACGCTGTCGGGTTCCAGATAGTGCTTATCCTTGTCGGCTGCGACGTCCGTCCAGTCGCCCATGTATCTGCCGAGGTCACGGCCCTCGCCGCCCGTGCGGGAGAAGAAGAAAATGGGAGTTGTGCCCGTGGCTTCCGTCTTGGCCGCCGCGGGGATCTCGTCGATGGAGGCCTCGTTGATGGACCAGTTCTCCGATCCGCCGTACATGATCGCGCCGCCGCCGCGCTTCTTGCCGCTGTTCTTATAGTAATCCCAGAGGGCCTCGTTGACGGTGAAGCCCGCATTCTTCATGGCGGTGCTCATGTCGGAGGACATGGTGCTCACGCCCGAGCCCGTGCCGCCTGCGAGAAGATCGACGGAGGACTGGGAGAAGAGAGAAACCTTGCCCGCCTTGAGGGGAAGGCCCTTTTCGCCCTCGGTGTTCTTGAGGAGCACGAAGCCCTCCGCACCTGCCTCGCGGGTGAACTGCAGTTCGGCCGCCTCGAGGGCGTTGATGTCGGTAAAGTCGCTCTTGTAGTATTGGGTGTCGAGATCGGAAGTATCGCCCGTTCCCGTGTTTTCGGACGCAGCTTCGCCGAAGAGATCGCGGAACACGAGGTCATACGTCGTCACTGAAACGATGGGAAGGGCAATGGATACGCCCCAAAGGATCGCAAGGAGAGGCGCGACGATGCAAGTAAACACCTTTGCGCTCAACTTCTTGCGGGGTTTCTTTTCGCTTGCCATATGATTTTACTCCTTATGATTTTTTAGAAAAAAATATACCCGCCGCCGTGATGTGCGGCGGGTTTTGTGCTTTGATCCTTCAGCGATCAGCCCATTGCAGGGGGTGTACGGCCGGTGTTGTCGGTCTCCGTCCATGTAAGGGTCGCGGGAGCGGTGACGGTGATTTTATCGACGTTGATGCCGTATTGGACAGCGCCGTCGGTATAGCCGAGGCTCTTCAGCGTGATGGTGTTCTCGCCCGCCTTGAGGTGGATCTTGGCGGTGACTTCGGCATAGTTGTTCATGTAAGAACCGTAGAAGTCCATGAAGTTGGAGAAGTCTTCCGCGGGGGTGAATTCAAGACCGGGGAGTTTCCCGTCGAGCTTGGCATTCGTTCCGTTGACATCGAGCGTCACATAGGTACCCGTGGAGAGATCCATCTCCTTGATGTACCCTTTGCCGCCACTGAAGAGTTCAGCCGCGTCTGCGGAAGCGGAAGCAGCTCTCAGCGTGAGCGTTGCGTCGCACTCCTTGTCGGACGTGATCTTCCAGATGATATTCGCATCGGCAGCGGTGAAGTAGCCGACGATCTCAACAGCGGCGCCCTCGCCCTCTGCGCTGTACTCTGTGGCGCTCTGATAGACTGCCACACCGTCTGCATTCTGCGAAAGCTGTGCTTTCTCCGCTTCAAACGTGTAATCTGTGCCGCCGCCGCAGCCGACCATAGCTGCCATGCCGAGAGCCATCGTGATGGCCGCACCGGCGATGAGAAGTCCTTTGAATTTCATAAAATTCCTCCTAAATGATATTAAAATAGATATTTTTTGAGGCATTCCGCGCGTGAACTACCATCACGACTCATCCACGCGCGGTCCGCCGCTATTCAAAATAGCCGAAAGTTATGCCTGCGGTACGCGGGAAGAGTTGTCCGTTTCCGTCCACGTGAGCGTTGCGTCCGCGTTGATGACGATCTTGTCGAGGTTGAACCCCTTCGCCGCCGTCAGAACGATGGTGTTTTCGCCCGCTTTGAGGTGAATGTTTGCCGTGCCTGTGCCGAAGTTCTTGAGGGGCGCGTTGTAGACCCAGCTCATGTCATCGGCGGTGAGCCCCGTAAGGTTGAGTCCGGGGAGTATGCCCGTGAGGGCAACGTTTGTGCCGTTGACGGAGAGCGTCGCATGTTCGCCCTTGGAGAGATCGACTTCTTTGACGTTGAAGTACGTCATCGTCATTCCCGTCGGCCCCCAACCTATGTCCGCTTCATTCTCGGTGGAAGCCGCGCGGATGGTCAGCGTTGCGTCGCATTCCTTGTCCGACGTGATCTTGAAAGTGACCGTCGCGCCGCCGTTGAAGTAGCCGAGTGCGGTGACTTCGGGACCCGCCGTGTCCTTATCGCCACCCCATTCTGTGCCCGTTTCCACGGTGACGGGCTGTTCCACTTCGCTCGTTTGCCCTGTGGCCCAATCATATTGCTGGGTCTTGCCGTTGGTGAGGACGCCCTTTTCGGCCTCGAAGGTGTAATCGGTTCCCTGTGCGGGAGGAGGAGTGGGAGTTTCGCCGCTCTTCTTCTGCGCGGCAAGCCACTGCCAAAGGTTGGCGTCCACGTTGCAGTTTGCGGGGGTGAGATATTCCACGCCCGTCACTTTGCTGTTGTCGAACTGCTTCTTGACGCCGTCGTTGAACACATAGATCCAAGACCAGTGACCGTCGTAGGTGACGCCGGGGGCGTCTGTGCCCTGTACGCTCTCGAAGAGGGTCATGTGCACGTTCTCCGCCCCTGCCTTGAGAAGGCGGTCGAAGGTGGGTTTCTCGAAATTGTTGGGATCGACGGTGCCGTCGTCGTTGGAGAGGACAAACCAAATGTTCTTATCCTTGATTTGATTGATCATGTCGTCCGAGATGCGGCCGTTCACATAGGCCTCGCAGGTGGGATAGTACGCTGCGAAGTAGTCGCCGTAGTGGAACATCATGTTCATGGTCATGTAG
>CANRDK010000032.1 GCA_947629345.1 uncultured Clostridia bacterium
CTCGCTACGCTCGGGATGAGGGGCTGCCTGAACGGAGTCCCCCTTGCTTCCCCTGTAGGGGAAGTACCCCGAAGGGGGATAGGGTTCAAAACCCCTCAGTCACTGCGTGACAGCTCCCCTAAGAGGGGAGCCGAGAGGAACCCCTCCCGAGGAGGGGAGGGGCGGGGACGTTCTCAATCATGCTCTACCGCATTCTCCCCGTTTTCCGTCTTCTTCGCTCCGACGAGCTTCAAAAGGGGAATAAAAAGTCCTCCCACAGAGTTGCCGAGAATGACGATCCAGATGAATCCAAAGGTCTCCCACGAGGCAAGCCCCGACGCCGCAAAGTAGAACATGTCCGCAATGGAGTGCTCGTATCCGCTGAAAATGAAAGCGGGAATGCAGAAAAACACGCCGAGCGGGGTCTTGTGGTTCTTATAGAGATCCACCGCCAAGAATACGAGAATACCGCAGAAGAAAGCACGGATGAGGGTCTGCCACAGCGCCTGCGATTCCAATTTACCGTTGCAGAGCGCGATGGCGTTCTCCTTGATGGAGGGAATGGCGAGGGCGATGAGATAGCCGCATGCGACGGTGCCGATGAAGTTCCCGAGGAGCCCCAAGAGCATTGATGAAATGTCCTCCTTGCTATGCTTTTCGAGCACATAGCCGATGCGGCCCGTGTAGAGTGCGTAGCCCTTCACGCAGATGCAGAAGAGGGCGGTGCAGAAGAAGAGTCCGCCCACATATTTGCCGATGGGGGGACCTTCGAGATAGCAGGCGAGGAACACCGCTCCGCCGATGGAGATGAGCATGCCCGCGAGGAATCCGTCGATGATCTTTTTTGCAATGTCGAGTAGTTTTTCCTTCATAAGTTCTCCTTTTTCTGTTACAGTATAGCACGCGGAAGGGGTCTTGTCAAAGGAAAAGTGAAAAAATATGATGTTTAAAATCGTCGCCCCTGCTCCCACGCGCTCCTCCTGCTCTTCCTCTTGCCCGCCCCCTGCGTCAGGGGGCGGGGTAGGGGTGGGGGTCCGCCCATGAACGAAGTCCGTCGGTTTGCGAGATCCGCTCGCTTCGCTCTGAATGAGCGGTCGGTGCGTTATCCTGCCCCGCCGTTCTGATTGCGTCACCCTGAGCGTAGTCGAAGGATCCCATTAAACGCACGGAAGCACATTTGGAATGACACCCCCTCAGTCACGGCAAGGGCAGCCGTGACAGCTCCCCCTCCGAGGGGGAGCCAAGGGTCGGTGGCGGCGTCATGCTGAGAACGGGAGTGGGAACGGAGTCAAAGCCCCCTCCCGTGGAGGGGGGGTAGGGGGTGGGCAACGATTCCATTCACTCTCCACCATAATTTTTAATTTTAAATTTTTAATTTTTAATTACTCCCGTGCGTTTAACGGGATGCTTCGCTACGTTCAGGATGAGCGGGCTTACGTTCTCGGAAGAACCCCTCAGTCACCTGCGGTGACAGCTCCCCTGAGAGGGGAGCCAAGGGGACTTGCGTGACAGCTCCCCTGAGAGGGGAGCCAAGGGGACTTGCGTGACAGCTCCCCTGAGAGGGGAGCCAAAAAGCCCCCTCCGTGGAAAGGAGGGGGCATGGCGTTTATTTTGTCAGTTGTTCGATGGCGTTATTTTGTCAGTTGTTCAATGGCCTTTTCGTAGATGTTCAGGAGCAATTCTACGCGCTCGAGGGTGATATATTCGTCGGGCTGGTGGATGACAGCCTCGTCGCCCGGCATCTCGGGACCGAAGCCGACGCCGTCTTTGAGCGCTCTCGCATACGTCCCGCCGCCGATCGCGATGGGCTCCGCTTTCGTCCCCGTGCATTCCTCATAGACGGAGAGGAGTGTCTGCACGAGGGGGCTGTTCCTGTCGTGGTAGAGCGGGGCTTGGTGGTGAAGCGTCTCGTATTTCACGCCGAGAAGGGCGAGCTTTTCGTGCACTTTCTCCACGGGGAAGGTCGCAGGGTAGCGGATATCGCAGACGATCTGCAATTCCCCCTTGCGGTATTTGATGAGGTCGGGGGAGAGGGTGAGTTTGCCCGTCTCGTCCTCGAGCTCGGTGAGGCCGAACCGATCGTCAAAGAGGTCGGCAATGATCTTCGCGATGGTCTCGTTCTGCTTGGCGAAATATTCAAGCACGGGACGGATGGCGTTGACGCCCTTTTCGGGGGTGGAACCGTGCGCGCTCTTGCCCCTTGCGACGATCTTTTTGCCTCTGACTTCCATGCCGCTTGCGAGGACACGCTTTTTGCTCAGAGAGTGCGGGAAGACCTCGCAGCAATCGCACACCATGTTGGCGCTCGTGCCGCCCTCGAGGAAGTAGAAGGGGGCATTTTCGAGGGGATAGTGGAGCCGCACATGCAAGATCCCCTTTTCCGCATAGATGACAGGGAAATCGGCGTCGGGGGAGATCCCCGTCTCGGGAAGCTCAGCGACGCGGGAGTAATACTCGATACATTTCCAGCCGCTCTCCTCGTTGCAGCCGACGATGAGTTTCACTGTTTTGTTGGGAACAAACCCTCTGTCTTTGAGGGCCTTCATGGCAAAGAGGGTGCAAATGGCGGGGCCTTTGTCGTCCATGGCGCCGCGGCCCCAGATCTTTCCGTCCTGAACGATCCCGCCGAACGGGGGCTTTGTCCAGCCGTCCCCCGCGGGAACGACGTCGAGGTGGCAGAGAATGGCGAAGGGTTCGCCTTGGCCGAACAGGACTTCCCCCGCATAGCCGTCATAATTGTGCGTCTCAAAGCCGAGCTTTTCCGCGAGAGAGAGAAAATGGTTGAGACAATCATAGGCTCCTTTTCCGAAGGGCATTTTTGCCGAGTGACTTGCAGCAGATGAATCGAAGCGGATGCTCTCGCAGATGGCGTCAACCGCTTCGTGAAAATAGTGAGGCATAAATTTCTCCCGTATGGAACTGTACAACTAAATATTCTATCATAGGAAAGGGGAATTGTCAAGAGGAGGGATATCGAAAAAAACAGAAAAAATTTCCGAAACCTTTTGCAAACTTCTTCAGAATATGATACAATAGAAAAAGAGAGGGACGGGAGGGCTCCATGAAGGGCGAAAACAGGTTATCCGACATTTTATCGAGCAAGAATTTTTTGGTACGTCTTTCCAAGTGGCTGGTGCTGTCCGTTCTTGCACTCGTCGGGGTCATCGTCACCGTGCGGAGCTGGCGGGAGGTCTACGCGGGCTTCCCCGCATGGTATTTCGTGCTTCCCGCCGTGGTCCTGCTCATCGCCGAAAACGCCGTCAAAATGTGGGCAGTGAAGAAGTATTCCCACAAGATCCCATTCTACGTCATCGATATCTTCCTCCTGCTCATCATCACGATCTTTACGGACGGAATGCTCATTTCCACCTTCTATATCGCCATTTTGTCCGAATTTTATATCGGGCAGGAGTCTTTTTCGGGGAACATTGCGATGGGGGCGTCGAGCATCGGCATCTTTCTCATCACGCTCGTCGTCTCGGGCTACTTCCGCGGCGACATCGTGAATTTCTTCGCCATCGTCTCGAGCGCATTCAACGACCTCATCCTCCTCGTTCTGCACTTCCTCATCGTCAACTTCGCCATTCAGATCTGGAGAAAGAACAGGGAACTCGACGAGGCCATGAAGGAGCTCTCGGAGAGCAACAGGGAGCTCAAACGGCTCAACGAGGAGCACAGGGCCCTCGCGATCTTGGAGGAACGCCAGCGCATCGCCAAGGACATCCACGATACGGCGGGGCACTCCATCACGACGGTCATCATGCAGACGGAGGCGGCGCGGCTCGTCGTCGATAAGGACCCCGAGGATGCCAAAAAGAAGATCACGGCCGCCAATTTGCAGGCACGGCACGCGCTGGAGGAACTCAGGGAGAGCGTGCACCTCCTTTCGGGTTCCACCAAGAGCATGAGCCTCAAGGAGAGCTTGCTCGCCGTGGCACGGGAATCGATGGAGGGGACGGATATCACTGTCCGCTGTTCGGTGGAGGACATCGAGGTAAACGACGCTAAGCGCAGATTCCTCTGCAATTCGCTGAAGGAGGGGATCTCCAACGGCCTGCGGCACGGGGGCGCGACGGCGTTCCTGTTTGAACTCAGAAGGGAGGAAAACGACGCCGTGTTCGATCTCTCCGACAACGGCTGCGGCATGGCACAGGAGGACCTGAGAGAGGGATTTGGCCTCTCGGGCATGCGTGCGCGGACGGAGGCGCTCGGCGGTAAGATAGAATTTGTGACGGAGAAGGACGAAGGGTTCGAGATCCATATCACCCTTCCCATCGAAGGGAAGAGGACGGGAGAAGAGAAATGAAGATCAAGATATTACTTGCAGACGATCAGGCAATTTTGGCGGACGGCATCAAGAGCGTGCTCTCCTCGAGCGAGGAGCTGGAGGTCGTGGGCATTGCATCCAACGGGTTCGAGGCGGTGGAACTTGCCGCAAGGACGCGGCCGGACGTCATTCTGATGGACATCCGCATGCCCAAGATGAACGGCGTCATCGCAACGAAGGAGATCAAGGAGAAGTTCCCCGAGATGAAGGTCATTGTGCTGACGACCTTTGACGACAGCGAATATATCTTGGGGGCCATCAACAACGGGGCGAGCGGATATCTTCTGAAGGACACCTCCGCCGCGGCCCTCATCGACGCCATCAAGAATGCCTACGCGGGGGACACCATTCTTCCCGCAAAGATCGCAAAGCGCATCGCCGACGCCGCCAAGATGGTCACGAGCGACAGGGAGATCCGCCTCAAGCGCAAGTTCGGCTTTTCGGACAGGGAAGTGGAGATCGCGCTCATGATCTACGAGGGGTTTACGAACAAGCAGATCGCCTCCGCTTTGAAGCTGACGGACGGCACGGCACGGAACTATATTTCTGCCATTTACGAAAAGCTCGGGGCAGCCTCCCGCACCGAGGCGGCGGAAGTGATGAAGCGGACCCTCTCAGGCGAAAACTGAAGCATAAGTGTGAAAAAATTTCGGAAAAGGGCGTAACGATCCGCCCAACAGAACCCAATTAAAAAACAAAAAACAGAGCCGAAAAACCGACTCTGTTTTTTATATTTTTGTCTCTTTGCGCATCCCGCCCCCGCGCTCATCCTGACCCGCCCGCTCATCCTGACCCCCGCGCTCATCCTGAGCGCAGCGAAGGATCCCATTAAACCAACGGAGCAGGGTTCAACGGGATTCATCGCTTCGCTCTGAATGAACGGTCGGTGCGTTATCCTGCCCCGACATTCCAACTGCGTCACCCTGAGCGTAGTCGAAGGGTCACCGCAGCAATAAAATAAGGTGATGGTTCGACGGAGCTCACCATGACGTGATTGGGAATGGCCCGTAATCGCCCCGCGAGATTCTTCGGGTTAAGTTCCGTCCTCTCGTCCTTCTCCCGTTCTCAAAATGCCGTGAGGTCAATGCCAAGGGTCATTGAGGTCAAAGCCGTAGACTTGCACCACTTCCAAATAGGGGGAATGAGCGAGGTCGTGGGGGCTGACGAGGGGACCGCCCGTGGGGTCGAGGTCGTAGCCCGCATTCAAAAACGCCTGCCAGACGAGGTGAGAACACTGCGTAGAGCGTGGCGTTCTGCCGTCTTTGCACTGGTCCTTCGGCGTGAAAAATCCCACAAACACATTATATGCGAGCCCCGTGAGCTCCTCGGCGGCCCTCTGTGCGATCTCCGCCCGCGCTTCCCTGTCCGCATCCTTGAGACGCAGGACCATGAAGTTTGAGGAGCGGCGGAACCATCTCGCCCCGCCTGCCGTGATCGTACTGTCAACGCCGATGGAAATGGCCTGCAACACTTCCCCCGAAGCGTCCGTGACGAGCGCGGCGTGCCCGTGCCGCCAGCCGAAGAGGTGGGTGGTGGAGGTCAAAAGGATGTCTCCCGCCTCGAGCGGGACGATCGGCGCGGTGAAATCTTCCCCCGTAGAAGGGTCTCTGAGCCTGTCGTGCGGGGTGATGGCGGTGGTGTATTCGTGATAGACTTCCCCTTCAAAGAAGAGAGCGTCCTGAAATTCCTTGAGCCGAGAGCGCGGGACGCTGTCTGCCCCCGTCTTGGAGAGCCCCGTCTGGCGGTAGAGCGTTGCATAGTCCTCCTCCGTCCATTCCTCCTTTTCGAGAATGGGGGAGAGGTCAATTTTCTCGTAATCGGGGAGAATGCGGGCGCTCTCCTCGCACAGGCCGTCCGCAATCGCAAAAAAGGAGCCTACCGCCGTGACGAGAAAGCAGAAACAGCTGAACACCGAGAGCAAAATGACGGCGATCTTTCTTCTCTTTTCCATGCGGCGCCTCCTCAATTTGATAAAGACAGTATATTCCCATTTCCGCAAACTGTCAACTTTTTGTGGACACAAGGAGAGAACTTTCACATAAAATGATATTGACGGGGCAATGTCCCCGATCACATACCAGAGGACAATATCATGTGCAATTCCTGTAATAACAACCTCGCAAGGACGCTCAACAATCTCTTTGGGAGCTCCTGCGGCTGCAATCACAACAATGATACGCTTGCGAGCACGCTGAACAACCTGTTCGGAAGCTCCTGCGGCTGCCAAAACAGCGGCTGCGGGTGTCAGAACAACGGCTGGAACAACTTCTCCAACGGCTTTACGAGCGGCGTCAACGCCGTGAACGCGGCAAACGGCTGCAACTGCGGAAACAATGGCAACAGCGGCTGCGGGTGTCAGAACAACGGCTGGAACAACTTCTCCAACGGCTTTACAAGCGGCGTCAATGCCGCAAACGCCTCGAACAGCGGCTGCGGGTGCCTTAGCGGCGGCAATCAAGGCTGCGGTTGCGGTTTCGATCCCTACTACGCACAGCAGTACGCGCTCGGGCCCTATGCGCAGAACAACGGCTGCGGCTGTAACAACAATTTCTGAGATACTACTACAAAAGATGATTTCGGCGCCGCGGTTTTTGCGGTGCCGATTTTTTTCGCCGACAATTATTTTTGCTTGCCAAAGCGGGCGGCGGGTGTTATAATATGCGTCGGAATCAGTGAGGAAACTATGGCAGAAGCGCAAAATACAAATCCCGAAGAAAAAACGCACAAGAGCCGTTTCGGCAATCCCACACGCCGACAGGTCTACAGGCTCCTTCTCAACATTCTCTTTATCGTTGCGGGGAATGCCATCACCGCGGCGGGAGCGGCATTTTTTATCGTTCCCAACGGCTTTGCCATGGGCGGGACGACGGGGATCGGTATCTGTGTCAGAAATATCCTCGCGAAGTATACCGGAGTCAGCGAACAGTGGCGGGACTGGGCGGTTGAGATCACCGTCTATGCCTTGAATATTATTCTCTTTGTGATCGGGGCGATCCTTCTCGGCAAAAAGTTTGCCATCTCCACGGGGGCGGGGACCTTCCTCTATCCCACCTTTCTCACCATCTATGCTCCCTTAGAGGAAATGTACGCCGAGAAGTACGGACACAGCATCGGCGCGGGGGGCGAACTCGGCAGTCCGCTCTTTGCCATGCTCTGCGGCGCCCTCCTCTTCGGCCTCGGCGTGGGGCTCGTTCTCCGCGTGGGGGCGAGCACGGGCGGCACGGATATCCCGCCCCTCATCTTCAAAAAATACTTCAACGCCTCCGTCTCCGCCACGATGTGGATCATCGACTTCGGCATCGTTGCGCTCAACCTCATCGCCGCTCCCTCCGTGGAATCGGTGCTCTACGGCATCTTCATCACGATCATTTCCGCCATTCTCGTCGATAAGGTCTCGCCCATCGGCATGAAGCGGATACAGGTGAAGATCGTCTCCATGCACTACAGGGAGATCCGCGACATGATCTTAAAGAAGGTCAGCCGCGGCGTCACCGTGCTCTACGGGCAGACGGGGTATCTGAAACAGCCCTGCCACATGCTCCTCACGGTCATTTCCTCCCGCCAGCTCGTCACACTCAAGTCGGAGGTACAGAAGATCGACCCCGAGGCATTCATGACGATCAGCACCGTCTCCGAAGTGAAGGGACGTGGCTTCCACACGGAGGGCGTAGACTTTTTGATGCCGCAGGAGGACGACGAGACGGGGATCGAGATGGTTGCCGACCCCGATGCGAGCGACGTGCTCCCCGAAGAGAACATAACTCCCAAAGAATGATTTTCAGAATGATTTTCAGCCGCCCTCGGGCGGCTTTTTGATTGGATTCGGAGCGTTTTTCCTCATTCCGAGCCCCGAAGGGGCGAGAGAATCTCGTAGACCGACGGAACCGGCCCCGCGCTCATCCTGACCCTGAGCGTAGTCGAAGGGGAAGGATCCCGTTAGACCAACGGACTTCGTTCAAGGGGATTCTTCGGTCGGCTACGCCTCCCTCAGAATGAGCGGGCAACCAACGGACCGTTCCCAATCGCGTCACCCTGAGCAACGTCGAAGGGTCACCGCAGCATAATAAGGTGATGGTTCGACTACGCTCACCATGACGTGATCGGAATGTCTCCGTAGGAATACATTCTCCCGTGCATTTGCTGCCCGAGGGAAAACGTGGGGGAATTTGCGAAAATACCCGCTTTTCCTTCTTGACATTTTTCCAAGACGGCGTATAATAAAACTGTATAGGTCATGGGAGGGGAAAATGATCAGGATCGCGCTCGTTGACGACAACAAGAAGGACCTTGCCGTCATGCAGAAGTATCTTCAGGATGCGCTCGACGGCGGGGATTATGAATTTACATACGATTCCTTTGCCGACAGCATGGAATTCATCGAGGAATACGACGGCAGATACGACATCGTCTTTCTCGACATCGAAATGCCGCACCTCGACGGAATGGAGCTTTCACGCCGCATCCGCCGCACGGGGAGCGATTGCTGTATCATCTTCATCACAAACATGCCGCAGTATGCCGTGCAGGGGTATGAGGTGGAGGCGCTTGCCTACCTCATCAAGCCCGTGCGCTTTTTTCAATTTTCTCAGGTGCTGAAAAAGGCAGTGGAGAGGGTCAACAAGCGCCGCACGGAGGACAGGAATATCGTCATCAACACCCGTCAGGAGGTCAAGGTCGTGCCCTCCTCCGCGATCCGCTATATCGAGGTGGAGAGCCACAATCTCGTCTTTCACACGGCGGACGGGGAGTTCCGCACCCGCGCCTCCCTCAAGATGCTCGAACAGCAGCTCGAGGGGATGAATTTCTGCCGCTGCAACAGCTGTTACCTCGTCAATCTCCGCTTTGTGGACGCCGTTGTCGGGAACACCGTGCACATCGGCGCGGACGAGCTCTTGATGAGCCGCAACAAGAAGAAGGAGTTCGTAGAACAGTACATGAAGTACACGAGGTAGGGGCATGTGGGAAAATATCGTAACCTTCTTTACGGCGGACGGGTTCATCTATGAGCTTTTGCTCTCCTTTCTGCCCATCGCTCCGCTCCTGAGGATGAGGAAGTGGGCCGCCCTCCGCATCACAGGGTGTGCGCTCGCCCTCATTCTGCTCGCCTGCGCGACCTATCCCTACTGCGTGGAACAGAACCCCGAGCCCTTCTCGGCCAGTCTCTGGTATGTCGCGCTCGCCGTTCTGACCTTCGGCGCGGTTTGGCTGTGCTTTGAGGGGGACGTGTGGAATGCCCTCTTCTTTGCGATGAGCGCGTACGTCATCCAGCATCTCCATTACCGCTTTTCCATGCTCTGGGAATTTGTGCTCCACCGCTGCGGCGTGCCCGCGGGGAATTGGCTGTACGTCTTCACCTACTTTTTGGGCATGCTTGCCGTGTTCACGTTCTGCTATTTCTTCTTCACGCGGCGGCTCAAGGAGGAGAAGAACTTCCGCGCCAACAATATCAAGCTCCTCCTCAGCACGATGCTCATCATCCTCGTGCTCATCATTTTAAACCTGTTTACGGAGCGTGAACTCGAGAACGAGGAAATGGAGTTCACCTATCTGCACCTCTTCCATATCCTCTTCGGCCTCGTCTGCGGCTTTGTCTTGCTCGACAGCCTCTATACCAACGTCTACAACAGAAAACTCGAGGAGGATATCCGCATCATCCAGCTCCTCTGGCAGAGCGACAGACGGCAGTATGAAATGTTCAGGCAGAATTTAGACACGATGAACATCAAATACCACGATCTGAAGCACCAGCTTGGGCTCATGCAGGGGAGCGCAAACGGCAAGGCGGGGGAGAAATGGGTGAACGAAGCGCTCGACTCCCTCAATATCGTAGGCATGATGCAAAAGACGGGCAACGACACCCTCGACGTCGTCCTTGTGCAGAAACACATGCAGTGCGACGCACTCGGCATCGAGCTCGTGACGATCGTGGACGGGAGCCTCTTGAACAAGCTCGACGACGTCGATATCTATTCCCTCTTCGGCAACGCGCTCGACAACGCCATCGAATGTCTCAAGGGCATCGAGGACGGGGAGAAACGCACCGTGACGCTGACCGTGCGCAAGGTGGGGGAGATGGCAAAGATACAGGTCGAAAATTATACCCCTTCTCCCGTCGAGATCGTGAACGGCTTCCCGCAGACGACCAAGCAGGACAAGCTCTCCCACGGCTACGGCGTCAAGAGCATGGCGTACATTGTGGAAAAATATGGCGGCATCATGAATTTTGAAGTCAGCGATCACACGTTTATTCTCGATATCATGTTGCCTTTGTGAAATACTCACAAAAAAGATGAAAATTTCGGTGTTAGAAATTTTCAGAAATGAAAAAACGAAAAAATTTTACAATTTATGTAACAAAAAACGCAGATTACGCCAAAAATGTACCAAAGTCAAAATTATAGTGTATAATGCGAAGCAGAAGATGGAATTCGGACCATTCCTCTTCTTCATCCCCCCTTATGACGGACGCTTGCGGACTTTGTTTGCAGGCGGTCTGTTTTTTTATGCGCTTTTGAAAAGCGGCTCATGCGTTAGTTGTGCCGTTTCAATGACACTTTATGCCATAATACCGCAAAAAACGAACAAAATTTGTTAAAATACAAACGTATAAAAATATATAGATAAGGAGTGTTTCATGGACAAAAAGGAAATCGTCAAAAAGATGACGCTTCGTGAAAAGGCGGATTTTCTGACGGGTAAGGCCTTTTTTAAGACCGTCGATTATCCGCAGTTCGGGATCCGCGGAATGTATCTTTCGGACGGCCCTCACGGCCTGAGAAAACAGGCGGAGGCAGCCGACCATTTGGGGCTGCACAAGAGTATCCCGGCTACCTGTTTCCCGACCGCCTCCATCATGGCTTGCAGCTGGGATGAGGAATTGGGCGAACGCGTCGGCGAGGCGCTCGGCAAAGAGGCCGCCTCAATGGATGTGGATATGGTGCTCGGCCCCGGCCTCAACATCAAGCGCAACCCGCTCTGCGGCCGCAACTTCGAGTATTTCTCGGAGGATCCCTATCTCGCGGGCAAGATGGCGGCTTCCTATGTGCGCGGCATTCAGTCCACCCATGTGAACGCCTGTATCAAACATTTTGCGGCGAACAACAGGGAATTCCGCCGCATGACGACGGATTCCGTCATCGACGAGAGGACCCTCCGCGAGATCTACCTTACGGGCTTCGAGATCGCCGTGAAGGAGGGGAAGACGAACACCGTCATGACCTCCTACAACCGCCTCAACGGCACCTTCACCAACGAAAACAACCACCTCATGCGCGAGATCCTTCGCGGCGACTGGGGCTTCGACGGCGTCGTCGTCACCGACTGGGCGGGCTCCAACAGCCGTATCGAGGGGCTTAAAGCGGGCAACGACCTCGAAATGCCTGCCTGCAAATACGGCGCGGACGACCTCGTCAAGGCCGTGAAAGCGGGGGAGATCCCCGAATCCCTCCTCAACGAGAGCGTGGAGCGCATTCTCGGCCTCACCGAATTCAGCGACGACAAGGAGATCGTGCCCTTCGACGTTGACGCCCACCATGCGCTTGCCCGCGAGTGTGCGGGGAAGGGAATGGTCCTGCTCGAAAACGACGGCATCCTTCCTCTGAAAGCGGGAACGAAAGTTGCCCTCATCGGCGATTTCGCATTCGACCCCCGCTATCAGGGCGCCGGTTCCTCCATTGTCAATCCCACAAAACTCTCCACGGCACAGCAGGCCCTCAGGGAAACTTCCCTCGAGGTCGTCGCCGAGGAGAGGGGCTTCAACCGCTTCGGCAAAAAGAAGAAGGGGCTCGCAAAGAAGGCCGTCAAGGCGGCCGCCCTTGCCGACGTCGTCCTCTACTTTGCGGGGCTCGACGAGTTCTCCGAGGCAGAAGGGCTCGACAGGGAACACATCAACATGCCCGAGAACCAAAAACTTCTCTGCAGACAGCTCATTGCGACAGGCAAGAAAGTTGTCGTCGTCCTCTCCTGCGGTTCCGTCGTGGAGACGGACTGGGCGGACGGCGCGGCCGCCGTGCTCTATGCGGGCCTCGGCGGACAGGCGGGTGCAGAGGCCGTTGCCGACGTTTTGATGGGCAAGGTCAATCCTTCCGGGAAACTTGCGGAGAGCTGGGTCGCCAAGTATGACGACTGCCCTACTTCCACCACCGCACTCTTCCCCGGCGAAAAGGACAGCACGCAGTACCGCGAAGGGCTCTTCGTGGGCTACCGCTACTTCACGTCGTCGGGCGTCAAGGCAAAGTATCCCTTCGGCTACGGCCTCAGCTACACCACGTTCAACTATACCGATATCAGGGTGAACGGCAAGGGGGTCGCCTTCACCGTCACCAATACGGGAGCCGTCGCGGGGGACGAGATCGCCCAGCTCTACGTCGGCCTGCCCGACAGCAAGATCGTCCGCCCGAAGAGGGAACTCAAGGGCTTCAAGCGCATCTCCCTTGCGCCCGGCGAGAGCAAGGAAGTCACCATTCCGTTCAACGAGAGGACGTTTGCCTACTTCGACGTCGCGTCCAACAGTTGGCAGGTGGAAGCGGGGGACTACGACATTCTCATCGGCGCATCCTCCGAGGATATCCGCCTCTCCTCTTCCCTGACGGTGTTCGGCGTCACGCCCGAATCCGACCTTCAGAAATTCCCCACCTATGCAAGGGCAGACGTCAAGGAGATCCCCGACGAGGAATACTATGAACTCCTCGGCAGGACCATCGAGAAGGAGACAACGGGCAAGAAGAAGAGACGTCTCCCCGTGCACGAGAACACGACGGTCGGCGACCTCAAGTATGCAAGGGGCTGGACAGGCAGGCTCTTCTCGTGGGCCATCCGCTTCGTCATCGCGGCGAGCAGGAAGTTCGGCAACCAGGCGCTCGCTAACACGATGGTCATGGGCACCCTTCATCAGCCCATGCGCGGCATCGCCAAGTTCATGGGGCTCAACCGCCGCAAGATGGAGGCGCTCATCACGATGTTCAACGGCCATTTCTTTAAGGGCGCACACCGCTTCCTGCACAAGAGCAAGGAAGAAAAGGCGGAGCTCAAGGCCGCAAAGAAACAGGCAAAACTTGAAAAGAAAAATAAAAAGGCAGGAAAAGCAGCATGAGCAATTACACAGAACAGGATCTCGAACAACAGTTAAAGCCTCTCTCCTCCAACGGATTTTTGGCATTCTTCCAAAAGATCTGGCGTTGGTGGCTGGGCGTTTGGTACAATTTTGCGGAGAAGCATGAAAAGCTCGCCCATCTCATCTATATGGTGTTCTTCTTCATCGTCTTTTCCGAGGGCGTCACGATCATCCAATTCCTCATCATGACTTTCCTTCCCTATGCGTTTGAAGGTCTGTGGGCAACGCCCTTCGTCTGGCCCGCAGTCGCCCTTCCGTGGAAGGATGCGGCAGGCAACGCTCTGAACTATGCCATCTTCAACGAACCCGTCAAGTTCCTTGATGCGGCAAACAACACCATCCTTGCCTCCACGCAGGCACAGGTCGAAGCCGCGCAGGCGGCGGGGCACAGCCTTCAGGTCGCAGGCCTCGGCAATTTCATCGCATTTGAGATCGCCGTGTTCCTCGCACAGTGCATCAACTTCCCCCTTCAGAGGAATATCACCTACCGCTCCCACGGCAACCCTTGGTATCAGGCAATGTGGTATTTCATCGGCTGGGTGCTCGTTTCCATCTTCACCAACGCCGTTTGGGGCATCATCAATCCCATGCTCCTTTGGTGGAACTGGAACGACGTCGTCATCGGCCTTCTGAAGACAGTCCTCACGGGCGGCGTCTCCATGGTCATCTTCTTCTTCATCTTCCTCGTCATCTTCCCCGACAACAACAAGGTCGCTGCAAGGAAGAAGGCGAAGTATGAAAAGCTCGTTGCAGCCGGCGCTCCCGCCGAGAAGATCGAGGCCGCCAAGGCCGCTTACGAGAAGGCACAGTACGCCGCCGACCTCTCCAATGCAGAGAAGGAAGCCCACACGGCCGCCTCCCAGCTCAATTCCAAGGTCATGAAGTACTTTGCCCACACGAAGAAGAGCGAAAAGCTCGCTTCGAGCCCCAAGGACACCGAGGAGGCCAAGGCAGAGCGCGCCGCGAAAGCGCAGGAACTCTTTGAGAGCGCGGCACAGGCGATCGACACCAAGAACGAAAAAGACGCGGCCTTTGAAGCCGTCAAGGCACAGGCAGAATAAAATTAAAAGTTGAGCGCTCTGCGCTCATGCTGAGCGTAGCGAAGCATCCCATGAAACGCACGGGAGCACATTTAATTAAAAATTGAGGTGGGGGACATATTTGGAACGACACCCCCTCAGTCGCGGCAAGGGCACCCGCGACAGCTCCCCCTCGAAGGGGGAGCCGAGGGGTTACCCCCCTTGCTTCCCCTTGTAGGGGAAGTACCCGCGCAGCGGGGGATAGGGTTTAAGAACCCCTCAGTCACTGCGTGACAGCTCCCCTAAGAGGGGAGCCACGGCTTGCCCACCCCTCGAGGGGTGGGTGCCCCGTAGGGGCGGAAGGGGTGTCATTCTGATGATGCATTCCGTTGCGTCGGCAGGGACCGCCGCAACCCGTCGGCGAGGCCACGCCTCCTGTCGCGGCGCAGCTCACAGCCCACTGGGCTGTTGAGCAGAATTGCGCCGTTCTACCACAATTTTTAATTTTTAATTTTAAATTTTTAATTCCTTCATTTTTGGGGTCCACCCCCAAATCCAACCATGAAATACATCACTTTTACCGTGCCCTGCTATAATTCGCAGGACTATATGAGAAAATGTATCGATTCCCTTCTCATCGGCGGCGAGGACGTGGAAATTGTCATCGTCAACGACGGCAGTAAGGACGATACACTCACCATCGCAAGGGAATATGAAGCAAAGTACCCCTCGATCGTGCGGGTCGTCGATAAGGAAAACGGCGGCCACGGGTCGGGGGTCAATGCAGGTCTTGCCATCGCGCAGGGGCTCTACTATAAGGTCGTGGATTCGGACGACTGGGCAGACGAAGAGGCATACAAAAAGCTCCTCTCCGCCGTCAAACAGCATGCGGAGGAGGGGACCTCGCCCGACCTCTATATCGTCAACTACGTCTATGAGCACAGCGCCGACAACACCCGCCACTTCTCAAGGTACAATAAAAAGTTCCCCGAGGAGACATTCTGTACATGGGACGGCGTCAAGCGGTTCCGATTCTCGCTCATGCTCCTGATGCACGCCCTTGTCTACAAGACTTCTGTTTTGAAGGAGAGCGGCCTGTGCCTCCCTGAGCATACCTTCTATGTGGATGACATCGTCTCCTACAACCCTCTGCCCTACACGCGGAAACTCTTCTATCTGAATATCGATTTCTACCGCTACTTCATCGGCAGGGCAGACCAGTCGGTCAACCTTCCCAATATGGTAAAGCGGTATGAGCAGATGCTCCGCGTCATGCAGACGATGACCGACCGCTGGACATACGATGAGATCATGTCCCAGCCGAGGGGATTGAGAAAGTACATGTTCCACGCGCTTGCGGACTACATGTTTACGACGATGCTGTTCGTCCTCGGCGAGTACACCAAGGAGCGCAAGGCAGCGCTGAAGGCACTGCGGCGGCACATCAAGGAGCGGGATAAAAAGCTCTACTATAAGCTGTTTTACCGCACGAATGTGTTCTTCACCGTGTTCTTCCCGGGGCGGCTCAAGCGGTGGATCATCATCTTTTTCTACAAACAGTTGTGCAAGAAGATCAGGCTGGGATGATGGGATTCCCCGTGAATTAAAAATTTAAAATTAAAAATTGCGGTTCCATGCCCCCTCCCGAGGAGGGGGGTAGGGGGGTGGGCAACGACCAATTATGCCTCCGTAAGTTTAACGGGATGCTTCGCTACGCTCAGCATGAGCGACCTGCTCCCGTGCGTGTTCCCGCCCCGCTGTTCCAATTGCGTCACCCTGAGCGTAGTCGAAGGGTCACCACATTATTTTATTAGGGAGAAAAGCAATGTCAATCAAATATTACATCGGTATCGATCTCGGCGGAATGTCCGCAAAGGCGGGGATCCTCGACGACCGCGGCGTGATGCTCTACCAAAAGCGCTGTCCGACGGAGCCCGAGGATCCGCCCGAAAAGACTGCGGCCGACCTCGCGGGTCTCGTTCTCTCCATGGCGGAGGAATACGGCATCAGGCGGGAGGAAGTCTATGCCGTCGGCGTCGGTTCCCCCGGGATCATCGATTCGAGAAGGGGCGTTGTCGTCAACTGGTCCAACTTCGGCTGGAAAGACGTGCCTCTCGCAGACCTCATCTCCTCCCACCTCGGGATCCCCGTATTCGTCACCAATGACGCCAATGCGGCCGCACTCGGCGAGGCCCGCTTCGGCAGCGGAAAGTCGTACGCCGACTCCGTCATGATCACGCTCGGCACGGGCGTGGGCGGCGGCATCGTCATCGACGGCAAACTTGTCGAGGGCTACCGCTCGGCAGGCGGCGAACTCGGCCACACCGTCATCCGCCAAGGGGGGATCAAGTGCACCTGCGGCAGAAGGGGATGTTTTGAACGCTACGCCTCCGCCACTGCCTTAAAACGGGACACCGAGGCCGCCATGCTTCGCCACAGGGATTCCCTCATGTGGGAATATGCCCCCAAGGTCGAAGATATTTCGGGCAAAACGGCGTTTGAAGCCGCAAGAAAGGGGGACAAGGCCGCCAAAAAGATCGTCAAGGACTATATCCGCAGCCTCGGCGAGGGGATCGCAAATATCGTGAACCTCCTCCGTCCGCAGGTCGTCATCGTGGGCGGCGGGGTCTCCAACGAGGGCGAAGCGCTTCTCCGCCCCGTCAGAAAGTTTGTCTACAAGAACATTCTCGCCCCCAACGACTATGCCCCGCTCGAGATCGTCCGTGCCTCGCTCGGCAACGATGCGGGCATGTTCGGCGCCGCGGCCTACGCGATGGACAGAACGTGAAAACTTCGTATTCGTCCCCTTCGGGGGACGATTTTTTGAATTCAAAATTAAAAATTAAAAATTTAAAATTGAGGTGGGGGAAAAAGAAAGCCCCTTGGCTCCCCTTGTAGGGGAGCTGTCACGCTGTCCTTGCGTGACTGAGGGGT
>CANRDK010000033.1 GCA_947629345.1 uncultured Clostridia bacterium
GAGGAGGTCTCCCCTCCCCCTTTTTTTCCTATTCGTCGAACTCTCCATGCGTCGCCTCCGCCTTGACGTAGGGCTGAGCCTCCCGTTTGAAGAGCTCAAAGAGCTCGCAGAAGCGTTTCCCCCGCTCCTCATAGCTCGTAAAGGCGTCGAAACTTGCCGAAGCGGGAGAGAGGAGCACGTTCTGCCCCTTCTCCGCGATGAGATAGGCGACGCGGACGGCGAGGTCGAAGGGCCTGCAGAGCGTGACGGCCGTATACCCCGTCTTGAGGGCGGCGTTCAGAATGCGGAAGGCATTTTCGCCGTAGATGACGGCATGGACGACGTTGGAGGTCTTAAGGGCCTCGAAGAGAGGTTCGTAGGAATACCCCTTATCCTTGCCGCCGAGAAGGAGCACGCTCTCCCCCTTCACGCTGCCGACGGCCTTGATGGCGGAATCGACGTTGGTCGCCTTGCTGTCGTTGATGAATTGGACGCCGTTCACCTCGCCAACCTTCTCGATGCGGTGTTTGACGCCGCGGAAATTCTGAAGCGCCGCGTGGATCGGCTCGTTCCCGATCCCCATGAGCTTGGCGGCTGCAATCGCCGCAAGGGCATTGGCACGGTTGTGCTCGCCGTCGAGCGCAAGTTCGTCCGCGGAGAAGAGCCGTTCCCCGTACCAGCAAAAGCTGTTGTCCTGTATGTAGGCACCCTCCACGCGTTCCCTGAGGGAGAACCATACGACTTTGGCCTTGGTCTTTTCGGAGAACCCGCGGACGATGCGGTCGTCAAAGTTCAGCACGGCGTACTCGCTCTCCGCCGCATTCTTGAGCAGACGGGATTTTAAGTAAATGTAGTTCTCCATGTTATAGTGGCGGTTGAGATGGTCCTCCGTCACGTTGAGGATGACCGCCACATGGGGTCTGAGCGAATAGAGCGTCTCGAGCTGGAAGGAGGAGATCTCTGCGATCGCCACGCCGTCCTCGCCGAGCTCTTTGAGACAGGAAGTGATGGGCTTCCCCACATTTCCGCAGGCAATCCCCTTCCTCCCTGCCGCCTTAAAGATACATTCGAGCATCGTGACCGTCGTCGTCTTGCCGTTCGTCCCCGTCACGGCGACGCAGGGACAATGCAGATTGAGCGCACCCAGTTCCGCCTCGCCGATGATATGCTTCCCCGCTTTCTTAAAGGAGATCGGAAGAGGATGGTCCACGGGGATCCCGGGGGAGAGCACGAGGACGTCACACTTCTCCGCCGTCTCCGCAAGCATCTCCTTGGAAACTGCCGTGCAGCCGATCTCCTTCAAACGCTCCGTTGCCGCACGGACGTTAGAATCGTCCACGTCGTCATACACATACACCTTTGCTCCGTGCGATACGAGGAATTCGCTCGCAGCGATCCCCGAACGGGAGAGCCCCGCCACCAAAAATACCTGTTCGGAATACAGCATTCATTTTCTCCTTCTCCCCGCGGCTTCTCCCGCGCAGGAGTCAGGCATAGGGAAGAAGAAGCGTCAGTCCTAAAACCGCAGTCAGGATCGCATAGCAATAGGAGATCTTTGCCTCCGAGTGACCCTTTTCCTGAAAATGATGGTGAATGGGCGCCATCAAAAATACCCGTCTGCCTGTCCGCTTATAGTGTATGACCTGAATGATAACGGATATGCTTGAAAGGACAAAGACAAATCCGATGAAGGGAACGGAGAGCGCGTTTCCCGAAAAGAGCGCAATGCTCGCTGCGAATCCGCCGAGCGCAAGGGAGCCCGTGTCCCCCATAAAGACGCTCGCCCTCGATACATTGAAGATAAGATATGCCGCGAGCGCTCCCACAAGGCAGAAGCAGAGATAGGGCATGGCCGTCTGCCCCTGCAGAAGGAGGAGCGCACCGAAAAATCCAAAAAAGACGGCCGAGGAGGAGCCCGCGAGCCCGTCCAGCCCGTCCGTCAGATTGACGCTGTTGACAGTGGCGAGAAAGACGAGGATCCCGAGCGGGAGCATCCACCAGCCGATATCAACTACATACTTTGTGTAGGGAAGATAGAGAAACGTCAAGCCGCTTCTGCACGCATAGACGCTCGCGATCACGGCGACGGCGAGCTGAAAGAGAATTTTTTGATAGGGTCTGAGCCCCAAATTCTTCCCGCGGAGCTTCTTTAAGAGGTCGTCGAGGAAGCCGACGAGCATATACCCCGCCCCGACGGCGACGCATACGGTAAAGGGCCTATCCGAAATTCCGCAGAACAGAAGGGCCACGGCCGAGGCGGCGAGCACAAATCCGAGCCCTCCCATCGTCGGCGTGCCGCTCTTATCCCTGTGCTCCTTGACGTACTCCAAGATATTCTGCCCCGCCTTGAGCCTTTTGAGGAGAGGGATCTCGACGGCGCAGAGGACAAGGGAAAGGAGAAAGGAAAACAGAACAGAGTATAGTAATTTATTGAGCATTTCCATTCCCCATGAGAGATTTCAACACCTCCCTGTCGCTGTATTTGTATTTGACGCCCATGATCTCCTGTTCGGTCTCCCCTCCCTTCCCCGCAACGAGGAGAATGTCCCCCTTCTCAAGTTTCTGCACGGCGTAGGCGATGGCCTTCTCCCGCTCCTCGATGGCGACATAGGAGCGGCTGACCCTTTTGTAGCCCTCTTCGATCTCGGAAATGATGGCGCAGGGGTCCTCATAGCGGGGATTGTCAGAGGTGATGACCGCAAAGTCGCAGTTTTTTGCAACCACTTCCCCCATGATTGGCCGCTTGGCCCTGTCGCGGTTGCCGCCACAGCCGAACACGGCAATGAGTTTCCCCTTTGCATGTTTTTTGAGCGCCTGAAGGGATTTTTCGAGCCCGTCGGGCGTGTGCGCAAAGTCCACAAAGAGATCTGCACCCCTGTAATTCCCCACCCGCTCGAGCCTTCCATCGACGGTGACCCCCGAAAGCCCCTCGGCGATGGTCTCCATATCGACGCCGAGCCGCCTGCAGCAGGCCGCGGCCGCGAGAGCGTTGGAGACATTGTGCCGTCCCGTCATGGGAAGTTCTATTTCGCAGAGATCGTCCTCGAGGTTGAGGAGCGCGCGCGTCGCCTCGATCCCCTCCCGCTCCACCATGGCGAAGCAGTCGGCGGGGCAATCGAGCCCGTAAGTAAGCACCTCGGGAGAAACTGCGGAAATTTCCTTGGAAAAGGGGTCGTCGGCGTTCAGAATGGCGAGTTTGCACCTTGAAAACATCGATTTTTTTGCCATGCCGTACGATTGCATGTCCCCGAAAAAATCCAAATGGTCCTGCGTGAGATTGGTGAAGATCGCACATTCGTACACGATCGGACGGTCCTTTTTCAGTGCAAGGGCATGCGCGGAGACCTCCATCAGGACATATTCCACCCCCTCTTTACGCATGTCGGAGAGGAGAGAAAAGAGAGAAACGGGGTCGGGCGTCGTCAGAGCGGGCGGCAACACCGTATCTTTGAATCTCGCCCCCAGCGTTCCGATGAGCCCCGCCCTCTTTCCCGCGGCGGTCAGAACGGAAAAGAGCATGTGCGTGACCGTCGTCTTGCCGTTGGTGCCCGTCACGCCGATGAGTTTCATATACTTTTCGGGATGGCCGTAAAAGGCCGCGGCAATATGTGCCATCGCGAGACGGCAGTCGGGGACAAGGATATAGGGAAGAGAAGTTTCCGTCGGTCTCTCGCAGACGACGGCACAGGCCCCTCTCCGCTCTGCCTCCCGCGCATATTTATGCGCATCCTCGTGCGTTCCGTTGATACAGAAGAAGAGATCCCCCTCCCCCGCGACGCGGCTGTCCGTGCACAGGGAGCCGATCTCAACGTCTGCCCCCTTGAGAACGCCGCCTCCCTCGGCGGCAAGATAAGAAAGTTTCATGGTTTATCCCTCCGATTGCGGCAGATGCATCATATCTATGATGCCCTGAAAGATCTCTTTGGCACAGGGCGCGGCGACGGTACTGCCGTAGTAGGAGCCCTGCGGTTCGTCCACAATGATGAGCGCAAGATATTTTGGGTCATTCGCGGGAAAATATCCCACAAAGGAGGAGACATACTTGCCCTGCGCGATATGGCCGTTCTCATACTTTTGCGCCGTGCCCGTTTTCCCTGCCACGCGGTACCCCTCTATGTACGCTTTCTTTCCGCTGCCGTCGCGCACGACCCCCTCGAGCATGGATGAGAGGATCTTCGACGTCTCCTCGCTGACGGTGCGATGGAGAAGTTTTGTCTCCGTCTTTTCGCTCACGCCTCCCTCCTCCGAAAAGATCTCCGCTACGATCCGCGGCGCGTAGTAATATCCCCCGTTGACGGCGGATGCGGCGGCGCAGGCAAGCTGGAGCGGGCTGACGGCAATGGTCTGTCCGAAGCCGATACGGGCGAGGTCGCAGTCGCGCACGACGCTCTCGGGGAGCAACATGCCGATAGATTCCCCCGAAAAGTCGATGCCCGTCGCCCTTCCGAACTGAAAATTTTTCAGATATTCATAAAACGTCTCCTTACCCAAGGCGAGTGCGATATCCACAAAACAGGGATTACAGCTGTTGTTCAATGCCTCAGCGAGCGTCTGGTTGGAATGCTTGCCGTTCTTATGATCGCTCCAACACTTGATGGTCGTCCCGTCCACAATGCGCGTGCGGGAGGAGGAAAAGACATGGTTGAGGGGCAAAGCCCTCTCGTTTCCCCTGAGTCCCTCCTCGATATTGGCGGCGGCCGTGACGATCTTGAACGTCGAGCCCGGTTCATAGATATCCGACACGAGCTTGTTCCGCGAGAGAGAATTGAGAAGATCGAGGTCGTCCCTCGGGATCTCATTGAGGTCGTAGGAGGGGAGATTCACCATGGCGAGGACGGAGAAGTCGGAGGGATCGAGCACGACCGCCCGCGCAGCCTTGGCCTGCGATTCGGAGAGCACCCGCCCCATGACCTGCTCCGCGAGGGATTGGATGCGGTGATCGAGCGTCAGGCGGACGGAAAGTCCGTTCTCGGCGGGGAGATAGGCCGCAGCGGCCCCTTCGAGGTCAACCCCCACGAGGTCCGTCTCATAGAGGATATCCCCGTCCTCCCCCGCAAGAAAGCCGTTGTAATATCCCTCCACCCCCGTCGTGCCCGAACCGTCGAAGGAAGTGAAGCCGAGCACCTGACAGGCGAGGGAACCGTAGGGATAGATGCGGACGTCGTCGCGGGCGTAGTAGACGCCGCGGATGTTCTGCCCCGCAAGCGCCTCCACCGTCTCCTTGCCCGTCTTGCGCAGAAGCAAAATTTCCGATTTGCTCTTGTCGGAAAGTTTTTTTACAAGTTCCTCCCTTTCCACGCCGAGAACGGGCGAAAGAGCGGCCGCAGCAATCTCGGCGTTCTCCACGGCATTGGCGCGCGCGTAGACGCTGTATGCGGCGGTGTTGCCCGCGAGCAATTCCCCGTTGCAGTCGTAAATATTCCCCCTTCCCGCATGGATGGGGATCTCCCTTGTCCACTGGTCGAGGGCAAGATATTGCAGTTTCTCCTTCCATATGACCTGAATATAGAAGAATCTGCCCAAAAACAGACAAAAAATAAAGGCTATCGCCAATAGCATGGCAAATAACCTCTTTCGTAGAACTGTGACGGAATATTGATTTTTGATGGGATTTCCCCCTTAGGAACGCGTCATGCCGAGCACGTTTTCCGCATAATCATCGACATAGGCGGGATCCGTGACGGCCTCGATCCGACCGTTGAGCGTCTCGGAGTACTCGGAAAGGTCCTCGAGCTCTTTCTGCTTCCTGTCTACGTCGGACTTCATGGAATTGATGATCCCCGTATTGATGCAGACGACTGCGATCGCCGCAACAAAGGTCGCGGAAACAATGGCAAGCGCCATCTTCGCCTTGGCCGAAAGGGACGCAAAGAACCCCACGCGCTCCTTGGGCTGCTGTTCGATCGCAAAGTCGCGCTCGTAGATCTCTTCGCGGTGCAACACATCCATCGTGCGCTGCGTGGGACGGGTGTCCTCGGTCTCGATCTCGGGCGCCACCTCGGGTGCGGCGGGCACGGGCGTATAGGCGGGCGTATAGGCGGGAGCGGGAGCTTCGGGCGCATACGTCGCCGCAGAGACCTCCTCCCTCACCTCCGTTGCGGGAAGGGCATGGTCCCTGTATACATAATTTGCAAAAAGATCTCTCTGTGCGGGCGTTTCCTCGCGGGCGGGAGCGGCCTCACGTTCTACGGTCGCCGCGGCTGCGGACGCCGTGGCTGCGGATGCCGTGGGCATGGAAAAGGTTGCCGCCAGCTTCCCGGGGTCGTAATCCTTGCTTTGGATAAAGTCGCTGAAGATCGCTTCGCCCCTCTTCCTGTGTGCGATCGCTTCGGGTGTATTCTGTTCGTCCTCTACGGACGCTCTATATTCTCTCTCAAGCAGAGCTGCCTGTGCCATGTGGAACCTATCTCCTTGTTAAAATATTGTATTCGACAAATTGCCCGTTCATTCTGTGATTTTTTCGGCAATTCGCAGTTTTGCGCTCTTGGCGCGAGGATTTTCGGTTTGTTCTTCTTCCGAAGCCGTGAGCGGCTTCTTTGTGAGTATTTCGAGCTGTTTGACCCTTCCGCAGACGCAGACGGGGAAATTTTTGGGACAGGTGCAGGCCGTTGACAGATCTCTGAACACGGTTTTGACGATCCTGTCCTCGAGGGAGTGGAAGGAAAGGATCGCTGCCCTTCCCCCCTTTTTGAGCCTTGCAACGAGGCCGCGGATGCAGGCCTCAAGGCCGTCGAGCTCTCCGTTCACTTCGATGCGGATGGCTTGAAAGGTCTGCCTTGCGCATGCCGCCGAGCGGAATTTTGCGGGGATGCTCTCTTCCACGAGCTGTCTGAGTGCACCGCAGGTGGAAATGCTCTGTGTCTGGCGTTCCCTTACGATATTCCTTGCGATGGTCCCCGCAAAGGGCTCCTCGCCGTATTCTCTCAGGATGCGCCTTAAGTCCTCTTCTGTATAGGTGTTGACGACGTCAAATGCGGTGAGCGCCGAACGCTTGTCCATGCGCATGTCGAGAGGCGCTTCCGCGGAGCGGTAGGCAAACCCCCTCGCCGCATCGTCGATCTGATGGGAAGAGATGCCGAGGTCGAGCAAAAAACCGTCGAGCCTCTCTTCGGGGGATAAAACTTCTGCAAAGTTCTTGAAATCGGTCCTCACCAAACGGTACCGTCCTTCAAAGGGGGCAAGACGGCGGGAAGCCTCTCTCACGGCATCCTCGTCCTTGTCCGTTGCCACAAGCCTTGCGGTGGGTTCTCTCTCGAGGATCGCGGAGGAATGCCCCGCGCCGCCGCATGTTCCGTCAAAGTAAAGCCCGTTCGGCTTGATGTTGAGCCCCTCGATCACTTCGCTCAGCATGATCGGAGCATGGTAGGCGCTCATTGCTTCTCCTGTTTTTCCATGTACGCTTTCTTGATGCGGTTCGCTTCCGCCACCGTCATCCCGTTGAGTTTGCCCTCAAGCGTCTTTTCGTCCCAGATCTCGATATAATCGCCCATGCCGACGGAGACGAGATCTTTGGTGAGATTCGCAAATTCCCTGTATTCCTTGGGGATCATGAATCTGTGCTGGCTGTCCTCCACGACGTCGTCGACGACGGTGTAGATATACCGCTTTGCGTCGTAGACGTCTTCATCTGCAGGGTCAACGTCGCTGAAGGAGAGAAGTTTCCTCTCCATGACCGACTCGCACATGATGGCGACGCAGCCCGTTGTGTACTTCACGAAGAAGAGCTTCTCGTTCTGCGGGAACGCATTCTTGAATTTTGCGGGAATGCGCGTGCGGTTCTTGGCGTCGAGCTGATGTTTTGCTTTTCCGCTGACAAACTGCATGTCCTTGAAGCCCTCCTTTTTCCTTTGTATCCCCATTATAGCACGCGATATAGGGCTTGTCAACCATGTTTGGCCATTTTTTTCCACTTGATGAAAAAATTTTTTCAGGAACACCTAAAACAAATGTTTGAGAAAAACACTTTTTTGTTCGTATTTTGCGAATTTCCAACAAAAAATACCCTATTTTTCGCCAATTCCTTCATTTTTATCTCAAAACAAATGTTCTGATTTTGCAGGGGAAAATGGTGGACAGCTCTCCCTACTTTTAGCCGTCTGAGGACAGATTTGGCCACGCCGAGGTTCCCGTCATAGGCCTTACAGCCGTAAACCGATGCGATCTCATCCCTGAAAAAGACATAGTGCGTACACCCAAGGACAACGCCATCCGCTTTTTTCCCTAAAATATCGGCCTTGGGGACAAGTTTCCCTATTTCTGCCCTGCCTCCCTCCGTCAGCGTCCTCTCGATTTCTCCCGCCAGCGACGGACAGGGCAATACCGTAAAGGAGCAGGACGGGCAGGATGCGATGAGCTCTTTGAGCCTCATGCTCTCTGCCGTTCGTACGGTCGCAAGGACGACTGCGTTCCTGCACTCCTTGGCGGCGAGACGGACGGCGGGTTCCGTTCCGACGATGGGAAAGGAGAACTCCCTCCTTGCCCTCCCGAGGCAGACGGCCGTGGCGGTATTGCAGGCGAGAACGGCGACGTCCACCCCCAGCCACTCAAAGAGGGAAAGCCCCTCCATGACGAAGGAGGTTATTTCCTCCTCGCTCCTGTTCCCGTAGGGAGCGCGGGCGTTGTCGCCCAAATAGTAATATTCTGCATCCGGCAAGAGAAAAAAACACTCCCTTAAGACCGTCAGACCGCCGATCCCGCTGTCAAAGACGCCGATTTTCGGAATTCTCTCCTCCATTTTTCACCTTTTTCAAAAAAATTTTTCCTCTAACCCTCAAAAAACAGTTTACAAGCAGTGTATTTTATGCTAAAATAATCAAGATTTATCAAGAGAAAGTATCTTGCAGAGAAATTTCATAAAAAATTTGAAGGAGAAATACCGTGGCCAATATCAAATCCGCCAAAAAGCGCGTCCTTGTCACAGAAAAAAAGACCCTTGAGAACAAAGCCGTGAAGTCGGCTCTCAAAACGCAGATCAAAAAGTTCCTCGCCGCCGTTTCTACGGGCGATAAGGAACAGGCCACCGTCCTCTATCCCGAGACGGTCTCCGCCATCGATTCTGCCGTGACCAAGGGCATTCTGCACAAGAATAACGCTGCAAATAAAAAGGCGAAACTCGCGAAGAAGCTCGCCGCTCTTTAAGCACAGGAAAAATCACACGGCCTGCCTTTTCGGGCAGGTCTTTTTTTGCTCTCTCCCCCACCGAGGCGCATGCAACACCCACGCATGCGCCTTTCAGCATATTTAAAGAGATTATTTTTGAAAAACTGCCGTAAAACAGTTGACATTCCATATCATATCATTTATACTTGCAGCAGTTTGGGTTTATTATTATTAAACTTTTTGTTTATTATTACAAAAGTTTGATAAAAACTATCAAAAAGTTTATTTTTAATAAACATAGGAGCGAAATATTCTATGGAACTTGGTGCAAAACTGAGAGAGATGCGCCTGCAAAAAAATCTGACGCAGGAGGAACTTGCAGACCGCTGCGAGCTGACCAAGGGATACATATCCCAACTCGAAAACGACCTTACGAGTCCCTCCATCGCAACCCTTGTGGACCTTTTGAATGCCCTCGGGAGCAATCTTTCGGACTTCTTTCATGAGGAGACCGATGAAAAAGTGGTGTTTTCGGAGGCAGAATACATTGAAAAGCAGTCTGAGGGCATGCTCCTGAGCTGGGTCATTCCCAATGCCCAGAAGAACATGATGGAGCCCGTTCTCGTCGAGCTCGAACAGGACGCGCAGACACAGCCCGACTTTCCCCATGAGGGCGAAGAGTTCGGCTACGTCCTTGCGGGGAAGATCGCAGTCGTCATTGCAGGGAAACGGCACACCGCCAAAAAGGGCGAAAGCTTTTACTTCACGGCGGGCAAAGAACATTATATTGTAAACGAGGGCAAGGGAAAGGCGAGATTTCTCTGGATCTCCACCCCTCCCAATTTTTAAGCATTTTCACGAAAGGAGGCTCCCATGGCGGAACACATCATCGAACTGAAAGGAGTTACAAAGTACTTCGGCGAGAACCTCATCATCGACAACGTGAGTTTCTACGTCAACAAGGGTGAATTCATCACCTTTTTGGGCCCGTCAGGCTGCGGAAAGACGACGACGCTCCGCATGATCGCGGGATTCGAACTTCCCACGAGCGGACAGATCCTTCTGAGCGGCAAAGACATCTCCGCCCTTCCGCCCAACAAGCGTCCCGTCAACACCGTGTTCCAGCGGTACGCCCTCTTCCCCCACTTCAATGTATTTGAAAACATTGCATTCGGGCTGAAGTGCAAGCGGGTCATCAATACCTACCGCAACGACAAGGGCGAGGAGTACACAAAAAAGGAAAAGCTCACCAAAAAGGAGATCGCCGAAAAGGTGAAAAAGGCGCTCGAGATCGTCGATCTCGAGGGCTTTGAAAAGCGCTCCATCTCCACCCTCTCGGGCGGCCAGCAACAGCGCGTGGCCATCGCAAGGGCCATCGTCAACGAGCCCGAGATCCTTCTTCTCGACGAGCCCCTCGGTGCTCTCGACCTCAAGATGAGGAAGGAGATGCAGATCGAGCTCAAGAAGATGCACGACCGCCTCGGCATTACCTTTATTTATGTCACGCATGACCAGGAGGAGGCGCTCACCATGTCGGACACCATCGTCGTCATGTCGGACGGCGTTGTCCAGCAGATCGGCACCCCCACCAAGATCTACAACGAGCCCGCCAACACCTTTGTTGCCGACTTCATCGGCGAGAGCAATATCTTCAGCGGCACCGTGGTCGGGAAAAAGAAGGTGAAATTCTGCGGTAAGACCTTCGACTGCGTGGACGACTTCGACGTCAACGAGCTCGTGGACATCGTCGTCCGTCCCGAGGACGTCAAGATGGTCTCCCCCGAGGAGGGAACGCTCAAGGGCGAGGTCATCTCCGTCGTATTTAAGGGCATCCACTATGAAATTACGGTGCAGGTCGGCAAGTATGAGGTCGTCATCCAGAGCACGGAGAGCCGCGAGGTCGGCGAAAAGATCGGTCTCAACGTCGCCCCCGACGGCATTCACCTCATGAAGCCCAAGTACACGACAAACGTCTTTGACGGCGTCATCACCAAGCACAACACCGTGGAATTCGCAAACGGTGAGTTTGAATGCGACGTCACCCAGCTCTACCCCGGCAGCCACATCGACGAGGAGGAATATCTCATCACACAGGAGGGCGAAAAGATCGACCTCACGGGCACGGAGGTCCGCGTCGAAGTCGGGCTCTACGATATCTCGATCAGCGACGACGAGGATGCGGGCGGCACGACGGGACATATCATCTCCATCATCTATAAGGGCGACCACTACCGCGTCATCGTCCGCACAGGCGACAGCGACGAGGATGAAGACTTCGTCTTTGCGACGGAGGACCTTTGGAACGAGAACGACTACGTCTCCGTCATCATTCCGAAGGAGAAGATCAAGCTCTCCTTAAAACCCAAGGCGAAGGAGGATCAGGAATGAAACTCCCCCGCTTTTCGAGAAAGACGCTCTGCATTCCCTATGCGGTGTTCCTCGTCTTTTTCGTCATCATCCCGATGTGCGTGATCCTCTTCTATGCCTTTACAGACAGGGACATGCACTTCTCCTTCTCCAACTTTCTGCAGTTCTTCTCGGACCCCACAAAGCTCTCCACGATCGTCTACTCCATAGTCATCTCCCTCATTACGACGGTCATCTGCCTCGTCATCGCATACCCCGTCGCCCTCATCCTCGCGCGGAGCAAGCTCAAGAAAAAGTTTGTCATTTTAATGCTCTTTGTGCTCCCCATGTGGATCAACTTTGTCTTAAGGGTGAATGCTCTTCGTGAGCTCTTCAATCTCCTTTCGCAGGCGGACGCGCTCGCGTGGCTCGAAAATGCAAATATCTTTAAGACGATCGTCGGCATGGTGTATGACTTCCTGCCCTTCATGATCCTGCCCCTCTACACCACAATGCTGAAGATCGACGATTCCCTCTATGAGGCGAGTGCGGACCTCGGCGGAAATGCCTTTACGACCTTTTTCCGCATCACCCTTCCCCTCTCCATGCCGGGGATCATGAGCGGCGTGACGATGGTCTTTCTCCCTTCCATGACGAACTATGTCGTCTCGGACATGCTCGGCAATGCAAAGGTGACGATCATCGGTAAATTCATATCCGACTACTTCGGCAACGATTGGCATATGGGCTCCATGATCGCGCTCGTGCTCCTCATCATCGTATTTGCCTCCACGCTGCTGTCGGGCGGGCTGAAATCGGACGAAAATGTCAGGGGGACAAACTTATGAAACACACAGTTCTCAAAAATTGTCTCAAAGCGTTTGTCGTGGGGCTCGTGCTCCTTCTCCTGTATCTCCCCATCCTGCTCCTTGCCGTCTACAGTTTCGATAAAACGAACATGATCGGCCGCTTCGAGGGGTTCTCCTTTACCCACTATGCCGCGCTCTTCCAGAACTCCAAAGTGCTCGGCATGATCGGGAACACCTTCCTCCTCGCATTTGTGGCGGCGATCCTCTCGACGGTGCTCGGCACGATGGGTGCGCTCGGCATGTTCTATTCGAAGAAGCGAGTGAAGATGCTCATCAACGGCGTCTCACAGATCCCCGTCATCAACGCGGAGATCGTCACTGCGCTCTCGCTTGCGGTCACATTTGTGGCGATCGGGCTTGGGAAGTCCTACTTCACTCTTCTCATCGGACATATGGTCATGTGCACACCCTTTGTTGTGCTCTCCGTCATGCCCAAGCTCAAGCAGATGGACAATTCCCTCTATGAGGCGGCCTTAGACCTCGGCGCAAGTCCCTTTAAGGCGCTCATGCAGGTCGTCCTTCCGCAGATCATTCCGGGCGTCATCTCGGGGTTCATGCTCGCCGTCACCCTCTCCCTCGACGACTACATCGTGACAATGTACACCCGCCCCGCCGGATTCGAGACCATCTCGACCTACGTCTACAATGCGACGACCAAGGGCAATGCACACACGGCCGTCACGCTCGCATCGCTGTGGGCGCTCACGACCATCATCTTCGTTGTCATTGTCCTCTTCGTACTCATTTCCAACCTTGCGGGACGCAAAAAGGAGGCAGACAGATGAAAAAGAGCCGTATTTTTTCAATCGCCCTTGCGGGGGCCATGCTTCTCCCCTCTCTCGGGATGCTCACGGGCTGCGGCGGCGAGGATGTCATCACTCTCCGCGTCTATAATTGGGAAGAATACATCGACGAGGGCGGCAAGGGAACTTTCATCTTCGACGAACTTCACGAGCTCGACGAGAACGGCGATCCCGTGAGGGATGAACACGGAAACCATATCCACATCGAGTCGGACATCGTGGACGACGATTACAAGGCTTGGTACGAGGAGACGATGGGCCATGCCCTCTCCGAGGAGGGCCCCCGCGTTCTCGATGACTTCTGCGAGTGGTACGAACGCACGCACGGGCAGAAGATACGGGTGGAATACTCCACCTTCGGCACCAATGAGGACATGTACAACGAGATCCTCCTCGGCAATGAATACGATCTTCTCTGCCCCTCCGACTACATGATCATGAAACTTGCGGCGGAGGGACGGCTCCAGAAGTACGACGAGAGCTTTTTCGACGAAACAAACCCCGAAAATTACTATGTCCGCAACGTCTCCCCCTTCATCGCAGAGAAATTTGCAACGAACGCAGGCCTGAACATCCGCAAGGATCCCGACGGAGAGGATATCTATTGGAAGGACTATGCTGCCGGCTACATGTGGGGCACGACGGGTTTTGTGTACAATCCCGCGGCGCTCGAAGCGGCGGGCATTGCCGAGGAGGAACTTCAAACGTACGGCTGGGACGTGTTCACGGACACACGGTTCAAGGGAAAGATCACTGCAAAGGACAATGTGCGCGACACATACTTTGTGGCCCTCGGCGTCACCTATCAGGACGAACTCATGGAGCTCGACAGAACTGCCAATGACTATATCCCGAGGCTCACGGCCATCTTCAACGCAACAGATGAGGAGACGATCGGGACCGTGGAACCCACCCTCATGGATATCAAGAACAATATCTACAGCTTTGAGACGGACACGGGCAAATCGGACATGGTGAACGGCAAAATTTGGCTCAACTACGCATGGAGCGGCGACGCCGTGTATGCCATCGACCTTGCGGAGAGCGGCAAGAGCGAGGACGGCGAGGACGAAGCAAAGGCCTATCTCAACTATTTCGTCCCCGAGGCGGGTTCCAACCTCTTCTTCGACGGCTGGGTCATGCCGAAAGGGGCAAATCGGGAAGCTGCACAGGCCTTTGTCAACTTCATGTCCATGCCCCAAAACGCCATGCGCAACAGCTATTATATCGGCTACACCTCTGTCATCGCGGGCGAAGAATTCGAAATGCTCGACTACGCCGATTACCTCTACGGGTACTATCCCGAGGATGAATTTGAGGAAGGCGAGGAATACGACGAGCCCGTCGATTATGATCTCAGCTACTTCTTCTACGGGGAAAAACATGGGTCCGACGAATATGCAGGCATTCCCGCAGAGCCTGAACAGGCGGAAAAGAGACAGCTCTTTGCCCAATTCCCCACCCCCGAGGTCATTGCGAGGAGCGCCGTCATGGACTATTACGACGAGGAGGCGAGCGTCCGCATCAATGAACTTTGGTCCCGCGTCAAGGCAGAATCCCTCGAGCCGTGGACGATCGTCGTGATCGTCGTCGCCGTGGTTGCGATCGTGGGCGGCGTATTGCTCCTCAAGTTCGGAGACAAAATCGACTTCTTCCGCCTCGGCCCCAAAAAGGGCTATAAAAAGGTCAAGGAAGAGAGAGCGTAGGGCGCAACCGCTCATTCTGAGGGAGCGTAGCGACCGAAGAATCCCATAAAACGAACGGAGAAAGATTATACTCCGTAGGTCTAATGAGATCCTTCGCTACGCTCAGGATGAGCGCGTTTGCACAGGATGAGCACGATTGCTCAGGAGCACGGCGGGTCGCAGCGCGGCCGTTCATTCTGAGGGAACGAAGTGACCGAAGAATCCCATAAAACGGACGGAGTAAACCCTTCCATAACCGAAAAGACCCGCCGACGGCGGGTATTTTCATGATGTCGATCACTTTCCGACCGAATCGGGGGTCAAGAGAGCGCCCTGATAGTAGGCCTCGACTTTGACGGAAAAGCCGATAGAGATATGCGCTTTGAACTCCCCTCCGTCGATCGTGGCGCGGAGGGTGAAGCGGGAGGCATGGCCGTTCAAAAACTGCTCCTCGAGCACGCCGTTCACTAAAACTTGCGCCCCGTTTTTAAAATTGTAGCGGACAACGACTTCCTTCCCCTTAACGGTATAGAAATAACTCCTCGAAATGGAGCGGATCCGCACACAAATTAAAATAACGAATATGACCACCAGCGCAGCATTGACGCCGAGCGCGATCCCTAAAGATGTAGGCATAAAGACTCCTTCAAACGCAAAAAATTATGATTTCATAAGTACTATGTCTGACATAATACTTCGCAAAACAGCAAAATATGGGCGGAATTACCTTTCGTCGTCCTCATTTTTGGCATATTTTCCCCCTCTGCGCTTTTTCACGCAGGCGGTAAGGAGATATTCGATCTGGCCGTTCAGGGAGCGAAAGTCCTCTTCCGCCCACTTCGAGAGCTCCGCATAGAGCGACGGGCTGAGCCTCAGCGGCACCTGTTTTTTGTTATTATCCTTCTCGCCCATTCCTCCTCTCCTCTTCTGAAATCTTGATAAGTTCCGCCTCCATCGGCCGCACGCGCCTCCTGTAGACTGCATACATAATTATCCAAACGATCAACGAAATGATCGCTGCGGGGATGAGGAGCGCCATAAAACTTGTTCCGATGGCGACGATGATATTGAGCTCATGCCCCAGCGCATATCCGACAATGCCGTAGATGAGTCCGAACAGGAGCGGCGCAAGCAAAAAGCACAGGAACATGATATTTCCACCCCTCTGCTGCCGTATCCATGCGCCCTGCAGCTCACGGCGGAGCGCGTCAGATCTGCTGTTTGTGAGTTTTTCGTAATTTCTTCTGTAAATATCCCGCTTCTTCGCCTCGAGCGGAAGCATGAATGCAAAGAATACGAGCGCCCAAAGAAAGATCGTGACGAGCGCAAACGTCCAGCTGAGGGCGGGCCCAATCTCCTCCCATATGGGCAGGATCGGCGCGATGATGACACCGACGCCGAGGACAAAGCCGAGGAGAAATCCAATGATCCCGCTCCGTTTGTTGTAGCTGCGGAAGTCCTCTTTCTCCGTTTGCTCCTTGAGAAAGGCGTCCACGGACACGGGCAAATAGGAGAAACTGCGGGCATTTTCGGACTGCGACAGGATTTTTCGCTCCGAGATGCCGTATTTTGTCCGCTTGATCTCGTCGATCTCCCTGCCTGCGAGCTCATAGAGACGGGTGCGGGCCCGTCCTTCCGCCGTTGTCTTTAATACGGACGGGATCGCCGCGATCACAGCGGCTGCGATGCACGCGAGGGGCAGAAAGTAATCGGGAAGTTCCAAATAGGTCGATAGAAGCACGGCCGCAGCGAGGGCCGCAAAGCCAAACACGGTGAATACGGCAGAGAGGATGGCGCGGATGTCCCGCTTTCCAAAGGTCTCCCGCCACGCCGCATAGAGTTTTTGGTAATTTTCCCTCTCTTCCCCCTGCTTTTCGATCTCGATCGCGGCATTTTCGAGCTCCACGAGCGCACCGACAAACTTTTTCTGCACAAAGGAAAGGAGGGCCGCCGCGCTCTCCAAGAGAAATCCAAGCGCAGTGAAAGCAATGGCCAATGGGGCGTTTTTGGCTCCGAAGATGTCAATAAAGACGGGGATCAGGGCAAATAATGCCCCCAAGAGGCCGATCACTGTGCGAAAACGGCGGAACTTTTTCAAATCTTCCGCCCGTTTTCCCGTCAAATACAGATCCAAGAATTCATCCATATCCTCACTTCCCGAACATGATCTTTTCGCTGGAGAGCATCTTGGTCATGACAAAGACCAGCGCCGCCGTATAGAGCAGGTTCGCCCCGACGCTGACAAGGGACTGCCACACGGGGACTGTCCCTGCAAGGAGTTCCTGCATAAAGACAACGGCATTGAGAACGGGGATCGCGACGGCCCAGTCGCCGATGACGGGCAAAAACGCCGTCACGAGCGAGATGACCATGACGAAGATCATGAGAACACTCGTATAGGCGGAGGCCTCCTTCACCGAACGCGCCGCCGTGGAGATCGTCGAGATGAGCGCGACGATGAGCGGAA
>CANRDK010000034.1 GCA_947629345.1 uncultured Clostridia bacterium
CGCGTGCTCATGCTGCCCCGCGTGCTCATGCTGAGCGTAGCGAAGCATCCCGTTAAACCAACGGAAGTCCGTAAGTTCAATGGGATTCTTCGGTCGCTTTACTCCCTCAGAATGAGCACGGGGAGGGGAAGCCGAGGAGCCCCCTCCCGAGGAGGGGGGTAGGGGGGTGGGCAACGTTCAACACAATCAAAAAAGGACACATTCTATGCAACTCAAAGACTTAAAGGGAATCGGGGAGAAACGCGCCAAGGAGTTGAGCAAACTCGGCGTCTCCACCACGGAAGAGCTCATCCGCTACTATCCGCGGAACTATCTCGACATGACGAACCGCGTCTCCATCCGCGAGGTCGCCCATAACGACATGGCCCTCATCGCCTGCAAACTCGTCTATGTGGAACCTCTGCGGACGGGCGGAAAATATAAGAACAAGACGGTCCGCGCCCTCTTGGAGCAGGGCCGCGACAACTTTACGGCCGTCTGGTTCAACCAGCCCTACGTCGTCCAAAAACTGCAGCCCGGCGAATATCTCTTCTACGGCAGGGTGCAGAACTATTACGACCGCATCTCCCTCATCAATCCCACCTTCGAGCGGCTGGACACCAACAGCAAGCTCAAGGGACTTGTGCCCGTTTACCCCCTAAAGAGCGGCATTCCGCAGTGGCTCGTGCGGGACGCCGTGCAAAAGGCCCTCGCCGTGGAGGAGCCGAGCTCTCTCATTCCCGCCCCGCTCATTACAAAGTACGATCTTCCGCCCCTCGGCGCAGCATTCCGCAAGATTCATCTCCCCGCCACCCAGAGGGAGATGCAGAATGCGGCCGAACGCCTCGCCATCGAGGAATATTTCACGCTGATCGCGGCGTTCAAACTCATCAAGGGGGACAGAACGGAGGCCCGTACCAATCACTATACCGTCACCGAGCGGGAAGTTGCCGACTTTGAAAAGCGGTTCCCGTTCACCTTCACCAAGGGGCAGCAGACGGCGGTGCGGGCGATCTACGACAACGTGACTTCTCCCCAGCGCATGAACAGGCTTCTCCAAGGGGACGTCGGCAGCGGCAAGACGGCCGTTGCCCTCACGGGCATCTTTATGGCGGTGAAGAGCGGCTATCAGGCCGTCTATCTCTCCCCGACGGAGGTCCTCGCCGCACAGAACTATGCCGTTCTCACGCGGACGTTCCCCGATTACAGGGTCGGCTATCTCGCGGGCGCATGCACCGCAAGAGAGAAGCGGGAGATCAAGGAAGCCCTCTTCCGCGGGGAGATCGACATTCTCTGCGGCACCCACGCCGTGTTGCAGGCGGACGTGCAGTTTGCGAGACTTGCTTTCTGCGTCTGCGATGAACAGCACCGCTTCGGCGTGGCACAGCGCAACTCCCTGAGCGAAAAGGGGGAAAACCTCGATGTCCTTGTCATGTCGGCAACGCCCATTCCCCGCACCCTCTCCCTGATCTTTTACGGCGACCTCGACGTCACCACCATTCCCGATAAGCCCGCCGAGCGCATCCCCGTCTCCACGGCAGTCATTCCCCCGCGCAAGTACGACGATATGTTCCTCTGGATACGGCAGGAGATCAAGCGGGGACGGCAGGCCTACTTCGTCTGTCCCAAGATTGAGGACGACGACGGACAGGCCACTTCCGCCGAGGAACTCTTTGAGAAATTGAAGAACGGCATGCCCGACGTCCGCTTCGGACTTCTGCACGGAAAGATGCGCGAGAGGGAAAAAGACGGTACCATGTCCGCGTTCAAGCGCAAGGAAATAGACGCTTTGGTCGCAACGACTGTCATCGAAGTCGGCGTTGACGTGCCCGACGCGACGGTGATGGTCATCTATGATGCAGACCGTTTCGGACTTTCTCAGCTCCACCAGCTCCGCGGCCGCGTGGGGAGGGGAGCGGACAAGAGCTATTGCTTCCTTCTCACCGAATCGGAGAGCGAGACGGCGCTCGAGCGGCTGAACATTCTGAGGAGCACAACGGACGGGTTCGTGCTTGCGGAGAAGGATTTGGAGCTCCGCGGCAGCGGGGACTTTTTGGGGACCCGCCAGAGCGGCAAGTTCCTGAGCGAGATCAAGAACCTGCACTACACGACGGACGCGATCTTCACGGCCAAGAAACTTGTGGACGAGGCATTTGAACGCCGCCTCGACCAAGACCGCATCCGCGCCGCCGCCATGGAGAAATACGAGAGCCTGAAGGACGTGGTGCTGAATTGAAATTAAAAATTAAAAATTAAAAATTGAGCGAACGGGGCACGAACAACGTGCCCCGTTCGCTCATCCTGATCCTGAGCGTAGTCGAAGGGGAAGGATCCCGTTAAACGCACGGGAGCAACTGCTCATCCTGAGCGTAGCGAAGGATCCCGTTAAACGCACGGGAGCAACTGCTCATCCTGAGCGTAGCGAAGGATCCCATAAAACGCACGGGGGCACATTTAATTCAAAATTAAAAATTGTGGTGGGGGCACATTTGGAATGACACCCCCTCAGTCACTCGCTACGCTCGTGACAGCTCCCCCTCGGAGGGGGAGCCGAGGGGACCCCGAACGCAGTCATGCCTCCGCCCCTTCCTCTTGCCTGCCCCCTGCGTAAGGGAGGTAGGGGTGGGGGTACGCCCTCAAACGAAGTCCGTTCTCCTCGCATCATTCAACATATAAAAAAATTTTTTATCTCCGTACTGCGCAGAGCCCTTATAATAGGGAATAAAAAATTGAAAAATGCGCAGTTTTTTCATAAAATCAGAAAATTATGAAAAAATTTTTCAAAATCTGAGCCTTGACAAAGAAAATTCTTTGTTGTACAATGGAAAAGATTTTGAAAAAAGCGAGGAAATCATGCTGAATATTGCTATCGTTGACGATGAAAAAAGCATCGCAGAAGCGCTGAAGCTGCTCCTTGCCGGCTATGCCAAAGAACGCGGGATCGAAATCAGCGCCGATTGGTTCAGCGATCCCGTGCAGTTTTTGACGCAGTATACCAACCGTTACGACCTTATTTTATTGGATATCGACATGCCGGGGATGAACGGGATGGACGCCGCGAGAAAGCTCCGTGAGGTGGATGATACCGTCTCTCTCATCTTTGTGACGAACATGCGGCAGTATGCCATCAACGGTTACGAGGTCAATGCGGACGACTTTATGGTAAAGCCCGTATCCTACTTCGATCTCGCGATCAAGCTCGACCGCATACGGAAAAAGGATCTGCGGCAGGATCGCGACGTGGTATCGGTAAAGGACGACGGCGTCGTCAAGTTTATTGCCGTCAAGACGATCCGCTATGTGGAAGTCCTCAATCACAGACTCATCATTCACACGACGGAGCGCGACTTTGAGGTGAGGGGCACGCTGAAGAAACTCGAGCCGCTTCTGATCAAAAACCACTTTTCAAAGTGCAATAATTACTGCCTTGTCAACTTGCGCTATGTCGTGGGGATCAACGGGTTCTCTGTCTTTGTCTCCTATGGGAAAAATTCCGACAAGACGGACGAGGTCTCCATCTCCCACCCCCGCAAGAAAGAATTTGTCATCGAACTCAACCGATATCTCGGCCTTAACCTCTGATATGTCTCAATTTGAATTTTACAAATCATTTCTCTTCGTTCTCGAACTGCTTGCGGCGGAGAGTATGTATATCTACAGATTCAGGAGACGGTCATTTTTTGTGCTCAGAACGATCGCGGGGATCTCTGCCTGTTTTTTATTTGCGTGGCTCTTTCCCGTGCTTCCCGACAATCCCTTTTTCTTTGCGCTCACCTTCCTCGTGATCTTTCTCTTTACCGTGCTCGTTGCAAAATTCCTCTTCCGCGAGAGCTGGTTCACCGTGATCTTTTGTTGCTTTGCGGGTTACACCACGCAGCACATGAGCTATGAGATCTACAACATTCTGCTCACGCTGATGAATGCGACGGATTCGGCGGGCTTTTACGGCCAGACTGACTTTTTGCAGACCTTTCCCAATCTCTTTGTCTTTGCCGTCTACATGACCGTCTACGTCGTCTCCTACTTTCTCTGTTACATGTTCTTTTCCACCAAACTTGCCCCGAAAGAGAGTATCGACGTAAAAAAGACATTTATTTTCATCTTTTCCATCTTCATCCTCATCGTCGATATTCTGTTGAACTCCATCGTCGTGCTCTATCCCCTGAAAGATGGGAAACTTTATGTCATCATCATAGGGCTGTACTGCGTTCTTTGCTGTATCATTTCCCTCTATCTGCAGTTTGAGGTCGCGATCAGACGGAGGATCGAAACGACGTTTGACTTTATGCAGAAGATGTGGGAAAAGACCAGATCGCAGTACGAGATCTCCAAAGAGAATATCGAGATCATCAACATGAAGTGCCACGACATCAAGCACCAGATCCGCAGCCTCGGGAAGGACGGGACGGTGGACCCGAAGGTCCTGCGTGAGCTCGAGGACAGGATCTCCATCTACGACGCGGTGGTCAAGACGGGAAACGAGTCGCTTGACGTCATCCTCATCGAAAAGAGTTTGCTGTGCAATAAACAGCAGATCAATTTCAACTATATCGTCGACGGCGAGAGTTTGAAGTATATCCGTGACGAAGATATCTATGCGCTCTTCGGCAACATTGTGGACAATGCCATCGAGGCCGTTTTAAAACTCCCTCCGTCGCAGCGGATCATCGATCTGCATGTGAAGTCGGTGGGGGAGATGATTTCGATCCGCGAGAGCAATTATTTCTCCGACACCCTCGTGCGCGGAGAAAAGGGTTTGCCGCAGACGACCAAGTCCGACCGCATCAACCACGGCTTCGGGCTCAAAAGTATCCAGTATATCTGCGAGAAGTACGACGGCTCGCTGGAGATCGGGACGGAGGACAATACTTTCCGTCTGCAGATCATTCTCTTTCCGAAACGAAAATGACAGATATAAGCATAGCGGCGTCAGCCGCTTTTTTTGCCTTTTCCCGCTAAAAAGAATGAATTTTATAAGTTTAGGACGCTTTTTTGCAAGATTGGTACATTTTTGTTGAAATCTATTTTCAGGTATGGTATAAGACAGATGATAGAATTTTTCCTGAATTCTGTCAATATTAACAAAACGGAGGGAAATTTATGACAGGAAAAAACAAATTTTTTGCGCTTGTCCTGAGCGCGGTCATGGCGCTGGGCGTATGCGCGGCGGCGGGCTGCGGCGGAACGCAAGACAACGGCGGGAAGCCCGATGACGGGCCGGGGAACCAGAGTACGGTCACGCCCGAGGTGAAATCGGTGGCGCTCAACTACAGCAATGCTGCCGTTGAGGGGCTTCTTTCGATGAACCTTACCAAGGGCACGTTCGAGCTCATCCCCGTCGTTACGGCGGACGAGGGCGCCTCATACACGCTCACTTGGACAAGCTCCGAGCACGACGTTGCCACGGTAGAGGGCAACAACACAAAGGCCACCGTGACCCTCAATGGCGCGGGCGAAACGGTGATCAAGGCGGATACGGGGAAGAAGTCGGCGGAATTTATCCTCTCCGTCGAGGACGACAGACCCAAAACGCAGTATACCATCACGGTCGTGGACGGCGTCGCGAAGAATGCGGACGGCGAAACGATCACAAAGGCGGAAGCGGGCACGCAAGTCACCCTCGAGGCGACGACCCCCGCGCACAAGACGTTCACCGAGTGGACGTTCGACAACGACGACGTTGCGCTCAACGGCTTGACCTTTACGATGCCGGAGGGCAACGTGACGGCGACGGCGAATTTCACCGATACGCTGTATCCTCTTACCCTCGTCGGCGCGACGGTGACGAAGGCGGGTGAAGTTTCCAATCCGCAGGGGACCGCAGGCGGTTATGCTTCCGATGAATTTGAAAACAACGAGACGAAGATCACCAACTATAATTTCAAATTCGGTACGCAGATCACGATCAAGGCGACTCCCGAATCGGGCAGAGCGTTCGTCGGTTGGGATTATCGTTATCTCAACAACAGAGTCGGTGAAATGGGAATCGACGAATACACCTTCACCATGGGCGATGAAGAGGAAACGAGCTACACCGCAGTGTACTCATCCTTCTCCACGTCAGTCTGGACGGCAGATAATGCAAACAGCAAAGGCTGCACAACGACAAAAATCACCGACGGAAACGGCGACGCCGACCTTCAGGGACTTTCCGGATATACCGTAACGATCCCTGCTTCCCAGACCGCTTGGCAGGGCTATGGCGAAGAAAACATTAAGGGATCCAATCTCAGAACACCTAACAGCCGCGGCATGGGCAAGGTCATTTTCAAGAATCACAGCGATACACAGACCTTGAAGCTCGAGGTCTTTGCTTCCTATTGCCTCATGGCGTCCACCTCGGGCGTGATCGAGGTCGCTCCCAATGCGGTCGTCGTAAAATACTTCCCTATCAATATCGGTCTCGGAAGCCCTTGGATGGGTTGGGCTCTCCGTGAGAATAACGGCTCCGAAGAGGTCAAGATCGACATGGTATTCGGTGTTGCGTCTGAGCTCTATCCGAACGGAGATCCTCAGGTCATGGCGGCAGAGGGCTCTGAACCCGTGGACATCAGCTACCGTGCGACCGGTGCAACGTGGCAGAATCCTTCCGAGTCATACGGCCCCGAGTATACCGTGCTCGGCGATCAGGGCGTGTTCATTTTCGGAAGCTATGCGACGAAATGGAGCGACGATCCTTCCGCCAGACACATGGTCCTCAACATCAACAATCTTCCCGACTACGATGCGGAAAATCCTACGCTCACCATTTACGGCAACTGCATCAACCGCGTCAATGCATACGAGGAACCCAAGCAGTATCTTGAGGTCATCATTTCGACGGATCCCGAGGATCCCACTGCAGGACAGGTTGCAAAGGCAGAACTCAATATCAAAGAGATCGGCGAGGTCATTCCTTTCGTTCTGACATTCGAAAGAGAAGAGAATGAGTACTATTATATCTTTGTGAGAGTGGCCCAGTTCGATGCCAAGGACAGCTCACATGCGATCGGTGTTATCTTGCAGTTTGCATACACCAATGCTTTCGGTTATGAGGAGGTGTGATTTGGCGAACAAGAATTTTAAAACAAAACCATTGATGGCCTTTGCGCTGATGGGCGCAATGGCGCTCAGCATCGTGATACCCGTGACTTCACGGGTATCCGCCTCGGCGGCGGCAACGCTCAAGCCAAATGTCTATGTTTCGGAATATGACACGAGAAAGGAGTTGAGCGCGGCCGCCACGGATCTCGATAAGGAGATCACGGCGGAAGGGGCGGTCCTTCTCAAGAATGAGGACAACGCTCTGCCCCTTGCGGAGGGCTCCAAGGTCAGTATTTTCGGAAAGGCATCGGCAAGATACAGCTATGCCGGTGAGTTCGGCGCAGCAGGATTCAAGGTCAACAACATACTTTCGAATTTTTATTCGGACAGTAATCTTTCCGGCAAAGGGGCAGATTCCCAGAGCTATGGCAACGCGATTTCGGCAGGTCTCAATACGGGCGAAACGCCGATCGAAAACTATACGCAGAATATCAAGGATTCTTTCAAGGACTACAACGATGCCGCGATCGTCGTGTTCTACAGAGCGGGCCGTGAAGGTTGGGACAATCCCCGCACCATGATGTGGGACGGCGAGAGTTACGGAAAGTGGACGGATAAATCCGACCAGCTTGTTCCGGGCGCAAGGGCAAAAGATGACCACTATCTCCAGCTTGACCAGAACGAGACAGATCTTTTAAAGATGTGCGCAGAGAACTTTGAAAAAGTCATCGTCCTTCTGCACACGCCGTCCTCAATGGAAACAGGCTTTTTGGATGACCCCGGCCACTATGCCTATCAAAAAAATATCAAGGCAGCATTCTTTATATCTGATCCCTACAACACTTCACCTGTTGCCCAGATCCTGAAAGGGGAGATCAGCCCGAGCGGCCGCACGACGGATACGTGGGCAAGAGACTTCAAACTCGATCCCACATGGCAGAACTTTGGCAACTACCTTATGGAGGTCAACCCTTCCCAAAAGGGGAACCAATACGCAAATCTTCCGAGTTCTGAGGGACTTGGTGGCGGCGGATATGTCAACAATTATGTCACCTATAATGAAGGTATCTATGTCGGTTACCGCTATTGGGAGACGAGGGGACTTACTGAAGGGAATTCCTCTTATACGAGTGCGACGGAGGCCGAAAAGGCACAATATCTCGATGCCTCGAGCTATGAAGCTCTTCCGAACGGAAGCGGCGGCAGCGCAGGGAAGTCCAAAGACTACATTCACGGCACGACCACAACCTCATGGGATAGTTGGTACGACGCACATGTCGTCTATCCGTTCGGCCACGGCCTGAGCTACACGACCTTTGAACAGACGCTCGTTACGGCGGATCCCGTCGGCAAGAGCACCCTGACAAAGGACGGGACGATCACCCTCAAGGTGAAAGTCAAGAACACGGGTTCCGTCGCGGGCAAGGACGTCGTACAGGTCTACTACACCGCTCCATACAAGAACGGTCAGGTCGAAAAGGCACATGTCGTCCTCGCGGCTTTCGCAAAGACAAAGCTGCTCGAACCCGCCGAAGAGGAGACACTCACGCTCTCCTTCAGCGTGCAGAGCATGGCCTCTTACGACTATTCGGACGCCAACCAAAACGGCTTCAAGGGCTATGAACTCGATGCGGGCGACTATGTCGTAAAGCTCATGAAGAATGCCCATGAAACCATCGAAACCGTCACATATGTGCTCGATAATGGCATTCAGTATGAGACAGACGAGGCGACGGGAAACAAGGTCGAGAACCGTTTTGATGACGTCAGCGATTATATCACGGACGACCTCGGACAGAAGTATCTCTCCCGTAGCGATTGGGAGGGGACTTGGCCGAAATTCAACTACAAACTCACCGCTTCCGAGGACGTGATCAACGGCCTGAAAGAATGGCTCGTCACGGACGGGCAGCAGACCCGCGACCCTGAAGCGGACAAGAGTGAACCTTACTATACGGAAGAGATGCCCACGACGAATGCCAGAAACGGCATTAAACTTGAGGATCTCCGCGGGCTTGACTTTGACGATCCCAAGTGGGATCAATATCTCGATCAGTTCTCCGTCAACCAGCTCATCGAACTTGTCACGAAAGGGAGCTATGTCTCGGGCAAGGATTTCCCCGAATACGGCGTAAAGGCGATGACGAACTGTGACGACGTCAACCATTTCGTCCCGCAAGGCGGCGCACAGGATACCCACTATCACTTTGGTACCCCCGCGCTCCTTGCCTCGACATGGAATACCGATCTCGCTTACCGCTACGGTAAGATGATCGGCGAAGATGCTCTTTGGGGCTGGAACGATCAGATCGGCGCATGGTATGCACCCGCTGTCAACCTTCACCGCTCGCAGTTCGGCGGACGGAATGCGCAGTACTATTCCGAGGACGGCTTCCTCGCAGGCATGATCTCTGCAAATACCGTCAAGGGTACGCAAGAGAAAGGCCTTCTCGTCTATTGCAAGCACTTTGCGCTCAACAACTCCGAGAATAACCGCTGCGGCCTCATCACATGGGCAAATGAGCAGTCGATGCGCGAACTCTACTTCAAGTCGTTTGAGGTGTGTGTGAAGGAGGGCGGGGCGCTTGGCATTATGTCCTCGCTCAACCGTATCGGCACGACGTGGGCAGGCGGTAGCTATGAACTCCTTACCGAAGTTCTCCGCAACGAATGGGGCTTTAAGGGCACCGTTGTCACGGACAGCTACCTCGGCGACACTTCCAACCTCTCCAATGCGGACCAAATGATCCGCGCGGGCGGCACCCTTGCGCTCGGTTGGGCAAATCTCAATTACAACAAGGATAGCGCAACGACGATCACCTGTCTGCGCAACGCAGTGCATAACTTGCTCTATGCGCAGGCACATTCCAACGCACTCAACAGCATGCCGCAGGGCGAGCATACACCCATCCAGACCTTCACGGGCGGACTTCTTGAGAGAGCTGTCACAGGAATGCCCTATACGGCAAATGTTGCAAATGCAAAGCTGTCGGACGTCTTTTATCCCGACATTGACGATTCCGAGATCAAATATACCATTGCGGAGGGGAGCAGACTTCCCGAAGGGCTCACGCTCTCCGAACAGGGTGAGATCTCCGGTATCCCGACAGAAGAGATCAACAGCTTCCGTTTCAAGGTAAAGGCAACATACGACGATTATTCAAGAACAGCAGAGTTTACGATCAGTGTCGTCGGCTATAACGGCGCCATCGTCTATGAGGCGGAAGAAAATTTAGGCACGATCTATGTAAACAAGGCTGCGAATCTCACTGTCGCAGGCGCAAAAGTAGTGAACCCCAACGCAACCGGCGCGCTTCCCACCTGCACCTATGCGCTTGCGAACGGAAGCAAGCTCCCCGCAGGATTGACGCTGAATGCCGACGGCACGATCACGGGAACACCCACGTCCGTCTGTGAGAACTATGCTTTCTCCGTCACGGCGAGCGCAAGCGGCTACACAAGCGTGACGCTCCCGTTCAAGCTCAACGTGTTCTACGAAATGACTTTTACGGGCGGTGCGCTTGCGGGCGGAAAACTCGGCGTTTCGTATATGCAAAAACTTCCCGCTGCCGAAACGCAGGGCAAAGTGACTTACGCGCTCTCCGAGGAGAGCAAACTTCCCAACGGCCTCACGCTCACTTCGGGCGGCTATATCACGGGGACACCCCGCGAGGCAGTGACCGATCATACCTTTACCGTCATTGCGACATCCCCCTTCGCCGAACCCGTTGAAGCACAGTTTACCCTGACGATCGGACTCTCATTCAATGAAACGACGCTTCAGAACGGAAGGACGGGAGAGAGCTACTCGGCCCGCGTCGATACGGCGCAGGGAGCGGGTGAGATCTCTTACACGTTGAAAGAGGGCAGTGCACTGCCCGAGGGACTTACGCTCTCCGAAAACGGCGTCATCTCAGGTACTCCCTCCAAGGCGGGCGATTACACCTTTACGGTCGTCGCTTCCGCAGAGGGGAAAGTGGGCGATGAGATCACGCTGACCCTTCACATTGACGAGGGACAGGCAGGCGGTAATTCGGGCGGCTGCGGCGGCGTCATCGGCCTCGGCGGCGCGGGAGTGTTCCTGGCTACCGTTTGCGTTCTCGGCGGCGTCCTTCTGATGCGCGGCAAACGCAAAAAGGAGGATACCTCGCGTGTTGACAAAGACGAAAAATGATCTGACAAAGCCTCTCATCGTGTGGTCGGGAATCTTCACGGCGCTCTTCGTGCTCCTGCTCATCATCTCCATCGTGATCACGCAAAATTCATTTCTGTATTACACCGTCTGCTCCATGCTCGGCGGCAGTGAGACATATCTCAAGAGCGGGGATCCCTCTGCGTATCAATACTACACTTCCGATTACGGGAGCAAAGATGAAGTCCTCGCTGCGGCAAACGGGCTCAACGAACGGATCTGCGAAGAAGGATTTGTTCTCCTCAAGAACGATGACGCCGCACTCCCCCTTTCAAGCGGCAAGATCTCGGTTTTCGGGAAGAACTCCGTCGATCTCGTTCTCGGCGGCTCGGGCTCAAACGCGGGCGCAGGTTCGGATGAGGTAGCAGATCTGTACGGCAGTCTCGAGGCGGTAGGCCTCAAGTGCAACCCCACCCTGAAAGCCTACTACGAGAGCAGCCAATCGGGCAGCGGCAGGCCTGACGTCCCCGCCATGGGCGACGTCGTTACGGGCTTCCCCATAGCGGAAGCCCCCCTGCCCTACCCGCAGAACGTGCGCAGCAGCTATGCGGAATATTCCGACGCAGCCCTTGTCGTACTCTCCCGCATCGGCGGAGAGGGGTACGATCTGCCGCGTACCATGTTCTGGAACGGTTCCTCCTATACGGATTGGAGCAGCTCGACGCCCATCCCCGGGGCGCGCAGTACAGACGACCACTATCTCCAGCTCGATCGCAACGAGACCGATATGCTCGAAGAGGCGTGCGCAAACTTCAAAAAAGTAGTTGTCATCATCAACAGCGCTTCTCCGATCGAACTCGGCTTTCTCGACGACCCGTCCCATTATGCCTATCATGAGAACATCAAGGCGGCGGTCTGGATCGGCGATCCCGGGAATTCGGGCGTGATGGCGCTCGGTAGGGTGCTCGTCGGCGAGACGAATCCCTCGGGCAGGACGGTAGATACGTATGCGAGGAATTTCAAAGACGATCCCACGTTTCAGAATTTCGGCAACTATCTCTCCGAAAACGGCAACCGCTATACCTATAAGGGAAAGACGAGCGACGCCTATTTTGTGGAATACCGCGAGGGGATCTACTTCGGATACCGTTACTATGAGACGAGAGCCAAGGAGGCGGGCGGAGATTGGTATGAAGAAAACGTCGTGTATCCTTTCGGCTACGGGCTGAGCTATACGTCCTTCGTGCGGGAAGCAGAAAACGGCAATTCGCCCACACTGTCCGCCGACGGAACACTCTCCTTTGACGTGACCGTCAAAAACACGGGCGGCATGGCGGGAAAGGACGTTGTACAGCTGTGGTATTCCGCTCCCTACGACGGCGGGATCGAAAAACCTCATATCCTTTTGGGCGATTTCCGCAAGACCGATCTCATCCCGTCGGGGGGAGAGGATACCGTAACGCTTACCCTCGACGTCCGTTCCATGGCCTCCTACGACTATGCGGACGCCAACGGAAACGGTTTCAAGGGCTATGAGCTCGAGGCGGGAGAATACACCGTGTACATCGGCAACGGCTCTCACTGTTGGGCGGAAAACGACGCTATATCTTTCACTTTTTCGCTCGATGAAGACGTCCGTTACGAATCAGACGCCGCAACAGGGACCAAGATCCAAAACCTCTTCGACGATGTGAGCGGACAAATTGCGGAATATCTCTCGAGAAAGAATAATTTTGAAAATTACAACGTGCTCTACGGTGCGTCGGATAACGGCCGCGAGGCCTCCGAAAATATCGTGAACGGGGTAAATTACAAACTGAATGACAAGGAGAGCGATCCGTGGTATGCGGCGGAAGCTCCCACGCAGAGCCAAAAGGAATTGCGCCGCGAGGATACGCAGGTCAAGCTCGCCGATCTGATCGGAAAAGATCTGTCCGACCCGCTCTGGGAACAGCTCATGGACCAGCTTACGGTCGGGCAGATGGTGACGCTCATTTCCACGGGCAACTTCAGGACGCTCGCGCTCGACGGGATCGACAAGCCGCTCACAACGGACGCCGACGGCCCCATGGGTTACGCCCTGTTTATGGGCGACAGCGCCGTATACGACACATGCTACTATGCGAGTGAGACCGTGCTCGGCTCTTCATGGAACAGAGAACTTGCCGAGGAGATGGGCAAAATGGTCGGCAACGAGGGGCTTGTGGGCAACGAAAAGGGGGACGGAAGACCGTACTCGGGCTGGTATGCGCCCGCTGTCAATCTGCATCGCTCCCAATTCGGCGGCAGAAACTTCGAATATTACAGCGAAGACGGACTGCTTTCAGGCATTCTGGCCGAAAATGTGATCAAGGGAGCACGCTCCAAGGGCGTGTATACGTTCGTAAAACATTTTGCGCTCAACGAACAAGAGACCAAGCGCGACAAGACGGGACTCATCACTTGGACAAATGAACAGGCGATGCGCGAGATCTACTTTGTCCCCTTTGAACACAGCGTAAAAGTCGGCGGCACAACGGGCGTGATGTCCTCTTTCAACCGCATCGGTACCACATGGACGGGCGGCAGCTATGCGCTTCTCACAGAACTTCTGCGCAACGAATGGGGCTTTGAGGGCACGGTGATCACCGATTTCAACCTCAAAAGCTACATGGACACCGACCAGATGATCCGTGCGGGAGGGGATTTGAATCTCTCGGCGGGGAAGAGTCCCACCTCCGTCACGACCCCCACAGATATTTCCTGTATCCGCCGCGCGGCAAAGAATATCCTCTATACGGTCGCAAATTCGTGCGCGATGAACGGTTACGGCGCCGACGTCGTTTGGGGATATACCACCCCCGTGTGGGTCGTATGGATCATCGTTGCCGACTGCATTATCTTTGCAACGGCTGCGGCTCTCTCGGCGGTGACTGTTGTAAAAATCGTCAAAAAACATAAAAAGGAGCAAAAACAAGATGAAAGTTAAAAATTTTGCGGCACTCGCGCTTGCAACACTTGCGGCATGTGCACTTATGGCCGGTTGCACTCCAACGGACAACGGCGGAGAAAACGGCGGCGGCTCGGAGGCGGGCGTAAAAACCTATGTTCTCGAGGCGGAATATATCGACCTTGACAACGTACAGGGCGCGGGGATCTCTTCCGATCAGGGCGGCGTTGAGATGATCTACGGGCAAGGGACCGAAGAGGAGAAGGCGAAAGGTTGGAGCAACGGCTATTACGTCGGCTATACCTATAGCGCGAACCTCAGACTGGATTTCGTATTCAATGCAGACAAGGAAGCTTCCGCCGCCATTGTGCTTCGTCTCGGCTCCGAGCTCGGCGCTCTGTCTCTCGACCCTACGTCCTTTGCCGTAAAATTGAACGACACAGATATCTCCTATCAGACGATGTATGTCGAAACTTCCTCCATGGACGAAATGAAGTTCTACGATAAGACGGTTTCGACCAATATCAAGCTGAAAGAGGGGATGAATACCCTGTCGCTCATTGTACTTCCCAATGCGTTTAAAAACGGAAGCACGGGCGGGCCCACCGTGGATTGCGTCAAGCTCGAAACGGCGGCGGAGGTCACATGGGAACCCAAGACGGACAATCCCTCCTCCCGCGGCGGCAGTATCTTCTGATCATACTTAAGATACTAAGTTATCTTTTCCTCCTTAGAAAGGAAATACCTGCGGCATGTCCGCAGGTATTTCCCGTTATATCAACAAACTCCCATTTTCTCTCAAAATTAAAACCACCAGTGAACTGGTGGTTTTTTGTGGTGGGGCGCCGTCAACCTAAGTTGAACTTTGGGGAATTAAGAAGCGAAATAATCATTGATTCCTTTTACAAATTCGTCGCGAAACCAATCGACATATTCAGCTTTAAGTTTCCCTTTGCTTTCAAAAATACCTTCCACATTAACAACGCCTTCCTTGCGTATTTTCTGCTTATCTCTTACATCTTCCTTGGGAAGCACGATAGCTTTGTATTGAAGGAAGGTTTTCTTTACTTCATCGGCTTTAGCCGATTCATCCGAATCAAATACTGCTATGACTTTTTTATATCCTAAATCCTGCAGTATGTTCAAAATTTGACTTTCCTTGCTTGCGCCCCCCGCTCCCCAACCATAGAAATTGCCATTTATTTGCAGTCCCTGCGCATCCAATGCTCGATTGAAGCAGACAACATCTTCTTGTCCTTCCGTGACAATTACATAATCTTCAAGGAAAAAGACTTCGGCAGCATTTAGTCCGAGAACGTGTGGATTGTTAAGGTCGGTCATTAAACCCTTTATTGCCTTTCGTGTTTCTTCCGATAAACATTTTACTTCGATATGTCCATCACGCAGTTTTTGTGTCCGTATTAAAGCACCGCCATTTCTTATGGCTTCCCAGCTAACGAAATAAGGAGAATGCGTACAAATAATAATTTGATGATTTTTGGAATATTCCAAGAACTCTTTCATGACTCGCCGTTGAAATGCAGGATGCAGAGAAAGCTCTGGCTCATCAATGACGATTATGCTATTTTCATTTGAATCATATAAGGCGTCACAAATTGTAAGAATACTCCATAATCCATCGCCAACGCCTTCGCTTGAATGAGACAACCCCGAAAAATTAAATTTGACATAATAATTTCCATTGTCGCGCTGTTCAATTGTCCAATCAACAGGGCTGCCAACAATTCTTTCAAAAAGTGGATCGAGAGCGCTTTTCTTCTCTAACATAGCAAATAATCTAACGTAGAAATTATCTAACCCATATGTGCGATTTTCTAACAAACTATTGGCTATATAAGTTTGCCTTGTCCATTGGTTTCGCCCAAACTCATAATTGACAAAGCGTCGTGAAGGTAAAATGTATGCTTCAATCTTATTATTGCGATTGATATATTCCACCTGACTTCCACCTGAAACGACCGTGCGAAGCGATTGAGTCGCGTTATTTTCATCTGAAATTTTTATTTCAACACGTTGCCCCGCTGTTGCATTTCTTTTTCCTTCGGAAAAACTACAATCGCCATTAAAAGCCTTAATACTCTCAATAATAGTTGATTTCCCAGAATTGTTTGCACCGACTATAACATTTAACCCGCTACCAGCTTCACCATTGGGCAAACTAAAAACAATGCTTTGCTCATTGGCAAAACCTCTAAACCCATGAATTGAAAGTTGCTTAATCATATCTCATTCCCTCACGTGTAGAATCTCATACGCTATATCTTTTATAGTATTCTATCAAATCTTCGCGACTGTCATCGAACCATTGGCTTGAAAGATAGTACTCCACGCCGTCAACGACAACAGGCTTTTTATAATATCTGAATGTTTTGCTATCGCCTCTATTCGCATCGCGCGACATTGCCAAAACGGGATATACCACTTTCTTGAAAGTGTTCCGAGAATAATCCTTTGTCTTTAATCGCTCGATTTCCTCTTCGGTCAGTTTGTGTTCAAGCAACAGCCTTGAAAACATCTGATAGGCGAG
>CANRDK010000035.1 GCA_947629345.1 uncultured Clostridia bacterium
GATCCCCTCGCTACGCTACTTCGCGCTACGCGCTCGTGCCGCGCTTAGACACGAATAGAATGCGCGCGGGGCGGGATGAGGGTGGGGCAGCGGGGCCTTGCTTCCCCTCTTAGGGGAAGTACCCGCGCAGCGGGGGATAGGGTTCAAAAACCCCTCAGTCGCTACGCGACAGCTCCCCTAAGAGGGGAGCCAAGGGGCGCTCGGGATGAGGGCGAAAGAGGGGACAGGCATAGGACAAATTTCTTTCCGCATAGAATGGAAAGAGGTGCAATATGCTTGGGATATTTTACGCCATTTTAGGACGGATCTTTTTCTTTACGGGAGCGGTAGACGGCAGTTCGTACCCCAAGCCCCTCTCCAGAGAGGAAGAGGAAAAATATTTAAAACTCGCCCGCGAGGGGGATCCGCAGGCCAAGGAAATGCTCATTAAGCACAACATGCGGCTCGTGGCCCATATCGTCAAAAAATACACGGGGGCGGCGGAGACGGACGACATGATCTCCGTCGGTTCTCTCGGCCTCATCAAGGCCATCAACACCTATGAAGAGGGCCACGGGACGCGGCTTGCGACCTACACCGCCCGCTGTATCGAAAATGAAATTCTCATGCTCATCCGTGCGGGGAAGAAACACAAGGGGAACATGTCCCTTTCGGACCCCGTGGGAACGGACAAGGACGGCAACGAACTCACCCTCATGGACCTTCTCTATGAAAAGGAGGACAAGGTTTTCGGCAGTGTGGAGCAGAGGATCATGCAGGAGAAGTTTCTCTCTGCCATCCGAAAACTTCTCACGGAACGGGAGCTTGAGATCATCTGCATGCGCTATGCGCTGACGGGGAATGCCCCGCTCGCACAGAGAGAGGTGGCGCAGAAGCTGAAAATTTCACGCTCCTATGTGTCGAGGATCGAAAAGAGGGCGCTGGAGAAGCTGCGTGCAGGCCTCCGCCGCGAGGACTTTTTGAGCGAGTAGGGGGACACCCCCTCAGTCACGGCGCGGGAGTATGGGACTGCGTTCGGGGCGTACCCCCACCCCTACCCCGCCCCCTTACGCAGGGGGCAGGCAAGAGGAAGGGCAGAATGAGAGCGCGGGGCGCATTTTTTGGCCCGTTTCAAGCAAATTTCAAAAAAATCTTGCAAATTTATCGGCACTGTGGTATACTGAAAGTGCGATACAAGTTTAATTTTTTCCACAGACGGCTACACTGGCATTTGGTGTATCCTTTCTATCCGTTTGTGGAAGAACTTGTGTCGCAACAATCATGGGATACTCAATGCGGGCGTTCCTTGATTGGAGCGTCCTTATTTTTTTGCCCGCAAAAATAACAAAAGGAGAAAGTAACAAATGAAGCACAAATTATTGACCATTCTGTTGACCCTCATCGCCGCTCTCTGCCTCACGCTCGGCCTCGCGGCCTGTGGCGGCGACACGGACAACAGCGGAAACACGGGCAGCGGTTCCGACACCGAACAGGGCACCACAAAGCCCGATGACGGGGACAAAGATCCCGACAAAGAGGACAAAGACCCCGATGACGGGAAGGAAGAGCCCGTGGAGCATGAACATGTGTACACGGTAGAAAATGTCTGCGGCGTCTGCGGAAAGAAGTGGGAATATACCGAGGGGCTTCAATATGTCCTCTATGAGGTCAGTTCCGACGCGGCATTGCCCAACGAACAACGGGACCCTTCCTACTGTGTCATGGGCGCAGGAGAGAGGGGAGAAAGGGAGGAGAGCGGAGATATCGTTCTCCCCTACGGTTACAATGGAAAATGGGTGACCATGATCGACGAGGACGCCTTTTGGGACTGTAGCGGGATCACGAGCGTCACTATTCCCTCGAGCATTTCCATCATCGGTAAGGGAGCATTCATGGACTGCACTTCCCTCACCCATGTCGAGATCCCCGACAGCGTAACGCAGATCGTTTACGACGCTTTCATGGGCTGTACCTCGCTCAAGAGCGTGAAAATCGGCAAGAATGCAGTTGTTATGGACTACGCCTTCAGCGGCTGTACTGCCCTGACGGACATTGAACTTTCTGACAGCGTTCCTTCGATCGGGAATCGGGTGTTTGAGGATACAGGGTATTACAACGATCCCTCCAATTGGGATGAGAGCGGCGTGCTCTATATCGGAAATCATCTGATCGAAGGGGCAGAGGTCGGAGAGGGGACCTATACCGTCCGCACGGGGACCAAGACCGTTGCCGATCAGGCATTCAGAGACAGCAGTCTGACGGGAGTTGTCCTTCCCGAGGGACTCATCTGTATCGGAAATCAGGCGTTTGACGGCTGTGAAGGACTCGCGAGCGTCTCCATCCCCGACAGCGTTCACCATATCGGTTCCGACGTCTTCCGCGGTACAGCTGTCTATCAGGATCAGGCAAACTGGGAAAACGGCGAGGTCCTCTATTTGGGGCATCATCTCATTGAGGCAAAGCAGACGCTTGCGGGCAATTATACGATCCGTCCCGACACAAATAGCATTGCGGAGTGGGCATTTTATGAGTGTGTTTTGCTTACGGGAGTTACCATTCCAGAGGGCGTGACGGAGATCGGAACGGCCTTGTTTTACGGCTGTAGTGAACTCAAGGAGGTTACCCTTCCCAAAAGTGTGACCTTGATCGGAGATGCGGCGTTCAGCGAGTGCGTCGCGCTTGCGGATATCCGTTACGACGGGTCGCATGAGAGATGGTGTGAAATTTACAATGATACGCTCCCCGAGCACGCCGTGATCCATTGCACGGATGGGAATTATGATGCAGAGGGAAATATCGTTCAATAGGAGTTGAGTACATTCGGAGTTGAGTATATTGGCGCCCGCCGATTTTTGTCGGCGGGCGCGTTTTGTATCCACGGAGGCGGAACGACACCCCCTCAGTCACGGCCAAGGGCGGCCGTGACAGCTCCCCCTCAGAGGGGGAGCCAAGGGTCGCTCAGCATGAGTGCGGGTCGTTCGGGATGAGGGGGTGCCTGAACGGAGTCCCCCTTGCTTCCCCTCTTAGGGGAAGTACCCGCGCAGCGGGGGATAGGGTTCAAAAACCCCTCAGTCACTGCGTGACAGCTCCCCTAAGAGGGGAGCCAAGGGTCGCTCGGGATGAGGGCGGAGGGGAGGCTACGAATGGGGGAAATTTTTCATATAATGCAGCATGAAAAATATCACAGAGATCTTCGGTACAAACGTATTCGGCGACGAGGTCATGAAAAATTCCCTGCCCAAGGAGGTGTATCTCTCCCTCAAGCGGACCGTTGAAGAGGGGGAGCCCATCGACACGTCCATTGCCTCGGCTGTCGCAAATGCGATGAAGGAGTGGGCCGTTCTGAAGGGAGCCACCCACTACACCCATTGGTTTCAGCCGCTCACCGACTTGACTGCCGAAAAGCACGACAGTTTCCTCGAGCCCTCCGACGGCAGGGCGATCCTGCGCCTCTCGGGGAAGGATCTCATTGTGGGCGAGCCCGACGCCTCCTCCTTTCCCTCCGACGGCATGAGAAAGACGAGCGCGGCGCGTGGCTACACGGCTTGGGATCCCACGTCGCCTGCCTTTGTCAAGGAGGGAACGCTCTATATCCCCACTGTCTTTGTCTCCTACACGGGGGAGACGCTCGACAAAAAGGCTCCCCTTCTCAAGTCCCTTGCCGCCCTCGACAGGCAGACCAAGCGGCTGTTGAAGCTCTTCGGCGTGGAGTGCAGAAAGGTCATGACGACGGTCGGCCCCGAGCAGGAGTACTTTCTCATCGACGAAAGCGTCTATTTAAAGCGCAGAGACCTCATTCTGACGGGTCGCACGCTCGTCGGCGCACCGCCTGCGCGGGGGCAGGAGATGGATGACCACTACTTCGGCGCCCTCAAGCCCCGTGTCTCGGCGTTCATGCGCGATCTCGACGAAACGCTGTGGAGCTATGGCATCTGTGCGAAGTCAAAGCACAACGAGGTCGCTCCCGCCCAGCACGAGCTTGCCCCCGTGTTCACCACGACAAATATCGCCGTTGACAACAACCAGCTGACGATGGAGCTCATGCAGAAGGTTGCAAAGAGGCACAATCTTGTGTGTCTTTTGCACGAAAAACCGTTTGCGGGGGTGAACGGTTCGGGCAAGCACAACAACTGGTCGCTCTCCACCGATACGGGGCTGAATCTCTTGGACCCCGGTGAGAAACCGCAACATAACCCTCGATTTTTGCTGATTTTGGCTTGCATTCTTGCAGCGGTCGATACCTATCAGGGCATCCTGCGTGCCTCCGTTGCCTCGGCGGGAAACGACTGCCGCTTGGGAGGGGACGAGGCCCCGCCTGCCATCATCTCCGTGTATCTCGGCGACCAGATCGGCGCACTTGTGGACAGCATCGTTCTCGGCCGTGAATATGTGCCGAAACAGGCTGTGCCCGGTTCCATCGGCGTGCCCGAGAGCCCGATTTTCCCCATCGATACCACGGACAGAAACCGCACTTCTCCCTTTGCTTTTACGGGCAATAAGTTTGAATTTCGCATGGTGGGCGCAAGGGCCTCCGTCGCCGACCCCAATATTCTCCTGAATACGATCGTCGCCGATGCCTTTTCGGACGCTGCCGATGCGCTTGCGGGGGCCGAAGACTTCGACGCTGCATGCAAAATGTATACCGAAAGGCTCTTCAGAGAGCACTACCGCATCATTTTCAACTACAACGGCTACGGTCCCGAATGGGAGCCCGAGGCGGAGAGAAGGGGCCTTTTGAACCATAGAACGACCGCAGACGCCCTGCCTGAGTTCTTCAGAAGAGAGAATATCGACGTGTTCATCCGTCAGAACGTCTATACGGAGAAGGAGATCGTCGCCCGTGCGAACATAGCCCTTTCTAACTATGTCAAGACCGTCCGTATCGAGGCACGGACCCTCATCGAAATGATGAAACGGGAGGTCTATCCCGCCGTGGAAAAGTACGTCCTTTCGCTGTGTTCCGCTGTCGCGTCAAAGCGAAATATATCGGCTGAAATCGCGCATAAGTGCGATATTTTTCTCGCAAAAGAGCTCTCCCGCCGCAACGAAGAGATGTTTTTTGCGGTACAGAAATTAGAGCGGGACCTCGCCGAAACGGTGGGGGAGGATCTGGTTGCCGCACAGAGAATGGCACACGTCATCCTGCCCGACATGGCTGCCGTCCGTTCCCTCTGCGACGGCATGGAGTCCCTTTGTGCCGCAGAAGTTTGGCCCTTTCCGACCTACGAGGAGCTGTTGTACAGCGTGAAGTAGGGGTTGTTCCCCCCATCAGTCACGGAAAGGGCAACGCTCTGAATGAGCGCCTGCACCCGCGTCATTCTGAGAACGTGAGTCCGCTCATGCTGACCCTGAGCGTAGCGAAGGGGAAGCATCCCGTTAAACGCACGGAGGCCCATCCCCCCCCCGCGTCATTCTGAGAAATGGAGAAATAACGAAGTCCGACGACTTAACTCGAAGAATCTCGCGGGGGGCAACCGCCAAGCATGCGGCGAGATGCTTCGGTACGGTTTCCGTAGACTGCGTTCCTACTCCCGTTCTCAGCATGACGCCGCACCGACCCTCGGCTCCCCCTTGGAGGGGGAACTGTCACGCAGTGAATGAGGGGGTGGCGTTTAAAATCACACCGCCACATCAAAATTTCTCAAAACCCACAAAAATCGTTCGCCTTTTTGACGCAGAAGTGCTATAATGCAGATGATACGAGCGGACTACGCGGTCGCGGCGTGCCTTTGCGCACGATGAGGAAAGTCCGGGCATCGCAGGGCAGGACGCCTGATAACGTCAGGTGGGGGTGACCCTAAGGAAAGTGCAACAGAAATAGACTGCCCGATGTTCGCTTCATGCGAATGATGGCAAAGCTGGAAAGGCGAGGCAAGAGCTCACCGACGGGACGGTAACGCCCCGTGCCATGTAAACCCCGTCCGATGCAAGTTTGGGATCTTCTCATACAGGGTTGCCCGCCCGAGGAGATCCGTGAATAACGCTTGAGCCCGTCGGCGACGGCGGGCGTAGATAAATGACCGCGCACGACAGAACCCGGCTTACAGGTCCGCTCGTATCCCAAGGCCGCCCCCGCATTCCTGCGGGGGCGGCCTTGGAGTTATAGAAATACATAATAATAACATGTGTTATATAACATATGTTATTATGTAGACATTCTTATGTGTGTCCACCCCCTACCCCCTCCAGAGGAGGGGGTAGGGGGTGGACACATTCCCAAACAACACAAAAAAGCTCCCGCCGACAGTGTCGGCGGGAGCCCTAAAATTCAATACAGTTATTCGATCGGTTTCAGCTTTGCCGTAAAGTGGCGGAGAATGGGCGGCTCCTCCACGATCTCGTAGCCCTTGACCGACGAGGCGCGTTCCTTGATATTGCAGAGTGCGTCGGCAATCACGTCGAGATGGGACTGCGTGTAGACGCGGCGGGGGATCGCGAGACGGGTGAATTCAAAATCCGCTTCGAGCTGTTTGCCTGTGTCGGGGTCGTTCCCGAGGAGGAGGGAACCGATGTCGCACGCGCGGATGCCCGCTTCAATGTACAGTTCCACCGCGAGAGCCTGTGCGGGGAATTGATAGTAGGGAATGTGGGGGAGAAGTTTCTTTGCGTCCACAAACACGGCATGGCCGCCGACGGGGCTCTGGTAGGGGATGCCCGCTTCGTCGAGACGGGCGGCAAGGTACTCCATCTGCCCGATGCGGTAGCGGAGGAAGTTCTCGTCAACGCCCTCCCTAAGGCCGATGGCGAGGGCCTCGATATCCCGTCCCGACATGCCGCCGTAGGTCACGAAACCCTCAAAGGAGATCGTGCGCTGCTTCACTGCTTCGAACAGTTTCTTGTCGCGGCAGCCGATGAGACCGCCCATGTTGACGATGGCGTCCTTCTTCGCGCTCATCGTGAAGCAATCGGCGTTTTCGAAGCATAAGTGCAAGATTTCTTGGATGGAGCAGTTTGCGTAGGCCTTTTCGCGCTGTTTGATGAAATAGGCGTTTTCGGCACAGCGGGCGGCGTCGATCATGAAAGGAATTTGATACTTATGTGCGATTTTAGCCGTCTTTTGAATGTTTTCGACGGATACGGGCTGGCCGCCTGCGGAGTTGTTGGTGATTGTCATGATGATGACGCCCACGTTCTCCGCTCCGAGCTCGTGAATGAGCTCTTCGAGCTTGTCGCAGTCCATGTTCCCCTTAAAATCGTAGTAGGTCGCCGTGTCGAGGGCCTCGGGCACGACGCAGTCGATGGCACGTGCCCCCGCGAGTTCCACATGGGCACGGGTCGTGTCGAAATGCATGTTCGCAATGGCATATTTTTTGCCCTCGAGCAGAATGGGGAGCAAAACTTTTTCTGCCGCACGGCCCTGATGGACGAGTTGAATGTACGGCATCGAAAAGACCTCTTGGGCAGAAATTTGCAACTTATAGTAGCTTTCCGCGCCCGCGTAGGACTCATCGCCCATCATGACGCCTGCCCATTGAGCGCTGGACATGGCGCCCGTACCGCTGTCGGTCAAAAGGTCGATATACACGTCCGTCGCGGCGAGGGAAAACATGTTGTAGTTGGCGGCGGCGATCTTTTCCTCGCGTTCGCGTCTGGTGAGAAGTTTCAGCGGCTCCACGCTCTTGATGCGGAAGGGCTCGGGAATGTAGATTGGTTTCATAGTTGTCCTCCTTATCTTTCCCTTTGATTATATAACGAAAGCGGGAAAATGTCAATACAGCTTTGAAAATTCGTTGCATATCACAAAAAAATGGGGCGAAATAGCTTGATTTCGTCCTTCACATTTGGTATAATACAGAGGTCACGAGGAGTAGCGCAGTTTGGTAGCGCGCTTGGTTCGGGACCAAGAGGTCGCGTGTTCAAATCACGTCTCCTCGACCAAGATACCATATTTTGTGATTGAGAATGAGTATCAACGCAAGGTATGGTATTTCTTTTTGCCGAATTTCACTCCAAAAGTAATTTTTTTGGGTAGGAAATTGGGTAGGAAAAAAGTTCAATAATCGAGTTTTTCGATCTCTTTTAGCATAAATTCATCGGAAAAGTGCATGTAAACGGCGGTTGTCATGTCGGATCGGTTGACATGTCCCGTCCAAACGTCAACCACTTCCTTCGGGATCCCGCTCTCAAGGCAACGCGTTGTGAAGGTGTGGCGCAGATCGTAGAGTTGGTGAGAGGGAAAGATCTTTTTAAAAACGCCTGTAATGACTTTCCCGCATTTCGATAGTTCTTCCTGCGAGATCGGCAAGTATTGTCGGAGATTCGGCGCGATCGGAATTTTTCGATAGAGCTGCTTGTCGCTCTTTCGGGTTTTTCCATTTGCAACGATCACAAAGCCGTCCTCGATTTGTACGCTCTGAAGTTCGCCGCGGCGGATCCCCGTGTAGAGAAAAAGCATGAATTGCTTTCGGTAAAAGGAGTTTTCGCAGATCGATATGAATTGAGCGATCTCTTCTTTCGTAAGGGCTTTGCCGTGAACGCTGTGGTGCTTGGGGATCTTGACGAAATCCATTGGATTGCCCGTGATGAGTTTTTCGCCGATGGCAGCGCGGAAAATCTCTTTCAGCAGGATCCTTGCCTCTTCTGCCGTTCTTCCCAAGTTCCTCTCGAGAAGGGAATTGAGGAAGAGCTGACACTTCATCGGCGTAATCGAACGGATCTGCAAGTTTCCAAGCGTCGGCAAGATATGTTTTCTCATGCAGCGCATTTGCATATCGAGTGTTACGGGTTTTACATTTACCGCTTTTACGTTTTTAAAATAGTTCTCTGCAAATTCTCCGAATGTCATTGCCTTCTTTTGCGGCAATCGATTTGTTTTTTGGTCGTTGTTTACGCTTTCGACCCATTCACGGAAGCGTTCAACGACCACTTTTTTGTACTTTGAGGTGAATTGAATATCATATCCGCCCTTTCGGTATCTCACCTGCCAATAACCGTCGGGTGTTTTGCGGAAATGCCCGTCTTTGAGTAGCGGCATCCTTTTTATCTCCTCCTGCGAATAGAATGGAGCCTCTTCTCGGGTTTCTGCTTCACTGTCGATTTGAATAAGCCCCGAAGCGTAATTTTGTTGCTTCGGGGCCTCGTAATTTTGTGTAGCGCGTTCTTGGTTTTTTGCGTCTGCGTTGAGAAGCAACATTAGAGCATTGACGCATGCGTAGAGTGTTTTTTTCGAGTTCGTTCATATTTACATTCCTCCGAAATAGAATGGGGGAATTTTAGCATGGGACGAATGTGTTGTCAAACAAAGCTATTGTTCGTCGTTTCGGCAATTTGGTTGTTCTAAAGTTTCAAGGCGGTGTTGTAAGATTAGTTTCTGTTCCTCTTCGGATAGAGTATTAAAATTTTGATTGGTGTTTTCTTGGGTTGTTTCTTTGTTGGGAGTGACGGCGTCTATTTTCGTTTCGGGTTCGTCGTTTGGAGCATGCTTTAAATACATGACACAGCAAAATGCAATGATGATTCCAATAAGTATAATTACCAACGCTATTACGACCCACATAAGGATCTCGGCGTCATGTGGTGCGTTATCTGAATTTGTAACGTATGCGCCTCCTGCATCTGAGCTGCAGCGTATGATCCACTTTGAAAGCATGGTATTTCCTCCTTATGAATTTAATGCAAGATTTTGGACGATGCCGAAAACGTAGTCCTGTGTTTGAGAGGGGAGTTTTCTGTAATTCTCTATGAGTTGCTGCTCTTTTGTTTTGAGATTGTGATTCCTCAAGATGATAGCATCCGGATCCTCGGTTCTGCCAAGGAGATAGTCAACGGAGACGTTGAAGTAATTGGCAAGCGATAACAATGTTGTCCCCGTAGGACTGCGCGTCCCCTTTTCCAAAGAACTGATGCACTGAGTGCTTACTTTGCAGTATGCGGCCAAAAGAGTTTGAGTAATTCCTTGTTCTTCTCGCAGGTCTTTCAATGTTTCTGAAAATGTCATTTTCCTTTCCTCAAAAAAAAGTTTACCACAAAAGTTGAAAAAACTCTTGACTTTCAGCAAATGATGATATATAATGGTCTCAATTTCACCAAATGGTGAAAATTTAAAGAGGGGAATTGTGAATGGAGAAGAATTTTATCAAAGGGATATTGGCAACAGTGCAAAATGTCGGCGCGGATCTTACGGAGTTCAAGCCTGCCGTTTTGGACTTCAATGACAGGGAAGCGATGGAAAAGTCGCTTTGCTGCGTTGAGCCTAATATCTATCAGTTTCCTTTCAATGGAATCGATTTGCTTTTTTATTTCGATGATTCCGGCGTTCATGATGAGGAAGCTATTGCGACGATGATCGTAAAGATAGACGACAAAGTCGCAAGGGTGTTTACCGGTAATTTTTTCATCTGTAAATTATCACATGGATGTGTTGAGAGCCTATCCGATGATGAGTGTGAGATTATTCTCGGCAATTTGAAGATCACGGCGTTCGGGTACTTTACTTCGCGTTATCTTCTCTTGAATTATTGATAAAAAATTCATTCTGAATTATCTATGCCGATGCAGCGAAAATCAAAGCTGGCTGTGGGTCGAACCCGACATTGGCAGCACATTTCCCTGAACCCGTGGCGGGGCGGAAAAGTCCCGTCACGGCGAGGGGAATGAAAGGAAATAACAAAACAAATGTGAGAAATATTCATTTTCCATTTGAATGGAAAATGTGAAAAAAAACAAAAAGGGGAATTGTGTTATGGAAGAGTTGTTGTCATTGCGGGGTCAAGCACCCGAATTTCAGTTAAGGGCGGACAGTTGTGCCTGTAGCCACTTTGATTGGCCGCGGGGAGAGAGTGTTCTTTACACGCCTGAAGAGCGAGCTGGATTTGTAGACGAGCTTACGGAAAAGACAAAGCGTATCTTCGAGCTCGGTCGATCGGTTTCAAAGGCGTTTGTAGAAATCGGGTATCTTCTTCGGGAAATCAATAATAATTATTTAATTCGCTTTGCCTGTATCAGATCCCAAACCTTTGAGGATATGGGCGATTTTGGGTTTAAGGTATTCGGTTTTCAGAAGAGCACGACGTACAATCTGATCGGTATTGTAACAGAATTCGGAAACGGTGAAGGTGGCCTTAGAAAGGCCTATCAAGATTATAGTCAGACGCAACTCGTATGCCTTTTACCGTTCACTGGTTATGAGCGTAAAATGTTCACGCCCGAGGTAACGGTCGCGGAGATCAAAGAGCTGCGCGCGGGGCTGAAGAAGTATCCTTTGAAGGAGTGGCGTGGCTCAGACTTCGGTAAGACCATTACATGGCGATCGGAGTTAGAGCGTGTGAGGAAAGCGGCCGCCGAGGAGGCGGTGGCGGAGAAGAAGGAGAAGAAGGAAGAGCGGACGCGGGGATTTCTCGAGATGCTCTCCTCGGCAGAGAGCTCGGAGCCTGAGATCTCTTCTCTGTCGCCGCAGACGGAGGCCGCCGACGTATCCGCGGAGACGGTGACGGAATCCGTTCCCGCGGCCGTGGGAAAGAATAGGCTCGAGCTGAAGAACAGGGAAGAGCGGAAGAAGTGGGTGGAGAATGTCTTTGAGGGCGCAAGCCCTTATTGGACGATCTCCGAGTTGGATCTGAAGATCTACCGCTATGTCTTTGCGAACGGCGCCAAGCTCTATCGGTTCAACGGCGTCACCTATTGGGAGGCGTGGTCAACGGAGCCGGGGAGAGAGGACACGACGAGCAAGTATTTCATCACGGACAACAAGTGTCCAAAGTTCGATATGTGCCGTGCACGGTCGGTGAACCAAGTTGTGGATTGGCTGACGGAGCACGGGAAAGAGATCTGATTCTTTCATACTATCCTCCTGTAAAGCGGTATAGCGGGCGCCGTATTATCACAAGTCCCGCCCCAATCCCCGTAGGGGGATCATTGAAAAATTTTAAGACCCGTTTTTTCATTTGCGGGCAAAGGAGAAAAAGAAAAATGAAAGCAATGTTTCTCAAAAGGCAGTATGTGGAAAAGAGCAAGAAGAGCGGTCGGCCGATGGTGATCCTCGAAGTGTACAAGCTCCCCGAGCTGAAGAGCGACGGAAGCGGCGAGCTTGTCGGCGGCGGAGCACAGACGTTTTTCATTACGGATCCTTCTCGCTTCGAGATCGCCCGTAATTGCAACTTCGGCGACATTATCAATGTCAAAATGGTGCTCAATGAGCGGTTCAATACGGGCGAGCCCGAGTCAACGGAGCTGATCGAGGCGAGCTCCATTGACCTTCTGGAACTTATTTCGTGAGCTGAATAGCCCACTTTAGGCGCGGCGCAAGCCGCGCCTGAAGTGGGGTCTTGATAGTATAGAAATAAGTTGTCCCGCGACTTGAAATTTGGGAGTGGAGATTTCAATGGAAAAATTCGATTTAAATCATGAATATTTCCTCGAGATCTCTCAAAAGTGCAGATACAATGAACGGATGGCGGAATGGTACCGACAGATGGCGGATGAGCAGTTTGATTTTCTGTACCCGCTGACGCAGCGGGAGGAATCGTGGCGTGTCCACATGGATCCCGAGTACCGTAAAATGTGCACCTACAGCAATCGCGCTCACAGCATTGAGTTCTGTATGCGCGACGGGTGGACGTCGGATTACTACCGCATGCACGGCGTGAAGATCTTGAAGGGAGTGAACCGCTGCAAAGATCGGTTCTGTTACAACTGTCAGAGCATGGATTCCCTGCAACGGTTCCACGAGTACGCGCCCGTGATCGACAAATTCGCGGAGAAGTACGAGATCTATCATGTAGTATTTTCGCAGCCGAATGTCCCCGGGTTCATTCTTGACCAAACGCTGGATCTCATGTACAAGAGTTTCTCGCGTCTTGTGGGGTTCATGTCGGGAAAGAAGAAGATCAAGGGCCTCGATCTGAAGGGCATGTATGGCTTTGAGGGCTGTGTCCGTGCGCTGGAAGTGTCGCAGAACGATAAGGACAGTTATTTTCACCCTCACTTCCACTGTATGTGGGTGCTGAAAAAGGGGATCGATACGACGCCGAAGCACAGGAATATGTTTTCGAAGGACCGTTCGCACCGCCGTGAGGACAGGCTGTTTTCGGACTTCGAAGTATTCCTGCAGAGGATCTGGTATCTTCTTTTGAACGGGATCAAAGTGACAAAGAAGAACCTCGAAGCTCTTCCGCAGATCGAGGGGAAGAGAAGCTACCCCGACGGGTTCTCCTGTTTTGCGGAGCCCGCAAAGGGGAAGTACCATGAGGTCTTTAAGTATGCGACGAAGGGGAGCTTCTCCAACGGCTCGATCCTGAACGATTACGACTGTTTCAAAGTTCTGTATAAGGCCCTGTATCACAGGCGGGTGTATCAGACGTACGGCTGTTTTTACGGGATCGATATGAATGAGCTGCACGATGACGGTTTCTCTCCCGGGGATCTTGCGGACATGTGTTTCAAGGAGCTCTTGGAGAAACTCAACAGTTCGGAAACGCCCGTGATCGTCATCGAATCGCTCATCGACATTCTGAAGGTGAAGATCGCGGAGGAGGACAAAGGGGTGAAATACATTTCCGTGCTCTCGATCCGTCGTGCCTTTGACGAGGTACCTGCGGAGCTGAGGCCGAAGCTGAAGGAAAAGATCGTTTCGCTCATCTGGGACCAATGTATCTGAGGGATCAAAGGGAATTGTGCCTTGCAAGGAACGTAAGCGGGAAACCGCTGCGGAATAAATAACAAGGAGTGTGTAGGTCTATGGCAAACAAGAGAGGCAGGCGGAAGTACACCGCAGGTCAGAAGAAAGCGTACTATTCCGGCATGGGATATCGCGCAGCGTACGAGAGGAAGGAGATCCCGTTCAAGAACGAATCGAACAAGGAATCGTTCAGACAGGGATATCGTTCCGCAGGGAAGAAAGTGTCCAAATATCCGCCTTTGAAGAGCAAATGATCTTTTGCGGCAGGAGAGCCTTGAGGAAGTGAAGCGGAAAATCAAGCAAAGCGAGGTATAGCGGAGGTGTTTTGGAAAAAGAAGAAGCAGATGACGGAAGTGGATTTCGAGGAGAAGCTCAAGGCGGCAAAGTACGAACGTATCTTGCAGTCCTTGAAGGACATTTTGAAGCTCGAGATCACTGAGAACTCAAAGAACGGGCAAGGCGAGATCGATTACATGGCGACATGCAGCGCCATGAAAACAAAGGCCCGCCTTGCGCTCGATTTTGTTGCCGATCTCGAGAAGAACGGCGACGAATGAAACAGGTAAATCAAGACGGCGGGAAAGACCGCAAAGGAGATAAAAACAGTGGCAAATTTTTCACAGAAAAGCACAAAGAGCAAAGTGACGCGCATTCTCACGGCCCTGTTGATCCTCGCCCTCGTGGGCGCGGTGATCGGGCTGTCGGTGTCGCTGAGCCGAGCGGCCTCGACGGAGATCGGCGGGGAGGCGTACAGCGTCGGGACCATCGACACGGAGACGGGCGACGTGGATTCCAAGGAGAACACGTCGATCTATACCCGCAAGGACCTGACGGTGGACGGGCTGAAGTGCACGCTCGAGAAGAATGCGAAGATCACCTATCAGATCTTCTACTATGACAAGGACGGCAAGTTCATCTCAGCGTCCGAAACGTTTTCCGCCGACTTTGATGGCAAGGGCATTCCCGAAACGGCCAAGACATGCAAGATCATGATCACGCCCACGTCGGACGAGGACGGGAAAGTGTCCCTCGTGGAAGTGCTCGGCTATGCGGCCCAGCTGACGGTCATCGTCAATAAGTAAAAAATCAAAATAAGGAGAAAGAAAAAAATGAGTAACTACAATTCCAATTTCGGGAAGCATGTTGCTTCCGACAAAATCAAGTGGATCGTGACGCTCTTGGCGTTCGTACTTGTCGCGGTGCTGTTCGCGGGGATCTTCGCGGGCTGGTTCAAAGTACCTTCTCCCGAACCTCAAGGGTCGGGCGCGGGCGTAGACGGCGGCGCGGTGGTGACCCCCGGGGATGAAACGGGCGAGGAAACGGGCAATAAGATCTCTCTGACCTCGGTGCAGATCCCCCGTGCACAGTATGAGGACTACGGCATTATGCCGATCGCCGAAACTGCCTTCACGGTCACGGCTACGGTGAGCGGCACAGGCCTTACGGCCGACCAAAAGAATGTCACTTGGAGCGCGGCGGCGTTCAAGAATCCCTCTTCGAGCTGGGCGACGGGTAAGTCCGTCGGTACATACGTCACGGCGTCGCCGAGCGGGAACACGCTCACGGTGCAGTGCCTTAAGGCGTTCGGCGAGCAGATCGTTGTGAAGTGCACTTCGACATTCAACACAGCCGTTTCCAAGGATCTCACGGTGGACTATAAGGAGAAGATCGAATTCACGGGGCTTACGATCGACAGCAAGAACGTGACGGGTACGATTGAAGAAGAGCTCGATATCACGGGCGACAGGAATGCCAAGGTCGTCGGGACGTTCTCGCACAGCGATGCCTATACGATCAAGGGCGACACGGTGACGGCGGTGGTGAAGATCTCCCGCACGACGCAGCTGTCCACGGCGGTGACGTCGGCGTATGCGGCGAGGTTCCCCGAGTACACCGTGACGGTGACGAGTGCAAACCCCAACGGGACCATCAATGATTTCCTCGATAAGGAGACGCATAAGAAGATCTTCCTCGACGGGTATCCTACGACTTTCACTGCGGCAAATATGGCGACGGTGTATAGCGGCCTCGAGACGATGGACGGGAAGTCTGAAGCGCATTACAGCGTAACGGCGACGGTGACGGGCGCGTCCTCGAGTTCTTCGGCACAGCAAAAGAGCCTCGGGAGTATCAGGCTCGGATTTGAGAACATTCAGACATGGTATGAGGCGTTCAGCGAGCTGAGCATTGACTTTGGCACGCACAACGGCGGCATCGTATTCTGATGAAGAAAGGAGAGAACATCATGAACGAAGTAAAAAAGAAGCATGTGATCTTGGGTCTTTGCGCGGTGGCGATCGCCGTGGTGTTCTTTTTCGCCGGATTCGGGACTGGCTATGGCGTAGGCAAGGGGGCGGATCCCGCCCCCGCGCTTACCACCGAGAGCGGCGGAATGGTGATCGCGTCGGACGATTCAGATGGCGCGGACAAGAACGTTTCGCTCACGGCGGCGAAGATCGAGCGAACGGAGTACGACGAGTACGGCATTATGCCGATTGCGGAAGAGGCGTATACGGTGACCGCGACGGTGAGCGGCGACGGGCTGACGGCTGACCAAAAGAATGTCACTTGGAGTGCTGCGGCATTCAAGAATCCCTCTTCGAGCTGGGCGACGGGTAAGTCCGTCGGTACATACGTCACGACCTCTTCGAACGGCAATCAACTCACCGTGCAGTGCCTCAAGCCTTTCGGCGAGCAGATCATCATCAAGTGCACCTCGAGCTTCAACACAGCCGTGTCGAAGGATCTCACGGTGGATTATAAAGAGAAAATAGAACGAGTTTGTTCCACAGGGACAGTATTTAAGGGTGGCGTAGAGCGGCATCCCGCGGGGGCAAAAATACATAAAGAA
>CANRDK010000036.1 GCA_947629345.1 uncultured Clostridia bacterium
CCTTCTCAGAATGGTGAGGTAGTACGCGCCGATGATCATATCCTGGGTGGGGCTCATGACAGACTTGCCGTCTGCAAGTTTCAGAATATTGTTGGAGGAGAGCATCAAGAATCTTGCTTCCGCCTGTGCCTCGATGGAGAGAGGAAGGTGAACGGCCATCTGGTCGCCGTCGAAGTCTGCATTGAAGGGGCCGCAGACGAGCGGGGAGATCTTGATGGCTCTGCCCTCGATGAGGATGGGCTCAAACGCCTGAATGGAGAGCCTGTGCAGGGTGGGTGCACGGTTCAGAAGGACGGGGTGCTCCTTGATGACCTCCTCGAGGACGTCCCAAACGAAGTCCTTGCCCTTTTCCACGGTGCGCTTGGCGCTCTTGATGTTGTGGCATTTATTGGTCTCGACGAGCCGCTTCATGACGAAGGGCTTGAAGAGCTCGATGGCCATCTCCTTGGGGAGACCGCACTGGTAGATCTTGAGTTCGGGGCCGACGACGATGACCGAACGGCCCGAATAGTCGACACGCTTGCCGAGAAGGTTCTGACGGAAGCGGCCCTGCTTGCCGCGGAGGAGCCCCGAGAGGGACTTGAGCTCTCTCGACGAGGGACCCGTGAGGGGCTTACCCTTCTTGCCGTTGTCGATGAGGGCGTCCACAGCCTCCTGCAGCATGCGCTTCTCGTTGCGGATGATCATCTCGGGCGCGCCGATCTCGATCATCTTCTTGAGGCGGTTGTTTCTATTGATGACCCTCCTGTAGAGGTCGTTGAGGTCGGAGGAGGCAAACCTGCCGCCGTCGAGCTGGACCATGGGACGGAGATCGGGCGGAATGACGGGAAGGACGGTGAGGACCATCCACTCGGGACGGTTGCCGCTCTTGCGGAAGGATTCGATGATCTCGATCCGCTTGATCGCCTTCACGCGCTTGGGACCCGACTCGTTCTCGTCGATGATCCGCTTGCATTCCTCGCTCTCCTTGTCGAGGTCCACGGCCTGTAAGAGCTCGCGGATGGCCTCTGCGCCGATGCCGACTTTGAGACCCGTCTTGGAGCTGTCGCCGAGGGTTTCCTCCGTCTCGCGGAGCTGTTTCTCGGTGATGACCTGCTTGTATTCAAACCCCGTGGTGCCGGGGTCGAGCACGACGTATTCCGCAAAGTAGATGACGTGCTCGAGAGCCTTGGGGCCCATGTCGAGCAACAGCCCGATCTTGGAGGGGATCCCGCGGAAATACCAGATATGGGAGACGGGAGCGGCAAGTTCGATGTGCCCCATTCTCTCCCTTCTCACCTTGGCGCGGGTGACCTCGACGCCGCACTTCTCACAGATGATACCCTTGTAGCGGATACGCTTATATTTACCGCAGTGGCATTCCCAATCCTTTGTCGGTCCGAAGATCTTCTCGCAGAAGAGGCCGTCCTTCTCGGGCTTTTGGGTGCGGTAGTTGATCGTCTCGGGCTTTGTGACTTCGCCGTAAGACCATTCCCTGATTTTTTCGGGGGACGCGATACTGATTTGAATGCTGTTGAAATCGTTTAATTCGTACATATGATCACTGCCTCCCTCTTATTCTTCGTCATCGTCGTCGCCGAAGAGATCGGAGAATCCCGATTCGTCGATGTCGTCCATGTCGTCCTCTTCGTCCTCTTCTCCGTCTCTGAAGATCTCCTTCGAGACAAAGTCCTCGTCCTCGCCCGCTTCGTCGAAGATGGAGCCGACGCCGTCGTCCTCTTCGTCCTCGTCGGGAAGGCTGAAGTCGAGCTCTTCGGCATCCTCCTGCGGTGCGCTCCTCTGCGGCTCGTTCGGTTCCTCGTCCTCGAATTCGCGGATGATGAGCTCTTCGCCCGTCTCCGTGAGGACCTTGACGTCGAGCGCCAGCGACTGCAACTCCTTCAACAGGACTTTGAACGCCTCGGGAATGCCGGGTTCGGAGATGTTGTTGCCCTTGACGATGCTCTCATACGTCTTGACACGGCCGACGATATCGTCCGACTTGACGGTGAGGATCTCCTGCAAAATGTGCGCAGCGCCGTAGGCCTCGAGCGCCCAGACTTCCATTTCGCCGAAGCGCTGGCCGCCGAACTGTGCCTTGCCGCCCAGCGGCTGCTGGGTGACCATGCTGTAGGGGCCGATGGAACGGGCATGGATCTTGTCGTCCACGAGGTGGATGAGCTTGATCATGTACATGATACCGATCGTGACCCTGTTCTCAAAGGGTTCGCCCGTCCTGCCGTCGTACACTTGGAACTTGCCGTCCACTTTCCCCTCGGGATTGTAGAGATTGTTCTCCCTGAAGAGCTGTTCGATGTCCTTCTCGGTCGCCCCGTCGAAGACAGGGGTCGCGATCTTCCAGCCGAGCTGGCGGCAGACGTAACCGAGGTGGACTTCCAACACCTGCCCGATATTCATACGGGAAGGGACGCCCAAGGGGTTCAGAAGGATCTGGAGCGGGGTGCCGTCGGGAAGGAAGGGCATATCCGCCTGCGGAAGCACGCGGGAGATGACGCCCTTGTTGCCGTGGCGGCCCGCCATCTTGTCGCCGACCTGAATTTTACGCTTCTGTGCGATATAGACGCGCACGAGCTTGTTGACGCCGGGGGAGAGTTCGTCCTTGTTCTCGCGGGTGAACACTCTGACGTCCACGACGATGCCGCCCTCTCCGTGGGGAACGCGGAGGGAGGTATCCCTCACCTCTCTCGACTTCTCGCCGAAGATCGCGCGGAGCAGTCTCTCCTCGGGGGTGAGTTCGGTCTCGCCCTTGGGGGTGACCTTGCCAACAAGAATGTCTCCGCTCGTCACCTCTGCGCCGATACGGACGATGCCGTCCTCGTCGAGGTCCTTGAGCGCGTCGTCGCCGACGTTGGGGATATCCCTCGTGATCTCCTCCTCGCCGAGCTTGGTGTCGCGGGCCTCCGTCTCATATTCTTCGATATGGATGGAGGTGAACACGTCGTCCTGCACGAGCTTTTCGGAGATGAGGATGGCGTCCTCGTAGTTGTAGCCCTCCCATTCCATGAAGCCGACGAGGATGTTCTTGCCGAGGGCAAGTTCGCCGTTCTTCGTGGAGGGACCGTCTGCAATGATCTCGCCCTTGGCGACCCTGTCTCCCGTGGAGATGATGGGCCGCTGGTTGAGGCAGGTCCCTTGGTTGGAACGCTCGAATTTCTTTAACTTATATTCCGTTTCAAAGCCGCTGTCCTCGCGGATGACGATCCTGTCGGAGGCGACGGCAACGGCAGTTCCCGCTTCCTTTGCCCGCACGATGACGCCAGAATCGCGCGCGATCGCGGCCTCGATGCCCGTTGCGACGATGGAGCTCTCCGTGGTGAGGAGAGGCACCGCCTGCCGCTGCATGTTCGAGCCCATGAGGGCGCGGTTGGTATCGTCGTTCTCGAGGAAGGGAATGAGGGCGGTAGCGACGGAGACGAGCTGCTTCGGGGAAACGTCCATGTAGTCGATGGCGTCGCTCGGCATCTCGGTGATGAGTTCCTTGTGGCGGCAGCCGACACGGCCGTGGACAAACACGTTGAAGGTCTTTTTGACCCGCTCGCCATCCTCATAGACGTAATATTCCGCCGTCTCAAGGGGCTCGTTCGCCTGTGCGACGACGTATCTGTCCTCCTCGTCGGCCGTCAGGAAGTGAACGTCCTCGGGCCTGTCGGAGACATGGACGATGGAGAGCTTGTTCCCCTCCTCATCCTCGACTTCCACCTTGTAGCACTTTCTATAGGGGGACATGATGAAGCCGAACTCGTTGACCTTACTGAAGGTCGCGAGCGAGGAGATGAGGCCGATGTTCTGGCCTTCGGGGGTCTCGATCGGGCACATGCGCCCGTAGTGGGAGTGGTGAACGTCGCGGACTTCGAAGGTCGCCCTGTCGCGGTTCAAGCCCCCGGGACCGAGCGCGGAGAGCTTGCGCTTGTGGGTGAGCTCGGCAATGGGGTTGGTCTGGTCCATGAACTGCGACAGCTGCGAGGAACCGAAGAATTCGCGGATGACCGCCGAAATGGGACGCACGTTGATGAGCGACGAGGGAGTGACCTCCTGCGGGTCGGCCGTGGCCATGCGCTCCTTGATGAGGCGCTCCAATCTCGACATACCGATGCGGAGCTGGTTCTGCAACAGTTCACCCACCGAGCGCACGCGGCGGTTGCCGAGGTGGTCGATCTCGTCGATCGTGCCGATGCCGTAGCAGAGGTCGAGGTTGGTGGAGACGGCGGCGACGATGTCGTCTACCGTGATGCACTTGTGGTTGAGCTTTTCGCAGAGCGGCTTTACCGTCTTCCTCTCTTCGGGGGTGAGAAGCCCGCCGATGAGGTTCTGCTTCTCGAGGTCCACGGGAGCCAAGGGATCCTGCACATAGGGGGTGCGGGCAAGGATCTCGTGGAAGAGTTTGCAGGCCGTGACGAACTTGATGCGGTTCTCTCTCCGCTTCTCGCGGTTCTTCTTCTCCTCCTGCTTCTCGTCTGCCTCGGGATCGGTCTCGCGGGTGAAGTACACCTTGTTGATCTCGTCCTTGAACATTTCGGCAACTTCCTCCACGGAAGAAGTTTCGCAGGCCTCGGCGAGCTGTTTGGAGAACTTGAAGTTGGGATAATAGACAGTTTTTAACAGCCCAAACGCCTTGGGGTCCTTGTCGGACAGGGCGCTGAAATCGACCGTGTTGTTTGCAATGATCTTGTGGCGGATCTCGCCGTCTGCGGGGTCGTTGACGAGGACAAAGATCTCGTTGATGCCCGCATTCTGAATGGCACGGGCCTGTTCCTCGGATACGGTCTGGCCCTTGGTCGCGAGCACTTCGCCCGTCTCGGGGTCGATGATGTCGTCTGCGACGCGGCAGCCGGGCAGACGGTACGCGAGGTTGAGCTTCTTATTGAACTTGTATCTGCCCACCTTCACCACGTCGTATCTTCTCGGGTCGAAGAAGAGCATGTTGAGGTGCTGGCGGATGGATTCCTCCGTGGGAACTTCGCCGGGGCGCAGACGCCTGTAGAGGGAGACGAGGCCGTCGTACTCCGAACGGATGGGCGGGTTCTCCTTTTCGTCCCTCGCGATGGTGGCGGCGATCATCTTGTCCCCCTCGAAGAGTTCCTCAAGGGCACGGTTGGAGCCGAAACCGAGGGCGCGGAGGAGCACCGTTGCGGTCAGCTTCCTGCGCCTGTCCACGCTCACCCACAAAACGCCCGAGGGATCCTGCTTGAATTCGAGCCATGCGCCGCGGTTGGGGATCACCGTGGTATCGTAGATCTTTTTGCCCGTCTTGTCCGTTTCAACGTCGTTGTTGACGCCGGGCGAGCGGACGAGCTGGGAGACGATGACACGCTCCGCACCGTTGATGATGAAGGACCCGTTCTCTGTCATGAGCGGGAAATCGCCCATAAAGACGTCCTGATCGAGGATATTCCCCTTCACCTTGTTGACGAGGCGGACCTTCACGCGGAGGGGAAGGGCATACGTCGCGTCGCGGTTGCGGCATTCCTTCTCGTCGTACTTCGACGCCTTGCCGAATTCATGGGAGAGGAAATACAGCTCGAAGTGGTCGGAAAAGTCGGTAATGGGCGAGTAATCCTCAAAGATCTCCGAAATGCCCTCGTTGATGAAGCTGTCGTAGCTCTCCTTCTGGATATCGACGAGGTTGGGAATGTCGATCACTTCGTTGATCTTGCCGAATTTCCGTCTTTCGACCTTGCCATACTTGTAGATTGGTAAGTTCATCCGTCAAATAACTCCTTATAACTGTTGTTATCATTTGGCGATCTACCGAGTATATCTTTTCATCGATAAAAATCGAAATGTCCGAATTTTTTGCCATTCCCCTTTACAAGCGGAAGTTTTCGCGCTATAATATGAGGAAAGGCAGGGCGCATTCCCCGTGCCGCAAATTGCGAAGAGCGCAGAGAAACGCATTTTGAACATAATGATACAGTATGTTATTATAGACTTCAAAGCGAAAGATGTCAACTGCTTTTTGCCGAAGAAAAAAACTTTTTCACAAAATCGACAAAAAAAGTCCCTTTTTGCAGCATTTCCGACCCCTTGGAGGGGAAAGGGGCCAGAGCAATCACCCTTTCCCGTCCCCTCATCCCGCCCCGCCCGCTCATCCTGTCCCGCCCGCTCATCCTGAGCGTAGCGAAGGATCCCATGAAACCAACGGAGCAGGGTTCAACGGGATGCTTCGCTGCGCTCAGCATGAGCGCTGCGCGCTCAATTTTTCATTTTTAATTTTAAATTTTTAATTTCAGAAAACCATGCGAATCGATAAATTCTTAAAAGTATCGCGCATTTTAAAGCGCAGGACCGTGGCGCAGGAAGCCGCAAGCGCGGGAAAGATCAGCGTCAACGGCAAGGAAGTCAAGCCCGCCTACCGCGTGAAGGTCGGCGACGTAGTGGAGCTCGCGTTCTCAACGGGCGTGCTCCGTTTCCGCGTGCTCGCCCTCAAGGAGACCGTCAAAAAGGACGAAGCCGCCTCACTGTACGAAGTCCTCTGAGCCCCCTGTCCCTCATCCCGAGCGAAGCGAGCGGATCTCGTAGACCAACGGAGCAGCCCCGCGTCATTCTGAGAAACGGAGCAGGACGAAAGGACGGGAGTTGACCCAAAGAATCTCGCGGGGGACGTTTTCTATGCGGCGAGATGCTTCGGTACAGCTTCCGTAGACTGCGTTGTGCTCCCGTTCTCAGCATGACGCCGCCCACACAGGCTCCCGTGCGTTCAACGGGATGCTTCGCGTTGCTCAGCATGAGCCCCTGTCTCTCGGCTCCCCCTCGAGGGGGAGCTGTCACGGCTGCCCTTGCCGTGACTGGGGGGGTGTCATTCTAAATGTGCTTCCATTGGTTCAACGGGATGCTTCGCTGCGCTCAGCATGAGCGCTGCTCGCTCAATTTTAAATTTACTATGCTTTCTCTCATTCTCTGTGCCGCGGGAAGCGGCAATCGGGCGGGACTGCCCGAAAACAAAATTCTCCATGAACTGAACGGCCTGCCCGTTCTCTGCCACTCCCTCTCCGTTTTCGCACCATATGTGGGCGAAATTCTCGTTGCATGCCGCAGAGAGGACGAGGAAAAGATCCTCCCCCTTCTCTCCCAATATGAGAATGCACATACAGTCATCGGCGGCGAAACGCGGACGGAGAGCGTTCTGCATGCCCTCAAAATGGCGACGGGTGAAGCCGTCCTCGTGCACGATGCCGCCCGTCCCTTTGTCACCCGCGAGATCATCGAAAACTGCATCATAAGTGTTGAAAAATTCGGCAGCGGCGTATGTTCTCTCCCCACCACGGACACCGCCGTTTTAGCGGAGGACGGGAAGATTTCCAGCCATGTCCCGCGGGACAAGCTCTTCACCGTGCAGACCCCGCAGGGCTTCCGCCGCGAGGAACTTCTCCGCGCCTACGAACGGGCAGAGGCGGACGGCACCCTTGCCGCTTTCACCGACGACAGCGGGATCTACGGAACATACATTGCCCCGCCCCATCTCTTTTTGGGGGATAAATGCAATAAAAAGCTCACATATGTGCAAGATTTTGCGATTTCCGAGCGCGTCGGTTTCGGCGTGGACACCCATGCGTTTGCCCATCAGGAGGAGATCGACCGCGGCATTGCACGGCTCAATCTGAACTATATTACCCTCTGCGGCGTCGTCATTCCCTCCAACCGTGCGCTCGAGGCCCACAGCGACGGCGACGTGCCCGTCCATGCCCTCATGGACGCCCTGCTCTCCGCCATCGGCGAACGGGACATCGGCTTCCACTTCCCCGATACCGACCCGCAGTACGAGGGCATTTCCAGCATGGTCTTGCTCGAAAAAGTGATGGTTATGTTGCGAAATCGTGGGTTCGCCGTGCAGAACGTCTCCATCTCGATCCTCTGTGAACTGCCCCGCCTTTCCCCCTATATCGAGGGGATGAGGGAAAACCTCAGGCGGGCCCTCGGCTGCGAAAATGTCGCCATTGCGGCGGGCACGAACGAAAAGCTCGGCTATATCGGCGAGGGCCGCGGCATCACCGCCTACACCATGGTTTTACTTGGTCACATTTGATTTACCGCTCATTCTGAGGCGCCAGCCGAAGAATCCCCTCAAACGGAGTCCGTAGGTCTATGAGATCCTTCGCCTACGGCTCAGGATGAGCGTCTGCCCCTCCCCGAGGGGGGAGCCTTGAGCCCCCTCCTTGGGGAGGGGGTAGGGGGCGGGGAATTCATCATGCCTATGGAACCTATCTATATCATTCTCATTGTGCTTGCGGTGGCCCTCCCGATCGGCCTCATCATATGGCTCTTTCTCAGAGCAATCAGGAAGATCAATGTCCCGACGCAGGAGGAGCTCGGCGAGCGGAAGGGCCGCTATGGCGAAAATTATATCGCCGTCGTCCTCAAAAAGTGCATGCAGAAGGGAGACACCCTTCTCAACAACGTCGTCCTGAGCGACCCACGCTCCACGCTGAGCGTAGAGATCGACCACGTTCTCCTCTCCCGCCGCGGCATCTTTGTTGTGGAGACCAAGAACCGCTCGGGGGACATCTACGGCGACGACGAGGCAGAACAGTGGACACAGTACCTCGGCAACGGCTCCATACGGCATGAGTTCTACTCCCCCGTCAAGCAGAGCATTGCCCACGCAAAAAAGGTGAGTTATGTCACAAAATGTAAGGCCGTGTTCCCCCTCGTCGTGTTTGCGGAGGGAAATACGCAGCACATTGTGAGCGATATCACCTTTGACCCGCTGGGACTGCGCAGGTTCATTCAGAAGCAGCCGAACGTCTTGAGCGAGGGAGAACTCTCCGCCGCTCTCACCCGTCTTCAGGACTGCATGGCGAACAGTATCTCCGCCGAGGAGCACAGAAGAAACATGCGGAAGAAGTATGGGGAGTAATGGGGAACGTTGAATTAAAAATTTAAAATTAAAATTAAAAATTGTGGTAGAGACACGATTTGGAATGCCCCTCCTCAGTCACTGCGTGACAGCTCCCCCCTCGGGGGGAGCCTTGAGCCCCCTCCTTGGGGAGGGGGGTAGGGGGGGGCGGGGACGTTCTCAATCCGCCATCTCAATTTCCATCGGAGTTATTATGAAATCAACCACACAGTTTGTATGCAGTCAATGCGGGTACACGAGCCCGAAGTGGCTCGGAAAATGCCCCGACTGCGGCACCTTCAACACCATGGTCGAGGAGACCGTAACGCCCGTTCTTCCCGTGAAGAACAAATCCCCCCGCCCCCTCTCCTCCCGTCCCGTTCCCCTCTCCAAGGTCGAACGGGAGCACTACGCACGCACCTCGAGCGGCATTCCCGAACTCGACGTCGTCCTCGGCGGCGGCATCGTCAAGGGCTCCCTCGTCCTCGTGGGCGGCGACCCCGGCGTCGGCAAGTCCACCCTTCTCACGCAGGTTGCGGCCCACCTTGCCAAGGCACAAAAGGTGCTCTATCTCTCCGCCGAGGAGAGCTGCAGTCAGGTCAAGCTCCGCTGTGAGAGGCTCCACCTCGATTCAGACAACCTGCTCCTTCTCAACGAAACCTGCATCGAGAACGCCGAGGAGAGCTTTTTGGATGCCGATTACGTCATCATCGACTCCATTCAGGCAGTCTATACGGAGAGTTTGAGCTCCTCCGCGGGGAGTGTCGGGCAGGTGCGGGAATGTGCAAGCAAGCTCATGCGCATCGCAAAGTCGAGGGGGATCACCTTCTTCATCATCGGCCACGTCACGAAGGAGGGCACGCTTGCGGGGCCGAAAGTGCTCGAGCATATCATGGACACCGTGCTCTATTTCGAGGGGGAACGGTTTGAAAATTTCAAGATCCTCCGCGCCGTCAAAAACAGATTCGGCTCGGTGCAGGAAGTGGGCGTATTCGAGATGACGGGCGAGGGCATCTTCGGCGTCACCGATTACTCCTCCCTCTTTCTCTCGGACAGCAGGGGAACGGCGGCGGGCGCAGCCGTCACGCCGAGTGAGACGGGCAACCGCTGTATGATGGTGGAGATTCAGACCCTCATGGCCAAGACGCAGTATGGGCTCCCGCGCAGAATGAGCCTCGGCGTGGACTTAAACCGCCTCATCGTGCTCATTGCCGTGCTCGAAAAGCGGTGCGGCATTCCCCTCGGCAACCAAGACGTCTACCTCAACGCGATGGGAGGTATCCGCTTGAATGAGCCGAGCTCCGAGCTTGCCATCTGCGCTGCGCTGGCTTCGGCGGAGAAGGGCATTCCCATCGACAAATACACGGCGGTGTTTGGGGAAGTGGGGCTCACGGGCGAGGTCCGCGGCGTCAATTTTGCGGACAAGCGCGTCAACGAATGCCTCAAGATGGGCTTCAAACGCGTGGTCCTTCCCTCAAAAAACATGAAGATATGTGAGAAATTCAAGGACAAGATCGACCTCGTCCCCGTCACCTACGTCACGCAGATGATAAAGGAATTGTTTTAAAAGATTTCGAAGAATTGAGTCGCGCAAGATTCCCGCGTCGCTCATCCTGCCCCGCGCGCATTCTATTCATATCTAAGCGCGGCACGAGCGCGTAGCGCGAAGTAGCGTAGCGAAGGATCCCATAAAACGCACGGGAGCCTGTGCCCTCATTCCGAGCCCCGTAAGGGGCGAGAGAATCTCGCTCTAAGAACGGAAGTCCGTAAGTTTACGAGATCCCCTCGCTACGCTCGGGATGAGGACGCCACGAGCCGAGGACGGGAGCCCTTGCCCCCGCGCTCATCCTGAGCGTAGCGAAGGATCCCATAAAACGCACGGGAGATCCGTGGGTTTAACGGGATTCATCGCTGCGCTCTGAATGAGCGGTCCGTGCGTCATCTCGTCCCGCCATTCTCAATTACTCCCCCACCACAATTTTTAATTTTAAATTTTTAATTACTTCCGTGCGTTTAGCGGGATTCATCGCTACGCTCTGAATGAGCGCACCCCACCGCGTCAAACGGCTCCCGTGCTCAATTTTAAAACCCCCGCTCGCGAGCGGGGGTTTTCGTTACATATCATTGATGTTTTTTCTTCTTTTTCTTGCCGAGGCCGAGCACCTCGGAAACCTTCTTGCCGACGCCGATATTGAGCGCGAGGAAGATGACGATGAACACGGCGTTGGCAAGCGCCTGCCATTGGGGCGAGACCGTCACGCCGAAAAAGTTCAATTCATACCCGAACTGCCCCGCCACGTCGGCGACGAGCGTCTCCACGCCCTCGATGCCGAGCGAGGAAACATAGCTGCCGAGTTCCTTGATGGGCGTCTCCATAAAAGCGTACCTCAGCAGTGCGCACCCGTGCGTCCCGGGGATGAACATGCAGACGTTCTCCACCCACTGCATCTTTGCGGGAAGCAGTCCGAACGGCATGTAGGCGCCGATGAGGAAGCCGATCGCCGTCGAGAAGATCGCCACGATGCTCGCCATGGTGGCCTCTTTTTTGACGAAGGAAGCCACAAACACCGTCATGAGCGTTGCCGCGACCGTCGTATAGAGGAGCACGGCGATGATGGTCATCACGTTGGCAAAGGTGAGCATAAACTCCCCCATGCAGACGAGATAGAGGGCGCAGACGATCAAAAAAATGAGGCAGATGATCATCGTGACGGTGAAGTTGAAGAGGAAATAACTGCCGATGAGGATATTTCTGTGAATGGGCGAAGAGGCGAAGTCGCGGTTGACGCCGTTCTCCTTGTCCTGCACAAAGACGTTGTTGGTCTGGAGCGAAACGGTGATGACGGAGATGGCCGTGATGCCCGAGAGCATCCACGAATCGATGACGGCCGCGATATAATTGTGAAGTTCCACCGTCAGCGTGAGCCCCGCGGGAAGGTTCCTCTCGACCATGTCGAGCTCCATCCCCCGCAAAAAGAAGATATACACGACAAAGATGATGACGGGCACGAGGAGCGTGTACAAGACGCGCACCTTGTTCTTGAAAAACACCAAGAGGTGCCGCCGCGTGAGTTGGAAGAAGATATCCGCAGTTCTTGTCTTTTGCTCAGCCATTTTCTCCCCCCGCAAGCGTCATATTTTTGCCCGTCACATTGAGAAAGACGTCGTCCATGTCGCCCTTCAAATGCTCAAAATCGGTGATATAAGTGCCGAATTTTTGCAAAACTTCCTTGGCATCCTCCCCGCCGTGCGTGTCGATGCGGTAGCGCCCCCTCTCGGCGTCGTAGGAGTAGCTTCTCTTGGCCGCTTCAAGCGCCGCCTCAAAGGCCGCATCCTGCGCCCTGTGGCAGATGATCCTGTCGCTCGAATAGAGATTTTTGAGCTCATTGGGTGTGCCGTGGGCGATGATGTGCCCCTTGTCCATGATGACGACATCCTGCGCCTTGTCGGCCTCTTCGAGATAATGGGTGGTGAGAAAGACCGTCATGCCCGTCTCGGAGCGGATGCTGTCGATGAGCGACCACACGGCAAGCCTCGTCTTGGGGTCGAGGCCCGTCGTCGGTTCGTCGAGGATGAGCAGCCGCGGCCGATGCACCATGGCACGGGCGATGTCCACCCGCCGCATCTGCCCGCCCGAGAGGTTCTTGATGGGCTTATTCAGAATGGGCGAAAGTTCCAAAAGGCGGATGATCTCGTCGAGATTCCGCCGCTTCTCCTCCTTGGAGAGGGAATAGAACGCCGTGCGGATCTCGAGATTTTCCTTGACCGTGAGCTCCTTGTCGAGCACGCTCGTCTGGAACACGATGCCGATGTCCTTCTTGATGGCGCTCGCGGACTTGTCGAGGTCGAGCCCGCCCACGGTGATGATCCCCGCATCCTTGGGGAGAATGTTGCAGATGATGTTGATCGTCGTGCTCTTCCCCGCGCCGTTGATGCCGAGGAAGGCGAACAGCGATCCCCTTGTGACGGTAAAGGAGATGTCATCGACCGCCTTCAAATCGCCGTACGACTTGCTCAAATGTTCAATGGAGAGCGCGATATCTTCGTCCATTTTTGCCTCCTTTGATGCTTGTGATCTATCAAAATCGCGACATATGTATCATTTTTTTGCATTGCGGTTGACTTTGCCCCAACTCGGTTTGCTCATTGCGCCGATCGCGAGCGTGGCGGCATAGAGGAGCAAGAACAGGGGGAAGAGGAACACGGCCGACATGAGTTCCCGCCGCCGCTTTGCGCCGAGCTTTTGGTAGTCGGACAGCACCAAGAAGAGCGCTTGCAGGTATCCGAAGAAGAGGAACAGCCCCACGATGATCGCGCCGCCGATGATGACAGTGTTCCAGAGAGAATGGTAGTAATAGGAAACGGGCTGCATCGTGAGCGTCATGCCTCCATAGGCCGCAAAGCCGAGGAAGGTGAAGTGATAGATGTAATATGCGGGCACCCACACGGCGAGCAAGATCGTCAAAAAGTTAAAGATATACGTCAAAAACATCTCGATATAGGAGAATCTTCCCGTTGTGAAGAACTTGCCGACCATGGTCATGAGGCGGGTCTTTAAGAGCTTCATCCCCCCACTGCCGATGCGCTTGTTGCGATTCAGCGTATCCTTGAAGGAAGAAGGCATATCCTCGTAGACGACGGCATCCTCCACAAAGTGCCCCTTGTAGCCGTCGAGCATACGGTTGAAGTTGAATTCCGCATCGTCGGAGATGCTCTCGCAGTCGTACCCGCCGCACTCTTTGAGCATCCGAACGGACATCATGGCGCCGCTTCCGTTGACGTGGGCGGCGATGCCGAGGCGCTCCCGCACCCTGCTCCCGTAGCGGGAATCAAAGCTATAGAAGAGCGTACAGGCCTTGGTGTAGAAGTTCTGCGTCGCGTTGATGGCGCCCTCGTAGGGGCGGGCAAAGTCCACGCCCGATTGATAGGCATCGTTCATGAGCGACGAGAATTCGGGATTGATGAGGTTGTCCGCATCGAGGTGGATGACGATGTCATAGGGATCCTCGGTGAGGTTCATGATGTGCTCGATCCCGTGCTTCAAGGGATAGAGCGCCATGCGGTGGGCGGGGTCGGGGTCGTTGAGTTCTAAAACGATGGCCCCCGCTTCCCGCGCAAGGCGGGCGGTGTCATCGGTGCAGTTGTGGGCGACGACAAAGACGTCGAACTTCTCCCGCGGATATTTTTGCCCCTCAATGACGCCCTTCACCGTGTTGTAGATGACGTCCGCCTCGTTGTGGGCGGGGATGAGATAGGCGATCCTGCCCTTAACTTCGCTCTTGGGGAAGGTCTTTTTCTTCACAAAGGAAGCGCAGACGTAGAAGAGCTGCAACAGAACGGGGATCGCGATGACGATGAGAACGATGTAATTGATGATACTCAGTACACGGTACAAGATTTCATACCACATGTCGTACCTCCGCTTGTTTTTTAGAATTTCTCTCTTTCGGCGGCAACATTCCAATAGAATATGCTCCGCCGCAATTTTTCATTTTGATTTTTGAATTATGTCCGCCCCTTTCACCGCCACTGCCCTGTAAATGGGCAGTCCCTTGGCCGAAAAGTTGGCCTCGTACTCGGTGACGATGTTCTCCTCCGCATACGGGCTGTTGTGGAGATCGTGCGTGATCTCCGTGAGCGAAAACCCCGCTTCCTCGTATCTTGCGAGGGAGTACTCAAAGAACTCGCGGCTGTCCGTCTTTTGTTCGATACGACCGCCGTTTTTGAGCAATAAGTCGTAAATTTTTAAAAATCGCATGGATGTGAGACGCTGTTTTTCGCGGCTCTTTTCTGGCAGCGGCGTCGAGAAATTGAGGTAGATGACGCCGACGCTGCGGGGCGGAATGTAGCACTCCAAGATCTCCGCGGGGATATTCAAAAAACGGACATTGCCGAGCCCCGCCGCCTTGGTGCGCTCCATGGCGGTGAGGATGACGTTGGTGCACAGCTCCACGGCGAGAAAGTTGGTATTCGGCTCCCGCCTTGCCTTTTCGAGGAGGAATCCGCCGTTGCCGCAACCGATCTCGAGCTCCACGGGGTTGTCATTGCCGAAAACCGCGCGATAGTCGAGCAAAAACCGATAATTTTCGGCCGCCTCCTTGAGATTTTTGCAGGGCTTGCCGCGGGCGAGAAGGATGTCGCTGCACGCTTCCATCCTCGGCTCCAAATGTCTCTTTTTTCGCATGCGCATAGAAAAATCTCCTGTGAATTTCGCCCCTCGGCGCCCCTCTCAGGGGAGCTGTCACGCAGTGACTGAGGGGTTTTTGAACCCTATCCCCCGCTGCGCGGGTACTTCCCCTACAAGGGGAAGCAAGGGCGGCTCCCTCATCCCGAGCGTAGCGAGCGGATCTCGTAAACTTACGGACTTCCGTTCTTAAGCGAGATTCTCTCGCCCCTTTCGGGGCTCGGAATGAGGAAAGAGCTCCCGTGCGGACTTCGTTCAAGGCGTACCCCCACCCCTACCTCCCTTACGCAGGGGGCAGGCAAGAGAACACACAGGATGAGCGGCTGCGCCGCTCACTTTCCCGTCGAGCCGAAGCCGCCGACGCCACGAATGGTGGAGGACAGCTCCTCCGTTTCCGCAAATTCTGCCGTGTAGTAGGGCGCGATGACGAGCTGGGCAATGCGGTCTCCCGCATTCACCGTGCGCGTCTTTCCGCCGTGATTGTGCATGGCAACGATGACTTCGCCGCGGTAGTCGCAGTCGATGACCCCCACTTTGTTGGCGGGCGCAAGGTCCTGCTTGGAGGCAAGGCCGCTCCTCGCATAGATGAGCCCCACCGTCCCCAAGGGAAGTTCAATGGCAATGCCCGTGTGCAGAAAGCGGGTCTCCCCCGCGGGGATCTCCGTCTCCTCGAGGGCGTAGAGGTCCGCCCCCGCCGCAAATTCGGACGTATAGGCAGGCAATTTTGCCCTTTCACTCAATTTTTTGACATTCACTTTCATGGAAATCAAACCTGCATTCAACTATACAATATATGGAAATTTTTGTCAAGTGAAAAGTTTACTCTTTTCGTCCGCGTCTGAAATTCATACAGAGGCAGATCATAAGGAGGAGAAGTCCCGCCCCCGCGAGCACGAGATAGCACACCCACACGGGCACGGCGGAGCCGAAGAACTCGAGCGTGCAGTCAAAGCCCCGCTTCATGCCCTCGATGACGGCAAAGGGGATATTGCTTTCCGCCATCGCGTCGATCGCCCCGCCCATGAGGTGGAGATGAAGAAGCCCCGTGCCGTACGTTCCCGGCAGGAACATGAGGGCATTCTGCAGCCACTCCGTGAGGCTCGCAAGCGGCATATACGCGCCGCAGAGGAACCCGTAAGCGGCGGAGACGGTCGCCTCCACTGCCGCCACGCCCCCTTGCGAATTCAAAAAGA
>CANRDK010000037.1 GCA_947629345.1 uncultured Clostridia bacterium
TCCTTTCTTTTTATTCTACCATACCTCTGTCATTTTGTCATTTCTTTTTGTTCCAATTTTTCCGCCCCACGTTCCCCGTTCTCAGCATGACGCCGCACCCCAGCCGTTCTGATTACGTCATGGTGAGCGCAGTCGAACCATCACCTTATTATGCGGTGACCCTTCGACTACGCTACTTCGCGCTACGCGCTCGTGCCGCGCTTAGTACAACAAGAATGCGCGCGGGGCAGGGTGACGTAATCAGAATGTCGGGGCGGGAGCAATGAGGGCGTACCCCCACCCCTACCCCGCCCCCTTACGCAGGGGGCGGGCAAGAGGAAAGGCAGAATGAGCGGCGGGGAGCGCGGGGACAGGGGGCGGGCAAGAGGAAAGGCAGAATGAGCGGCGGGGAGCGCGGGGACACGGGGGCGGGCGAGAGGAAGAGCAGGATGAGCGCGCGGGGGCACGGGATCCCCTTGGCTCCCCTCTTAGGGGAGCTGGCACCGCAGGTGACTGAGGGGTTCCACACATACAAACAAGGCCCCGCGTGCGCGGAGCCTTGTATTAGTTGTTTTGAAATGACGATTAGATGAGGTCCATTTCTTTTTTGGTGTATTGGTAACCAGTTCGGGTGTCCTCCGACATGTTTGTATTGTACTGGAGCCAACCGCCTTTGCCAAAATACCCTCCTCCGATTGCCGAAGCGGGCAACGTAAAATTCTTGGTAGCATCTCCTATATTTATGATTGCATCGGCATAGAGGGCACCTACCAGCCCATTGCCCTCGCTATCACTCGCGAGCGCATATGCCTTTCCCTTGTCAGTTGCCTGCACGTTAATAACAACGCCATCACCCACAAATGCTCTCACTGCATATTCGCCAGTTGCGCCAACTGCAATAGCGGAGCCTCCCGTATTTTTGAGGTTAATGGTGCCGCCGTTAACAACAACCAAACTATTCTCGGCACTAAAAGCCGATGATCCGATTGCAATAGCTAAGTTATCCAAACCTGGCTGGGCATGTTGTCCTTTAAGCTCTCCCGTGATATTGATCACGCCGCCTGAGAATACAATCTCGCTTTCTTCGCCTTCCCCCATGCCGAGCGCAACATTGCAGCTACCACCGGTCATATTGATCGTTCCGTTCCTGAAATCAATTTTACCGCCCTCTTGCGCATACAGCCCCGTGGCATTCTCCAATTTGATTTCAATATTCTCGCCATTGACCATGATGGTAGAACCGACTCCCTTTGCCGCGGCGATCTGCGGTTCTTTATAGGAAATATCGTTGCCTTGACCATGTGCGGTAATGGTGGTACCACTGCCGATATTCACCGTACCCTTGTTTTCCGCAACGACTGCGGGAGCAATGTTACTGGTAGATCCATCTTTATTGCACTTATATGTATTCTGAACTTCAATCGTTACATTTTCGAAGTTCAACTCGGAACCCTCACCGTTCACGGAGATGACGGGCTTATTTTCCACTCTGCCCATGTTCACTGCGCCGCTTTCTTGTGAATTGGTCACAGTCAGTTTGGAACCGCCCGAAACGGTAAATTGTGCATTTTTATCTTCAGTATTGAGCGTGAGATTGTTCCCCGCAATGTCAAGGACCATGTTCTTCCCCGCAAGATCGAGCGCAAAGCTCTCATCTGTTGTCCCCGCCAAAGTCAAATCGCCGTCGAGGGCAACGTTGAGGGGAGCGCTCTCCTCTGCAGTGGAGAGAAGACTCTCGAGATCCTCTGCGGAGCTCGCAAAATAGGTGCGCTCCGTTGTCGTTTCGCCCTCGCTCTCCTCTGTCTTCTCCTCGTAGCGGTTTCCGCTCTCCGTCCAGCCCGTCGTCGTGTCAGTTTCGGTGTCCTTGACGGTGGAATCGGTGATCGTGACGTTTTCCTTTTTGCTCTGATCTGCAACGAGGCTATCGACGCTCTTGGGGGTCTCGGCAGAGCTCTCAACTTTGCCCTCGAACTTGCTGCCCTCAACGGTGAGCTTTGTCTCTTTTTCCGAAGAGGTAGAGCTTTCGAGCTTGCCGACGAGGCCGCCGACGTTGGCGTTGTCGTTCTCCCCCGCCTGTACGGTGGCGCCCGTGACGGTGACATTCTTCACCGTGACTTCGCCCTGCACCTGCCCGACGACGACTGCGCCGATTTGGCTCTCGGAGCCGCTTTCAGTCACGGTCGCGTCCACGGTGACGTTGACAAAGTGGAGGTTCTGAATGGTTGCGCCCTCAACATTGCCGAAGAAGCCAACTTCCGTCGCGTCCTTCGAGACTTCGGTCTTGAAATTCTTGATGATATGGCCCTCGCCGTCGAAAATGCCTCTGAAGGGAACTTCGCTCGTGCCAATGGGCGTCCAGCTGTCATCTGCAAGCGCCGCACGGGCCTTTGCGCCCGCGTTCTCTGCTTTGAAATCGATATCTGTCTTGAGGTGGACTTCCTTCCCCGCATAGCCGTCGTGCGTTTCGATCGCGTCTGCAAAGGCTATGAGTTCCTTCATGTTGTGGATCTCGATCTGCGTATCCTTTACGGTGTCCATGAGGACGAGCCAACTGCCGTCCTTCTGCTTTCTATAGAGACGGGAGCCGCCGCCCTCTCCGTCGATGCCGCTGAACTGCCCGAGATAGAGGTCGCCCTCCTTTGCGTCCTTCACTGCGAGGTTGGTTTCGTTGGGTTCCCCTGTGCCGTTGAAGAACTGCGAGGCGTTCAGGCCCTGTTCTCCCTTGAGGGTGCCGCAGGGATCCCATTTGAGGGTATTTTCCTCCTCAACGAGCTGCCAAACTTCGAAACTGGTCGTGTTGAGGTAGAAGTCGCCAAGCCTTGCGTCCTCCCGCACGGCTGTGGGATCCTCGGGGCCCGAGAACCAAATCACGCCGTCGCGGCCGGGCTCTCCCTTGAGCGTCAGAACTTCTTTCCAGCCGTCTGCGCCCTTTTGATGGAGCACGCCCTTACCGAGTTCGAGGAAGAGAGCTCCCTCTTCGCCGACGTCATTCGCGGGGACTTCATTGCCGCAGTAGAGCGTGGTCTTTTGCCATGTGCCGTCCGCCGTCTTGGCGTATGCCGTGAGCGTTTCGGTGTTGAGGTAGTAATCTCCCTCTGCGCCGAGCGTGTCGGCAGGGACCGTTGTGCCGTAGAACCAAGTTCCGTCTGCGGCCTGCTTGTTATCCGCATCGCCGCATGCGCTCATGAGGCCCAACGAAAACACGAGGGCGAACGCACAGGCAAGCGTTGCGAATAACGAAATGCGTTTTTTGCCTTTCATCTTTCTCTCCTTATCGGTTTTTTGTATCGGCGGCCCTCTTATCCACACAAATGGTTGGGTAGGGTTCGATACAATATTTATTATATCACGAGTACCCCCCCCCCGTGTCAAGAGGTTCTGCGCGTTTTTGTCAATTTTTTTCAAGTTTTGATTTGACCGGATTTGGGGGGGGATGGGGCTCCCCTCTCAGGGGAGCTGTCACGCAGTCCCCTTGGCTCCCCTCTCAGGGGAGCTGTCACGCAGTCCCCTTGGCTCCCCTCTCAGGGGAGCTATCACGCAGTGACTGAGGGGTTGGAACCCTATCCCCCCTTCGGGGTACTTCCCCTACAAGGGGAAGCAAGGGGACTCCGTTCGGGCCGAGGAGGCGGAAAAAGGGCAAACAAAAAACACCCCGAAAAAGGGTGTTTTTTATTGCCATGTCAGACAAGTTCGATGATGGCAGTCTCGGCGCCGTCGCCGCGGCGAGCTCCGAGGAGATAGATCCTCGTATAACCGCCGCCCTGTCCGAGCTCTTCCTTCCGCTGAGCATACTTGGGCGCAAGTTCATCGAAAAGTTTTTCCATCAACGGGTGCTGATGGTCCGCCGTGCGCTTCTTGAAGTCGCTCTTCTTCTCTGCGAACTCCTTGATCTCGGGCAGGTCATAGGTCTTGGCCATGACTGCGCGGCGGGCGGCAAGTTTCTTGGGACCGTCCTTATACGTCTTGATCCTGATCTCCTTGCCTTTCTTGTCCTTTGCGACCTTCTCGACCTCGACAACGTCGTCGTAGGTGTTGACGGCCTTGGTGATGAGCTTTTCGACGTAGGGCTGAAGCTCTTTGGCTCTTGCCTGCGTCGTTTCGATTTTACCGTACCAAAGGAGCTGGGACGCCTGATTCCGCAAAATCGCGAGTCTCTCCTTTGTAGGTCTTCCAAGTTTACCGGGCATCTTTTAATCCTCCTTTTTTTCAAGCGAAAGACCGTACTGTTCAAGTTTTTGCATGACTTCATCGAGAGATTTCTTGCCGAGGTTGCGAACCTTGAGCATCTCGTCTTCCGTCTTGCGGATGAGGTCTTCCACGGTGTGAATGTTTGCGCGTTTCAAGCAATTGTAGGAACGGACGGAGAAGTCCATGTCCTCGATCTTCATGCTGAGGATCTGCTGCTGTTTGTCGTCGTCCGTCTTGACGAGGATATCCATATCCTTGATGGTTTCGGAGAGGTTGACGAACAGGTTGATGTGATCCTGCATGATCTTTGCGGCGAGCGACACGATCTCTTTGCCTGAGAATGTGCCGTCCGTCCAGACTTCAAGGGTGAGCCTGTCGTAATCGATATTCTGGCCGACGCGGGCGGGCTCTACCTGATAATTGACCTTCTGCACGGGCGTGTAGATGGAATCGATGGGGATATAGTCGAGCACGGGCTGTTTATTATCCTTTGCGGGATGATACCCTCTGCCGCGGCCGAACGTGATCTCCATATCGAGCTTTCCGCCTGCATCCACCGTGCAGATATACTGGTCGGAATTGACGATCTCGATCTCAGCGTCCTGCGAAATATCCGCAGCGGTGACCACGGCGGGCCCCTCCACGGTAAGGCGCAAAGTCTTGGTGAAATCTTTATCGGTCACTTTTGTCTTGATGGCGAGCAGTTTGAGGTTCAGAATGATCTCGGTGACGTCCTCTTTGACGCCGGGAATGGAGGAGAACTCGTGTTTCACCGTCCCGTCCATGAATCTGATCCCCTGCGCTGCGGCTCCCGGAAGAGCGGAGAGCAGGATCCTTCTCAAACAGTTGCCGATTGTAAGACCGAAACCCTTTTCGAGCGGTTCAACGACGATCTTCGCGTACGATTTTTCTTCGTTTTCCGTGACCTCGATCTTGGGCATATCCATTTCTATCACAGGGCTACCTCCTTAACGGTTACTTGGAGTAGAACTCGACGATCATATGTTCCGCGATCTGGCTATCGACATCTTCGCGGGTAGGAAGCGCCAAAACTTTGCCTTCCAACTTCTCAGGATCGAATTCCAGCCACTTGGGCATGTTCCCGACCTTCATCCCTTTGATCTGCTCAAAGAATTTGTTATTCTTTCTCGTTTCCTTGACGGCGATGACATCCCCCGCCTTTACGCTGAAGGAAGGAACGGTGACCGTTCTGCCGTTGACGGTGAACATTGCGTGGTTCACGAGCTGCCTTGCCTGCGTGCGCGACACGCCGATCCCCATGCGGTAGATGACGTTGTCGAGCCTCCTCTCGAGGAGGGAGAGCATGTTTTCACCCGTGATGCCCTTCATGCGGTCCGCAACTTCGTAATACTTGCGGAACTGCTTCTCCTGTACGCCGTAGATGCGCTTGGTCTTCTGCTTCTCGCGGAGCTGAAGCCCGTACTCGGAGACCTTTTTCCTGCCTGCGCCGTGCTGTCCGGGAGGAAGGGGGCGCTTATTGAAGGGGCACTTTTCCATGTAGCATTTTTCGCCCTTTAAGAAGAGCTTATTGCCCTCGCGTCTGCAGAGCTTGCATTTTGCGTCTCTATATACTGCCATTTCGGTTTCCTCCTGTTATACTCTTCTGCGCTTGGGCGGGCGGCAGCCGTTGTGGGCGATGGGCGAAACGTCGGAAATGAGGGTCACTTCGAGCTCGCAGTTGCCGAGCGCGCGGATCGCAGATTCCCTGCCTGCGCCGGGGCCCTTGACGTAGACTTCGACGGAGCGAAGCCCGTGTTCCTTGGCGGCCTTTGCAGCCGTTTCCGTTGCCATCTGTGCGGCGAAGGGAGTTCCCTTTCTCGAACCGCGGTACTTCAGCGCGCCTGCGCTACACCACGAGATGACGTTGCCGTTCATGTCCGTAAAGGTGACGATGGTGTTATTGAAAGTAGACTGGATATGGACTTGCCCTTTGTCTACCTTTTTCAGTTCTTTCCGCTTGCGCGATACAACTGTCTTTTTCTTTTCAGCCATTTGTCTTCACTCCTTACTTCTTCTTGTTCGCGACGGTGCGGCGCGGCCCCTTGCGGGTCCTCGCGTTGCGCTTTGTGCTCTGTCCGCGGACGGGCAAGCCCTTTCTGTGACGGACGCCGCGATAGCATCCGATCTCCATCAGACGCTTGATGTTCATGCTCACCTGTCCTCTGAGTTCGCCCTCCACGGTGTAGTGGTGGTCGATATATTCTCTGAGTTTCGAGACGTCGTTTTCGTCGAGGTCCTTCACTCTCGTATCGGGGTTGATGCCCGTTTCCGCGAGGATCTTCTTGGACGTGGTGAGACCGATTCCGTAAATGTAGGTGAGGCCGATTTCAATTCTCTTTTCTCTCGGCAGATCCACACCGGCAATACGTGCCATTGACTGTAACCTCCATGTTTTTAGGTGTAAATTTTTTTGGTTTTATATGGCGTCGCCTCCCCCGCTTCGGCAGTGGAAAATGCCTTATCGGGGTGCGTTTGTTTTCAAAATTCGGTTTTAAGACGCAAAGCAAGCCGACTTTCCGCACAGAGCCGTGCGGAAATTCAGCCTAAGTTGCCTGTTGTATGCGTTTTTCGGACCGCATTTTTTTTATTATAACAGAATTTTTCGGACAAGTCAATCAATTTTTAGCCCTGTCTCTGTTTATGGCTCTTATTTTTGGAGCAGATGACCATAACTTTGCCGTTTCTCTTGATGACCTTGCACTTGTCGCACATAGGTTTTACGGAAGGTCTGACTTTCATGATATGTTACCTCTGGATATTATTCGTTTTGGTTGTGTTGGGCCCCGCACGCCGGGGGAGCCGTCCCGCTCATGCTGAACGTACGTGAAGCATCCCGTTAGACGCACGAGAGTCCGTCGGTTTCATGGGATCCTTCGCTGCGCTCAGGATGAGCGCGTAGCCGCTCGGAATGACGCGGTAATCGCTCAGAATGAGCGACTTGCTCAGTTCTTACTTCTCCAAGTAATGCGGCCTTTCGTCAAATCGTAGGGGCTCATTTCGAGCTTTACTGCGTCGCCCTCGATAATGCGGATATAGTTCATTCTCAGCTTCCCGGAGATATACGCCGTGATGATGTGCCCGTTGGAAAGTTTTACTTTGAATGTCGCGTTGGGGAGCGCCTCGATGACCCTGCCCTCCGCTTCGATAACGTCGTCCTTCGACATAATTCCTCCGTTAAAGCGTCAGAATCTCGACGCCGTCCTCGCGTACGACGAGGGTGTTCTCGTAATGCGCTGCGCATTTTCCGTCCGTCATGACGGACGTCCAGCCGTCGTCGAGCACCTTGACTCTCCAGCCGCCTGCGGCGATCATCGGCTCCACGCAGATGACCGTTCCCGCCTCTATCCGCGGCCCCGTGCCCCTTCTCCCGAAATTGGGAACGGAGGGATCCTCGTGCATCTCATGCCCGATGCCGTGACCCGTGTAGGAGCGGATGACGGAGAACCCGTTGCGCTCGGCGTGCTGTTGGACCTGATAACTGATATTGTAGAGCGGCATGCCCGCCTTAAAACCCTCGATACCCTTGAAGAAGCACTCCTCGGTGACGCGGACGAGCTTGTCGTTCTCTGCGCTGACCTTGCCGATGCGGAAGGTCCTTGCGCCGTCGCCGTGGAAGCCGTTCTTGTAGGCACACAGGTCCACGCTGACGATGTCGCCCTCCTCGAGCACTCTGCCGTCGGGGATCCCGTGCACGACGACCTCGTTGACGGAGACGCACGCGCTTGCGGGATAGCCGCAGTAGCCGAGGCAGCTCGGCTCCGCGCCCTCCGCCTTGATGAAGCGGTATACGAGGTCGTCCACCTCCTTCGTCGTCATGCCCGCGCCGATGTGTTCGCCGACGTATGCGAGGCATTCCTTGACGATGCGGCAGGGCTCGCGCATGAGCTCTATTTCACTTTCCGTCTTTGGTCTTATCATTGGAGCTTGTCGAGGACTTCCTTGATTTCCCCGAAGAGGACTTCGGCAGGAGCCTCACTGCCCGTGAAGTTGAGGATGAGACCCTTCTTGCCGTAATAGTCGATGAGGGGGGCCGTCTGTTCGTTGTAGACGGCGAGCCGCGCGCCGACCGTTTCGGGGTTGTCGTCCTTCCTCTGGTAGAGCTCTCCGCCGCACCTTGCGCAGGTCGTTGCCCCGTTCAAAGTGGAGACGTGATAGCTCTCGCCGCATTCCTTGCAGACTCTTCTGCCGCAGAGACGGTCCATGAGGAGCTTATGGTCGATATTGATGTTGACGACGCCGTCGATCTTCGCAAAGGTATCGAGCTGTTGGGCCTGATAGAGATTGCGGGGGAAGCCGTCGAGAAGGTAGCCCTTCTTGCAGTCGTCCCGCGACAATCTGTCCTTGACGATGGCGACGGTCACCTCATCGGGAACGAGCTTTCCGCTGTCGGTATACGACTTGGCAAGAAGGCCGATCTCGGTGCCGTTCTTGATATTCTCGCGGAAGATGTCCCCCGTGGAGATATGAACGATGCCGTACCGTTCTGCGATCTTCGTCGCCTGCGTGCCCTTTCCCGCACCGGGTGCACCAAGTAATATGAGTTTCATGTTGTCTCCTTAAATGTTTGCTTGGGGAAGGATCCCCGCCCCCTACCCCCCTCCCCAAGGAGGGGGCATATGGCTCCCCACTCGGGGGGAGCTGTCACCGCAGGTGACTGAGGAGGGGCCCCGTTCCAAATCACTGCGCGTGGCAGGGTCTCCCTGCGCCCGACGCTCATGCTGAGCGCCCGTGCGAATAGTCTTACTTCAAGAATCCCTTGTACTGCTTCATGGAGATCTGCGCTTCGAGCTGCTTGTGGAATTCGAGCGCGACCTCGACGACGATCAGGATACCTGTTGTGGAGAACACGTTGACGAGGTCCTGTCCTGCCCAAGAGAACATCACGGAAGGGATGAACGCCATGAGGGTGAGGAAAATCGCGCCGAACAGCGTGATACGCTTGTTGATCCTGTCGAGATACTGTGCCGTGGGCTTGCCGGGACGGATGCCCTGAATGAAGCCGCCGTTCTGCTGGATGCTCCTCGAAATGTCCTCGGGATTGAACTGGATCTGCGCATAGAAGAATGCGAAGATGAAGATGAGGACTGCGAGAACGAGCGCATAGATGACCTGCCCGTACCAATAGGGGGAGCTGCCCGAGAAATAGGTCTGCCACCAGACGAGGTTATCCGCACAGGCGGGGATGAGGCTCATGATCATGGACGGGAAGGAGATGATCGCGAACGAGAAGATGAGAGGCATGACGCCGCCGCCCGTGATCTTCATGGGGATCGAGGAGGACTGCGCAGCCATCATCCTGTTGCCGCGGACTTGTTTTGCATAGTTGATCGGGACCTTTCTCTCCGCGAGGTCGACAAACGTGACTGCGAAGAAGATGACGATCGCAAGAATGATGAAGAGTGCGATATTCCAGAGCTGGTTCACGTCCTGCGTGGCGCCGATGCCGAACACGACCTTGAACTTCTCGACGATCGCGATACCTGCCGTCGAAAGGATACCGATGAAGATGATGAGCGAAATGCCGTTGCCGACGCCGAAGTCGGTGATGCGTTCGCCGATCCACATAACGAGGCATGCGCCCGCCGTATAGACAACGGCCATGAAGATCCCTGCGATCCACATTGCGCCCGTCTTGCCGATCCCTTCCTCGAAGAACAGCCACGTCTGGATCGCGTTCTGGTTGTTGCCGAAGAGGACGATGATGCCGACGGACTGGACGACCGCGAGCACGATCGTGATGATGCGGGTGAGGTTTGTGATCTTGCGCGTGCCCTCTTCACCCTGTTTCGACCATCTCTCGAGGGCGGGAATGCCCACCGTGAGGAGCTGGACGATAATGGATGCGTTGATGTACGGCCCGATGCCGAGCGCAAAGAGGGTACCGTTTGCGAGCGCACCGCCCGAGATACCGCTCATGAGAGCGAGGAAGTCGTTCCCCGTGATGGCAGTCTCGAAACTCGAACGCAGCAGCCCCGGAACGGGGATATAGCACCCGAGACGGAACACCAGAAGGAGAAGGAAGGTCAGTAAGAGCTTCTTTCTGATATCCTTATTGCGAAAGGCGTTTTTTATCGTTTCAAACATAGTTGACTCCTTTCTGCATCAAGCGAAGAGTTCACTCGATGACTTCCGCCGTGCCGCCCGCTTTCTCGATGGCCTCTTTGGCGGCCGCGGAGAATTTTGACGCACGCACGGTGAGTTTGACGGAGAGTTCCCCGCCCGCGAGTACTTTGAGCCCGACGTTGTTCTTGACCTCTTTCGCAAGGCCGTTTTCAAGAACATAACCGTAGTCTACGACGGTCCCTTCGGGAAGATCGTTGAGCCTCGAAAGGTTCACGACGACGTACTCTTTCTTCCATTTGTTGTTGAAGCCGCGCTTGGGGATCCTGCGGGCAATGGGCATACGGCCGCCCTCGAAGCCCGGCCTTACGCCGCCGCCCGAACGCGCCCACTGGCCCTTGTGGCCCTTGCCGCTCGTCTTACCGAGGCCGGATCCGATGCCGCGCCCGAGACGCTTCGCGGGGGTATTTGCTCCCTCTGCGGGAGATAATGTATCGATTCTCATTGCTGTCTCCTTAAACGCTCTCTACCTTTACAAGGTGCGCTACTTTCTTGACCTGACCCATGTTGGCGGGCGTATCCTCAAGGATATTGAACGAACGGATCTTCTTGAGTCCGAGCGCCGCAACCGTCGCCTTGACGGATTTGATCTGATCGTTGGTGCTCCTCACGAGCGTAACTTTGATCTTAGCCATGCCGAGCGCCTCCTTATAGAATTTCCTCGACGGTCTTGCCGCGGAGCGCCGCGATCTCTTCCGCCGTCTTGAGGGATGCAAGGCCCGCGATGGTGGCCTTGATGCAGTTGCCGGGATTCTGCGTGCCGTGGGACTTGGTGCGGATATTCTTGATGCCCGCAGCCTCCATGACCGCACGGACGGGACCGCCCGCGATGACGCCGGTACCTTCGGCGGCGGGGAGCATCAGAACTGCGCCCTTGCCGAATTTGCCGAGGATCTCGTGGGGAATGGTCGTCCCGACGATGGGAACATTGATCATGTTCTTCTTGGCGGCCTGCGTCGCCTTTTCGATCGCCTCGGGGACTTCCTTGCTCTTTCCCTGCCCGTAACCTACCTTGCCGTTGCCGTCGCCGACGACGACGATCGCCGCAAAGCGCATGTTCTTGCCGCCCTTGACGGTCTTGCTGACGCGGTTGATCGCAATGGTCTTTTTGATGAGCCCGTCGTCCTGTTCCTGTCTTCTTTGAGGTCTGTTTTCTCTTGCCATTTTGCTTTCTCCTCCCCTCAGAAATTGAGCCCGGCTTCACGTGCGCCGTCTGCGAGCGCCTGTACGCGCCCGGTGTAGTGATAGCCGCCTCTGTCGAACACGACGTCGGTGATCCCCGCGCTCTTGGCGCGTTCGCCTGCGATCTTTCCTACGATCTTTGCCGCTTCCGTCTTGGTCTTGCCCGCGATCTCGCTCTGGATGGATTTCTCCAGCGTGGAGGCGGAGGCAAGGGTCTTGCCGTTGACGTCGTCTATGAACTGCACATAGATGTTCTTTGTGCTTCTGTAGACAGAGAGACGGGGGCATTCGGGAGTTCCTGATAAATTCTTACGAACGCGAGCGTGACGACGCTGCCTTACTGCGTTCTTATCAATTTTAGTGATCATGTTTCACGCTCCTTTACTTCTTGCCCTTACCGGAAGTCTTGCCTTCCTTGTGTTCGACATGCTCGCCCTTATAGCGGATGCCGTAGCCGTGGTAGGGCTCGGGCTTTCTGATGGAGCGGAGGTCGGCTGCGACCTGCCCCACCTTGATCTTATCGATGCCGCTCACCGTGACTTCCGTCTGGGAAGGGCAGGCAAGCGTGATGCCTTCGGGCTGGTTGAACTCGATGGGATGGGAGAAGCCGACGTTGAGCACGAGCTTCGTGCCCTGCATTGCCGCTTTCCAGCCGACGCCCTTGATCTCAAGCGACGTCGTGAACCCTTCCGAGACGCCCTTCACCATGTCGGCGATGAGCGCACGGTAGAGCCCGTGGAGCGCGTTGGTCTGCTTCTCTTCGTCGAGCGCAACGACGTGCATGTCGGCGCCCTCGTGCTTGATGTCGATATTTCCCTTGACCTCGCGGGTAAGCTGGCCCTTGGGGCCCTTGACGGTGACGACGCCGTCCGTGAAGTCCACGGAGACGCCTGCGGGGACGGGAATGACTTTTTTACCGATTCTCGACATATCTCTCCCCTCCTTACCACACGTAGCAGAGCACTTCGCCGCCGACGTTTGCGGCCTTGGCCTGCTTATCTGTCATGATGCCTTTGTTCGTGGAGACGATCGCGATGCCGTAGCCGCCGAGTACCTTGGGCATTTCCTGAGCGCCGCTGTAGGTGCGAAGGCCGGGCTTGGAGACGCGCTGCAGCCCCCCGATGACGGACTGTTTCGCCTCGGTGTACTTGAGCTCGATCACGATCTTGCCGTTGAATTTGTCCTCAACGTACTGCACGTTCTTCACATACCCTTCCTTGAGGAGGATCTCGGCGATCGCTTTCTTCATGTTGGAGGCGGGGATCTCGACGGTCTCCTTCTTCACCATGAGCGCGTTTCTGATTCTTGTAAGCATATCTGCAATAGGATCTGTCATCTTTCGCCTCCTTACCAGCTCGACTTCTTGACGCCGGGGATCTGCCCCTTGTACGCAAGGTTCCTGAAGCAAATACGGCAAACGCCATACTTGCGGAGCACCGCGTGCGGCCTGCCGCAGATCGAGCAGCGCGTGTAGGCGCGGGTCGAGAACTTGGGCTCCCTTTGTTGTTTACTGATCATTGATTTCTTTGCCATGTCTTCTTCCTCACTTCTTGAAAGGCATTCCGAGGAGTCTCAAGAGCTCTCTCGCTTCTTCGTCCGTCTTTGCCGTGGTGACGATGCACACATCCATGCCGCGGATCTTCTCTACCTGATCGTAGGAGATCTCGGGGAAGATGAGCTGTTCCTTGAGACCCAAGGAATAGTTGCCTCTGCCGTCGAACGCCTTGTCCGGCACGCCGCGGAAGTCGCGCACGCGCGGAAGGGCGATGGAGACGAGCTTATCGTAGAAGTCGTACATTCTCTGCCCGCGGAGGGTGACCTTGAGGCCGATATTCATGCCCTCGCGGAGCTTGAAGTTCGCGACGGACTTCGTTGCCTTGCGGTAGATTGGCTTCTGCCCCGTGATCTGCATGAGTTCCTTCTCTACCGTCTGCATGGACTTCTGGTTGTCCTTGATGTCGCCGAGGCCCGTATTCACGACGATCTTGTCGATCTTCGGGACCTCCATCACGGACTTGTAGCCGAACTTTTTGATGAGTGCGGGAATGACCTCGGTCTCGTAATAGACCTTGACCCTGCTGGGCACCTTGACTTCGGGCGCCGCTTCTTTCTTTTCAACTTTCTTTGCCATGATTCATTCCTCCGCCCGCTCAGTCCTTGTTCTCTTCTGCGGCCTTTTGGCTGCGCTTTCTCGTGCGCTTCTTGGGAGCTTCTTCCTCCGCAACGGGCGCAGCTTTCTTGCCCTTCTTCTGCGATGCAGCCGTGTCGAGAGGCTTGCCGCAGCCGTCCTTTCCGCCGTGGACGCGGACCTTCTTCCCGTCGATGAGGGAGAAGTACACGCGCGTGGGCTTGTTGCATGCGGGGCAGACGACCATGACGTTGGAGGCGTCGATATAGGACTCCTCGTTGACGATCTTGCTCGTCTCGTTGGCCTTTCTCGCCTTTTCGTGCTTAAAGACCATGTTCACGCCCTCGACGATGACTCTGCCCGACTTGGGATCGCACTTGAGGACCTTGCCCTGCTTTCCTTTGTATTTGCCCGTGATGACGAGCACATTGTCATTGAGTTTTACGTTCATATCCCGTCCTCCTTACAGAACCTCGGGAGCAAGGGAGATAATGCGCATATAGTCCTTATCTCTGAGCTCTCTCGCGATGGGTCCGAAGATACGGGTGCCCCTCGGCTGCTTCTGGGCGTCGATGATGACCGCCGCGTTGTCGTCAAAGCGGATATGTGTCCCGTCGGGACGGCGGATGCCCTTGGAGGTCCTGACGATGACCGCCTTTACGACTTCGCCCTTCTTGACGGCGCCGCCGGGGGTGGCCGTCTTGACGGAGGCGACGATGACATCGCCGATGTTGCCCGTTCTTCTGAACGACCCGCCGAGAACGCGGATGCACATGATCTCCTTGGCGCCCGAATTGTCCGCTACCTTTAATCTTGTTTGAGGTTGTATCATATTCCGTTATCCTCCCGCCTTACTTCGCCTTCTCGACGATCTCGGCGACCCTCCAGTTCTTGTCCTTGGAGAGTTTCCTCGTCTCAACGATGCGAACGGTATCGCCCTCGACGCAGAGGTTCTCTTCGTCGTGCGCCTTGAAGCGGCGCGTGCGCGTGATGGTCTTCTTGTAGACGGGGTGCTTGCGCTTCTCTTCCACCGCCACGACGACCGTCTTATCCATCTTGTCGGAAACAACGATGCCGACTCTTTCTTTTCTGAGATTTCTTTCCATGGTTTACTCCTTACGCCTTCGCCTGACGTGCACGGATCTCCGTGTTCACCCTTGCGATGTCGCGCTTGCACGTCCTGATCGACAGGGGATTTTCGAGCTGCCCGCTCGCGTGACGGAACCGCAGATTGAAGAGCTCGCTCTTCAAGTCCTTCAGCTTCTTTTCAAGCTCGACGTCGGTCATGTTCTTGAATTCGCCTTTCATCAGCCTTCACCGCCTTCCGAAGTATTCGCTGCGGGTGCCTCCGCAACTTCTTTCTTGATGAATTTGCACTTGATGGGCAGTTTGTGCGCCGCAAGACGCATTGCTTCCCGCGCGACGTCCTCGGGGACGCCCGCCATTTCAAACATTACCCTGCCCGGTTTGACCACTGCGACCCAGTACTCTACGCCGCCCTTGCCTGAACCCATACGGGCTTCGGCGGGGTGACGGGTGATGGGCTTGTGGGGAAAGATATCGATCCATACCTGCCCGCCGCGCTTGATGAAACGCGTCATTGCGATACGGGCGGCTTCGATCTGGTTGGATTTGATGCGCGCGGGCTCCTCCGCGACAAGGCCGTACTCGCCGTATGCGATGAAATTGCCCTTGTGCGCATTTCCCTTCATGGAGCCGCGGTGCTGCTTTCTTCTCTTCACTCTCTTGGGGATCAACATGATTATTTGCCTCCTTCCGCTTTCTTAGCGCCCTTGAGGACTTCGCCCTTGTAGATCCAGCACTTGACGCCGATCATGCCGAACGTGGTGTGCGCCTCGGCAAAGCCGTAATCGATGTCGGCGCGGAGCGTCTGAAGGGGAATGGAGCCCTCGTGATAGTGCTCGCATCCCGCGATCTCTCTGCCGTCGAGACGGCCCGAGACCTGCATCTTGACGCCCTTGACGCCCGCGCGCATCGTTCTGCCGATGGCCTGTTTGATGGCCCTTCTGAACGCGATACGCTTCTCGAGCTGGGCGGCAACGCTCTCAGCGACGAGCTGTGCGTCGGCATCGATCTTTCTCACTTCCGTGACGTTGATGATGACCTGCTTGCCGTTCGTGAGGCGTGCAAGATCCTTCTTGATGACGTCGATCTCGGCGCCCTGCTTCCC
>CANRDK010000038.1 GCA_947629345.1 uncultured Clostridia bacterium
AAGCATCCCGTTGAACGCACGGGAGCAGGGTCGCTCATGCTGAGCGTCAGCGAAGCATCCCGTTGAACGCACGGGAGTCCGTTGGTTTAATGGGATCCTTCGCTACGCTCAGGATGAGCGCGCGGGGCGGGATGAGCGCACGGCGGGATGAGCGCGCGGGGAATCGACCCAATCAAAACGGCGCCCCGTGAGAGACGCCGAAAAATACAAAAATTTGACACTTATTGCTCAGTTTATGAACTTTAAGACCTCGTCGTACATCTTATCGCAGGAGACGACTGTCTTGAAGAGAATGGGCTTATAGCGGATCTCCTTGAGACATTCCGGCACCTTCATCGCAGTTAAAAGATGGATGCGCTTCACGCCCTTGTACGAATCCTTCACGTCGTTTCCCGTCAGGGCGTACAGAATATCCTGCGGGAATTTGTAGGGACTTGCCGTGGAGAGGACGATGATGGGATGCTTTTCGGCGTCCTTATCCTCCTCGATCATGGCCTCATACCGCTGTGCAACGCTCATGGCAACGCCCGTGTGGGGATCCATGGGATAGCCGTAGTCCATAAAGAAATCGTAGATTGTTTCCACCGTGTCCGACTCGTTGGTACAACCCGCATAGATGAGCGACTTGAGCTCCTTGAGCTCCTCCGCGCGGAGGGAGTACTTTTCCGAAACGCTCAAACTTTGCATGCGGGAGGCGGTGAGCTCTGCATTCCGCCCCGAGAGCTCGAAGATGAGCCGTTCCAAATTGGAGGAAATGAGGATATCCATCGAGGGAGACATGGTGCGGAAAAACGGCCTTTTTACGTTATAAGTGCCCGTTTTTAAGAGATCGGTGAGTGCGCAGTTCTTGTTGGAAGCACACACCAGCGTCTCAACAGGGAGTCCCATGCGCTCTGCGTAATAGCCCGCGAGAATGTTTCCGAAATTGCCTGTGGGAACGGCGAACACGACCTTTTCCCCCATCTTCAGCTGGTCGGAAGAGAGCAGGTCGCAGTAGGCGGAAAAGTAGTAGACGACCTGCGGCAGAAGCCGCCCGATATTGATGGAGTTCGCCGAGGAGAGAATGTACCCCCGCTTTGAAATCTCCTCCCTCTTTTCGGCGGAGTTCATGATATTTTTCACGGCCCGCTGGCAGTCGTCAAAGTTGCCTCTGACGGCGACGACGTCGATATTGTTCCCCTCCGTCGTGCACATCTGCAACTTCTGCATCTTGCTGACCCCCTCTTCGGGGTAGAAAACACAGATCTTGACCCCCTCTTGGTCCTTGAATCCCTCGAGGGCGGCCTTGCCTGTATCTCCGCTCGTGGCGGTGAGAATGAGGATCTTCTCCTTCACGCCTGCCTTTTCGCAGCTCTTTTTGAGGAGATAGGGCATGAGCGTGAGGGCAACGTCCTTGAATGCGCAGGTGGGGCCGTGGAAGAGCTCGAGCATGTACATGCCGTTGTCCATGCGGAGGAGGGGCGCGGCGTCGTTCCCTTCAAACCTCCGATAGGCGGCCCTGCATGCCTCGAGAAGCCCATCCTCCTCAAATTCATCAAAGAATTTGGACAGGAGATAGGCGGCGCGCTCGGCATAGTCCATCTCACACATTCTCTCGATCTCTTCGGGCGGGACGGTAGGGAAAACTTCGGGGACGAACAGTCCGCCGTCCCCCGCAATGCCCTGCACGACCGCCTGTGCGCCCGTGACCTTTTCCTCTCCGCGCGTGCTGATAAAATACATAGTGACCTTCTTTTTTCTATGCCGATTCCGTCCCGCGGGTGCGGAACGGAGACAATGGCATTTTTTCACTTTATGCATTCATTTTTGACAAGAAAAGGAATGCATAAAACCGTATTACAGATATTTTTTCAGGAAATCGGGAAGCTCTGCCTCGTCGCAGGAGCAGGTGACATAGAGTTTGATGTTGCGAAGCTCCGCGACTTTTTCGATGATATAGAAGAGCTGTGCCATGTCGGAAAGGGGCTTGCCTGCAATGCGGGCGATGCCGTCCAAAAACACATATTCGTTATCGTAGGAGCCCGCGATCGCGCCGCGCACAAAGCCGCTCAGCGCATCCATGCCCGCAATGGCGTAATCGGTCACGTCGATGAAGCGGACCTCGCGCTTTAAATCGTACATATATCTCTTGGTATCGGTAATAAAAATCAGGTGTCCCTTCGCTGTTTCGACGGCGGCGTTCGCTACGTCGATGATCCTCTTGGTCTTACCGCTGCCCTTTGGTCCGCAAATAATGGTAATCATGGTTCCCTCCTGCCTTTCGGCAACATTTTATTTCAGTTCTATTCTAACAAGTTTTCGCCCCAATTTCAAGGGTTTTGCAAAAATTTAACGAAATTATTTTTCATTTCAGCGCAGTTCTCTCAAAAATGCCCCGATCCGCGAAATGCCCCTCAAGATCTCCTCCTCGGAGAGGGAATAGCTCAGACGGACGCAGTCGTCCGCGCCGAATGCTGCCCCGGGGACGACGGCGACCTTTTCGGCCTCGAGAAGGGCCTCGGCAAAGGCCACGGAACTTTCGATCTTCCTGCCATGATACCCCCTTCCGTATACCCCGCCGACGACGAGCATCGCATAGAACGCCCCGTCGGGGACGATGCAGTACACCCCCTCGAGTGCGGAAATGGCATGCAACATGCTCTCCCGCCGCTTGGAGAAGACGGCGACCATCTCCCCGACAGAGGAGGCCGGCGAAGAAAGCGCTGCGAGGGCGGCGCACTGGGCAATGGAGTTGGGGTTGCTCGTCGTATGGGACTGGAAGGAATCGATGGCATGGGCAACTTCCCGCGGCGCTGCGAGATAGCCGATCCGCCAGCCCGTCATCGCATACGTCTTGCTCACGCCGTTGACGGTGACCGTGTGCTCCCTCGCCCATGTTGAAGAGGCCGCAAAGGAGAATGGCTTTTTTGCGCCATAGACAAGCTTTTCGTAGATCTCATCGGAGATCGTCCAGATCCCCGCCTCCTCGCAGACGGCAGCGAGCGCACGCACTTCCCCCTCATCATAGACGGCTCCCGTGGGATTGCAGGGGGAGTTGAAGATGAAGAGCTTGGTCCGCGGCGTAATGGCTGTCTTGAGCTCGGCAGGCGTAATTTTGAAGCCGTTCTCCTTCCTTGCCCCGACGATGACGGGCACGCCGCCCAGCGTCTTTACGACTTCGGGATAGGTCAGCCAATAGGGGGAGGGAATGATGACCTCGTCCCCCTCGTCAACGAGGGCGTAGCAGGCGTTGAAGATGGAGTGCTTTGCCCCGTTCGACACAACGATCTCCTCGGGGGCATACGAAAGGCCGTTGTCGCGCAAAAATTTGCAACTTATAGCGCGGCGAAGCTCCAAAGTGCCCGCCGAAGGAGTGTACTTGGTCTGCCCCGCGTCGAGCGCATCCTTGGCGGCCCCGATGATGGGCTCGGGCGTATTGAAGTCGGGCTCCCCCACGCTGAAGGAGATGACGTCCTCCCCCGCTCTCTTCATCTCCTTTGCCTTTGCGGAGATGGAAAGCGTCAACGACGGTGAAATTGTCCTGATCCGTTTTGATAAAATTTGAGACATAATACAAAATTAAAAATTAAAAATTTAAAATTAAAAATTGTGGCGGAGGCAATCAGAACGGAACCGTCCCAATCACGTCATCCTGAGCTCCGCCGAAGGATCACCGCAGTATAATAAGGTGATGGTTCGACTACGCTCACCATGACGTAATCAAAACGTCGGGGCGGGGGAACCCTTGCTTCCCCTCTTAGGGGAAGTACCCCGAAGGGGGGATAGGGTTTTTGAACCCCTCAGTCGCTACGCGACAGCTCCCCTACAAGGGGAGCCGAGGCTCGCCGCAATTTTGAATTTTTCATTTTTCATTTTAAATTTCCGTTTCCCCGGCGAGTTTCATCTCCGTTTCGCGGCGGGCGAGGGCGTCGATCATGGCGTCGAGGTCGCCCGACAAAAATCCCTCCATATCGTGCAGAGAGAGCCCGATCCTGTGGTCGGTGATGCGGCTCTGGGGGAAGTTATAGGTGCGGATCCGCTCGCTCCTGTCCCCCGTGCCGACGAGGGAACGCCGATTTGCCGCCTCCGCCCCCACCGCTCGGCTGTTGTAGTAGTCGTACAGCCGTGACTTGAGCACGCGGAAAGCCTTGTCCTTATTCTTGAGCTGGCTGCGCTCGTCCTGACAGGTGACGACGATGCCCGTGGGGAAGTGGGTGAGGCGGATGGCGGTCTCCGTCTTGTTCACCTTCTGCCCGCCCGCACCAGAGCTGCGGTAGAGGTCGATGCGGATGTCCTTTTCGTCGATATTGACCTCAACGTCCTCCGCCTCGGGCAGGACCGCCACGGTACAGGTGGAAGTGTGGATGCGCCCCTGCGATTCGGTCTCGGGGACCCGCTGGACACGGTGGACACCGCTCTCGTACTTGAGACGCTTATACGCCCCCTTCCCCGTGATATTGACAATGGCCTCCTTGACGCCGCCGAGCTCCGTCTCGTTGTAGTTGACGACGTCAAAGGCGAGGCGGTGTTTCTCGCAGTAGCCCATGTACATGCGGTAGAGTTCATAGGCGAAGAGGGCAGCCTCCTCGCCGCCCGCCCCCGCACGGATCTCGAGCGTGCAGTTCCGCTCGTCGTTCTTGTCCTTGGGAAGGAGCAAAACTTTGAGCTGTGTCTCAAGCTCAGAGAGCTTTTCCTTGAGGGCATAGTGCTCCCCGAGGAGGAGCTCCTTCATCTCCCCGCTCTCCTTCTCCGCCTCCTCGAGGGCGGCGTGCATCTCATGCTCCGTTCTCACATAGGCGCGGTAGCAGTCCACGATCTCCTGAAGGTCCGCCTGCTCCTTTGCAAGACGGGTATAAGTCTCCATATCGGAAAGCGCCTCTCCCGAGGAGAGGTACTGTCCGATTTCTTCATATCTCTTTTCTATCTCTTTGAGCCGTTTCAGCATATCAGAATCCGATTTTTACGACGCGTTCCACGCCAGAGAGGTCCTTGACGACCATGGCGAAGTCGCAGCGGGTGGCGGTGCGGAAGATCTTGATGATCTCCTGTGCCTGCCCCTCGCCGCATTCGAGCATGACCATGCCGCCGCGGGCTATGTACCGCCCGATCTTCTCCGCAATGGCGCGGTAGAAGTCAAGGCCGTCCTCGCCGCCGTCCAGTGCAATATGGGGCTCGAATTCCCGCACCTCGCGGGAGAGCGTTTCGATCTCGCTGTGTTTAATGTAGGGAGGATTGGCAACGATGAGGTTGAATTTCCCCTTCACGTTCTTGAAGAGGTCGCTCTCGACAAAGTTCACGTTGGCCTTGTTGAGCCGTGCGTTCTCCCTTGCGACCTCGAGCGCCTCCGCCGAAATATCCGACGCGGTGACCGAGATCTGCCTGTCCTTTGCGGCCTCGCCGGCGATAGCGATGGCAACTGCCCCGCTGCCCGTGCAGAGGTCCAGAACGCTGTCACCGTTCTTGACAAAGGCAAGCGCCTCGCGCACGAGCTCCTCCGTTTCGGGACGGGGAATGAGGACTCTCTCGTCCACTTTCAGCGTATAACCGTAAAATTCCGTGTCGCCGAAGATGTACCAGAGAGGTCTGCCCGTCAGCCGCTTCTCGAAGATATCGAGGATCTTTGCACATTCGGCACGGGTGATGACGCGCTCATCGGTGAGTTCGCTCCGCGGGATATTCAGGATGAGGCTCACGATCCATTCCGCGTCCGCCTCATCGATCTCCCTCGCCGCAAAGCTCTTCTTCATGTCGGGCAGGAGCTTCAAAAGTTTGGTCTCCGTGACGAAGAATTTCTCGGGCGACTCGGGATCCTCATCCATTTCGTAGGTCTTGCGGAAGGCCTCGATGGCGCACTCGATCATGCCGTCGTCGGGCTCGCGGGTCGTCAGGCACTGCATGAGATACCCGGGGGCCTTGAGGGGAATGAGAAGAGGTGTCTGGAAGAGGGCCAAAAACTTCAGGATCTCATAGGATACCCCTGCCACGATCGGGAGGCAGACGAGCTTGACGCCGAGAGAGATGAGGCGGGCCGCGATCCCCTCGAGACCGAAATGTTCATACATGAGGCCGAGCGGCCAGCCCACGAGCGCAAATACGACGATGGAGATGAAGAGCACCAAAAAGATGAAGGTCGTGCCGCACCTGTCGTGCAGGCGGGAGCACTTCTTCACGTTCTCCACCGTGAGGGGCATGCCGTATTCAAAACAGTTGATCGTCTTGTGCTCCGCGCCGTGGTACATGTACGTCTCGCGGAGGGACTTGAAACAGAGGGTAAACAGGATATAGCAGAGGAAGATCGCGAGGCGCATGCACCCCTCGATGAGGCAATACCAGATGCCCCCTTCCTTGATGGTATCGGGAAAGCTCCGCGCGATGAGGCCCGAGAGGTACTGCGGCAGAAGCAGAAAGAGCCCGAGCGCGAGCACGACGCCCAAGATGATGGAGACGGCGGAGATGATGTCGGACACGCTGATCTTCCAATGTTCCGCCATCCACTTGGAGAGCTTGCTCGGCGGCGCCTCTTCCTCCTCCGTGATGACAGCGTCTGCGCTTCGCGTCAGGGCCTTCATGCCGAGAACGAGAGAGCTCACAAAATTCATCACGCCCCGAATGATGGGGACTTTCCACCAAAAACTTTTCTCCTCGGGCGGGGTGATGCGGACGGCCTCCATGCGAAGCTGCCCCGCGTCGTCGCGCACGGCCGTTGCCATGCCGCGCTTGCCGCGCATCATGACGCCCTGTATCACGGCCTGCCCGCCGATATATGTTCGATTGGTCTTTTTTTTCATCGACAGACCTCCGAATCTATTATAACATATCTTTGAAAAGGAGTTATATCAGAAATTGAAAATTAAAAATTAAAAATTAAAAATTGCGGTATTATGCCCCCTCCCGAGGAGGGTGGTAGGGGGGTGGGCAACGTTTCCAATCATATAAACACCCCCTCAGTCACTCGCTACGCTCGTGACAGCTCCCCCTCAGAGGGGGAGCCAAGGGCTCTCTTGCCCACCCCTCGAAGGGTGGGTGGCACGGCTGCCCTTGCCGTGACGGGAGGGGTGTATTCTCAATCATGCCCAACCGAATTCTTCGCAAGTAAATATGCAGCGAATAATAAAACAGCCCCTGTAAAAAAGGGGCTGATGGGGTTAAATGCCGTATCTTTTTTTGAATTTATCGACGCGCCCACCGGTATCGACCAACTTCTGCCTGCCCGTAAAGAAGGGATGACATTTGCTGCAAATATCCACCTTCATGACGTCCACGTCCTTTGTGGAGCCAGTTTGGAAGGTTGCGCCGCAGGCGCAGACAACGGTCACGGTGTGGTATTTGGGATGGATATCCGATTTCATAGTATCACCTCGCTGTGTTCTTTGTTTTCCTTGTCCTATTATATCCGTTTTTTTGCATTCCGTCAACTCATTTTCATGCACATTTCTAAATTCTTATATTGATTTTCCGAAAAGCTCGCCTCGGGAGACGTCTGAAACGCTTGCAAAAATTCCTCCGCTGTTGTATAATAAGTCCGAACTTGCAAAAATTGGAAAAGGAGACGTTGCATGAGCGATTGGAGAGTTTGGAGGATCAGCGGCCCAAAGACGATCGTTGAAGATACGGTCAATCCCCCCGCCATTCCCGAAAAACCACTCAGAGTCCGCATCACAAAGGTGTTCTTGTCGGGCGTGGACGCGGCGATCTGGCGCGGGGACCTCAAGGCGGACTATCCCATCGTCCCGGGGCGCTTCGCCGTGGGCATGATCGCCGACGAAACGGAGAACACGCTCTTCCCCAAGGGCACGCGCGTGCTCCTGCACACCTTCCGTCCCCGTCCCTACACGGGTTCGGAAAAGGTGGATTTTTCGCAGGATGAGTCCGTAGTCTGCGGGCAGACACAGGACGGGTTCTTGCGCGACTTCATCTATGCAGACCCCTGCGATCTCTCCCCCATTCCCGACGTACTGTCCGACGAAAAGGCCCTCGTCGCCCACTATGTCGCCCTCGCAAGGAGCACGGTGGAATGCCTCGGCCCCTGCAAGGGAAAGCACATTGCCGTCATCGGCGCAAACGTCATGGGGATCCTCACGGCCCAGCTCCTCATCTACCAGCAGGCTGCGCCCATTCTCATCGACACCGACTCCTCCCGCCTCGCCTTTGCAAAGACGTGCGGCGTCTACTATACCCTTCCCGCCGATAAAAAGCTCCTCGACGGCGTTGCAAACATTACGGGCGGCAGGCTCGCCTCGGGCAGTATCTATGTGATCGGGGCTCCCGGCAACGACCACAAGATCCCCTTTCAGGTCAGCGCGGAGAAGTCCACAACGGTCTTCAGCGGCTTTGTGCCCGACAACGAAAGATTTTCTCTCGACCTCGCCCTCAGAAAACAGCTCACCCTGCGCTTTGTGCAGAGGGTCACCGAGTTCGAAACGGCGTTCAATCTCCTGTTCACCCGTGCGGTGGACACGAATGCGTTCAAGGCAAAGACGATCGCCCCCGCCGATGTGCAGAAATTTTTCGAGACATACAGCGAACATCCCGAGCACGACGTCAGCGAGGTCAATATCGTAAGTCTCATCTGAGTACATATGCGCCGTCGGGCCGCCCCCGACGGTGTTTTTCATCATGAGACGACTGAAATATTTTCTCTGCGGAAGATTTTTTCCCTTTGCGCTCGCGGCCCTTCTGCTCCTTGCAACGGGGCTCATCCTCATCTTTTGGCTCCCGCGGCTCCTTGCGCCCATCGCGGCGCTCGAACGCGTCCTCGCCCTCATCTCCGCCGTCGCCGTCTGCTGTGACGATAGCCCCGCCGAATTCAAGCTCCCGCGGGCCGTTCTCATCGTCCTGCTCCCTTGGGTCGGCGCGATCGCCTGCCTCTTCTTCCTCGTCGGCGAGAAGGAAATTACCAAGGAAACGAATGGGAATGCACAACAGAGATTCCCCCTCTCCGTCCTCTCCGAAAACCTCTCCGCGCTCCCCGCCTGCGCCGCAAAGACGGCCGACTATTTCCCCGTGGGGCGGGAGATGTACCTCTCCCTTCTCGCAGATCTCAAGAGGGCAAAAAAGTTCATCTGTCTCGAATTCTATATCGCCGCAGAGGGGCTGTTTTTGAGCGATATCTTGGATATTTTGGAGGAAAAGGCCAAGAGTGGCGTGGACTGCCGTCTCCTCCTCGACGGCTTCGGCTGTGCCCTCACGCTTCCCTCCGATTTTCAGAAAGAGGCCGAAAAACGCAACATAAGTGTGAGATTTTTCCGTCCGCTCAAGTTCCCCACGCGCAGCAGTGAGCGGCGGGACCACCGCAAGATCGCCGTCATCGACGGGCAGATCGCCTACACGGGCGGCGTCAATCTCGCCGACGAGTATATCGGCGAAAAGATCCGCTTCGGCCACTGGAAGGATACGGCCGTCCGCGTCACGGGCGGAGCCGCCGCCCTTTTCTGCGATCTCTTCGTGCGGACGTGGGATTCACTCGGTCCCGACCGTCCCCTGCCCCGATTCAGACATGCGGGCGGAAACATTCCCTGTGCGGTCATTGCCGACAGCGCAGACGAAACGTCCTGCCGTGCGGGCCGCAGCGCCCTTTTAAAGCTCTTTGCGGGGGCGGAGCGGCGGCTCTACGTCACCACGCCCTATCTCGCTCCCGATACCGCCCTCATGCGCACGCTCGAAACGGCTGCGCTCGCGGGGGTGGACGTGCGGCTCATGATCCCCCACATTCCCGATAAAAAGCTGCCCTTCCTCCTCAGCCGTTCCTATGCGGCGGAACTCGAAAGGAGCGGCGTCAAGGTCATGGAGTACACCGACGGCTTCCTGCACGCCAAGAGCGTGGTCTCGGACGACGTCGCCTTTGTCTCCTCCTACAATCTCGACTTCCGCAGTCTCTATCTGCAATCGGAATGCGGGATCGCAGTCAAGCAAAAAGCGTTTGCCGACCGCGTCGCCGCCGACTTTTTGAGCGTATGGGAGGGAGGAACGTCCCTCCCCGCGCGGGGCAAGGCAAGTGAAATTTTCGGCCGCGTTCTGCGCCTCACGGCTCCCATTTTTTGACACTTATGATTCGTTTTATTGCATCTGACCTCGACGGGACCCTCCTCGACGGCGAACGGAATCTGCCCGAGGAAGTCTTCCCTCTCATCTCCGCCCTCACGGCGCGGGGCGTCTTGTTTGCTCCCGCGAGCGGACGGCAATACTCGAATCTTCTGAAGCTCTTTGCGCCCGTCAAGGACGACGTGCTCTTCCTCTGCGAGAACGGCGCACTCGTCAGATACCGCGGCAAGACGCTCTTTCTTGCCCCCATCAAGGACAGGCTCTTAAAGGGTGCGCTCGAAGAGATACGGGCAATCCCCCATGCGCATCCGCTCCTATGCGGGACGGAATGCGCCTACATAGACGAGGACGCCGAGCCCTTCCGCACCCTCTCCTTTGAATCGTACACTAACTGCGTGCGCGTCCCCCGCCTCGAAGGGGTCATCGGCCGCGAGGACATCTGCAAAATCGCGATATATGATGACATTTCCGCCGCGGAGAACTGCATCAAGGTGCTTCCGCAAAAGCTCAAGGAGCTCAGGACGATCATTTCGGGGAGTGCGTGGTGCGACGTCTCCGCCCCCGAGGCAAACAAGGGCGCGGCCGTCCGCAAGGTCCAACAGCTCTTCGGCTTTCAGAGGGAGGAATGTATCGCCTTTGGGGACCACATGAACGACTACGAGATGCTCGCGGAATGCGGCAGGGCATATGTTCCCGAAAATGCCTATCCGCCCCTCAAAAAACTCATCGGCAGAACAGTCCCCTCCAACACGGAGGGCGGCGTGCTCATAAAACTCAGAGAAATTTTATCGGGGAGAGAAACATGAAATACCTCATCGCATCGGACATCCACGGCTCAGCCCATTACTGCGCACTTCTTAGAGAACGTTTTCTCGCGGAAAGGCCCCAAAAAATGATCTTATTGGGCGATCTACTCTACCACGGCGCAAGGAATCCCCTCCCGAGGGAGTATGATACGCTGAAAACGGCGGAGATCCTGAACAGCATGAAGCAAGACATTCTGTGTATCAAGGGCAACTGCGACAGTCAGGTCGATACCCTTGTGCTGGAATTCCCCGTCGAGGCGGATTTTGCATTCCTCCCCGCGGGGGAACGCACCCTCCTCTTCGCCCACGGCCACCTCACGCCCGCCGTATTGAAAAAGGGGGATATCCTCGTCAACGGCCATTTCCACGTCCCCGCCTTTGAGGAGAGGGAACAGTATACCTACGTCAACTGCGGCTCCGTGTCCATTCCGAAGGAGAATTCCCCTCACAGCTATCTCATCTTTGAAGACAACGTCTTTACATGGAAGGACGTCGAAACGGGTCTCCCCTTCCTCACCCGCCCGCTTTGACATCGCTCATTCAGAGTATGTCATGCGGCGTGATGGGAGCAAGTAGCGGCATCATGCTGAGAACGAGAGCCATCCAAAGTCCGATGAGCTGTACTCATCTCGCCGCATGTTTTACGGATATTCGCCGCGAGATTCTTCGGGTCAGTTCCCGTCCTCTCGTCCTACTCACGTTCTCAGAATGACGCGGCGGGCTCAAAACGCAGTCATGCCCCCTCCCGAGGAGGGGGTAGGGGGTGGGCAACGATTCTAATCACGTCATGGTGAGCGCAGTCGAACCATCACCTTATTTTTTATTGACAACTCTCTTTCGACATGTTATACTACCCATAAGCAACAAGGGCCCCTGCCCGGCGACCTCCTTTTAGGGGGGAATATTATAAGGATATTTCCAACGAAAGGAGGTGTGTGCCATGGATGAGTTCAACGAACTTCTCGTGAAACTCTCGGAGCTTATCAACAAGCTCCTCGAGATCATTGACAAGGTTGAATACATCGCTGTCAAACTCACAAAAAAATAACCGCCCTGCGACCAAGCCACGGCGGTTATTACTGTAAAATAACTTGCTGGAGCTGACCGCTAAGCAGGGTCAACCCTTGTTGTGGTTTTATTATAGCAGATAAATTCTACTTTGTCAATAGTTTCCGCACATTTTTCCTCATGTTGCTTTGAAGCCCATAGACAAAGTCCTCTTCCTGCTTCAACTTCGATTTCTAAATATTTCCTGATGCGGAACAGAGAAAATATTTTCCGAAACTATTGACATTTCCCCTCAGACTGTGTACAATAACAGTATCAAAATAAGGAGATAGAATTATGGCTTCATGGTTTAATAGGCAAAGCAGACTCATTCAGATCATCCTGCTCCTGATCCCCGGCATCAACTGGATCGTGGAAATTCTTGTCAGATGGTCCGCATTCCTCAAGACGAAGAGCCTCATCACTCTCGTGGTGGCGATCCTCGTCACATTCTTCGGGCTTGCGTTCGGCTGGTTGGACCTCGTTTGGTGCCTGCTCTTCAAGCACCTCATCTTCGCAAACGCATAACGAATTTCCGCTCCCCTATTGGGAGCGGATCTTTTTTATGACGGCGTTCGTAAAAAAAATTTCATGTCAAATAAAAAAATTTTTGCGAAGTTGTTGACTTTCCGCGTCGAAGTGTGTACAATAATATCATCAAAATAAATAAGGAGATGTATTTATGAATTTTGATACTTGGTTCCATAATCAGAGCAAGATCATCCAGATCATCCTTCTTATCCTCCCGTTCGTCGGTTGGATCGTAGACCTTCTTGTCAGATGGTCCGCATTCATTAAGAATCAGAGTCTGGTCAATCTCGTTATGGCGCTCGTCATCACCCTTCTCGGTGAGTTCTGGATCCTCACGATCCTCGACGCTGTAATGATCGCGCTCAACAACAAGCTCTTCCTCGAGGAGTAATCAAAAAAGCAGAAAACCGCCGATGCAAATCGGCGGTTTTTTTAACTTATAGCGTGGTTTCGTCATGTCCGCTGTGCCCTCGCGCGGCGCATCATGGCGTCGAGATCCATGCACTCGCGGATCTTTTCCAGCTCTCCCGTGAGATAGTAGCTGTACGTGCGGTCGCACCCCACAATGACGTGATCCACAAGGGTCACATTGTTGAGACTGCAAAGAAGATGCGCCAAACGCGTAAAATCATTGTCGTGGGCGGACGGCGTCGCGCTGACGCCCGGGTGATTGTGTGCAATGACGACTCCTTTGGGACTGTAATCGGAAATGAAACGGCTGACGTCCGCAGAGGAAAGTTCAACACGGTCGTTGTCGCCGCTCGAAAAGGTCTGCACGAACGTGATCCTGCTCTTTGCGTCGAGGGCATAGAGCTCCAGCACTTCCGCGTCCGAATTCTTGTACCGCTCGGCAATATAGTCCGCAAAGTCATGATAGGAGAAGATCATGCGCGACGACTCCAAGAGCCCGCTCTTGCCGATCCGCGTATAGATTTCCCCGACGGTCTTGAGATACACCGCCGTCGATTTTCCCACGCCCTCCACCGATTCGAGCCGCTTGACGTCCGCATGAAGAACACCCGCAAGACTGCCGCACGCGTCGATGAGGCTGTGCGCGATCTCGTTGGTATTCTTGCGCGGGATCGCATAGAACAACAGGATCTCGAGAAGCTCATGGTCCTGCAACATGCTGTCGGATGCCATTTTATCCATCATCCGCTGCCTGTGGCCCTCGTGCATAAGCTCCCTCCTTATCCGAAAAGTGTAAGTGAATTATACCATGAACAAAATTAGTTTGCAATATTTTGAAAGAGATTTTAAAAATCTTTTCTGAATTTTTTCTTACTTCCGTCCGAACCTTGCCTCTCCGCCTTTCTCGGCTCCCCCTCCCGAGGAGACCCCGTTCATGCCCCCTCCCGAGGAGAACCCATCCATGCCCCCTCCTGAGGAGAACCCATCCATGCCCCCTCCCGAGGAGAACCCATCCATGCCCCCTCCCGAGGAGAACCCATCCATGCCCCCTCCCGAGGAGGGGGTAGGGGGGTGGGCAACGTCGCCCTCGCCTCTTTCTCGGCTCCCCCTCGAAGGGGGAGCTGTCGCGCCGCCCTTGGCGCGACTGAGGGGGTGTCATTCAAACTCACGCCCGCCTTATTCCTTCAACTACCCGCAACATTTCAGCAAAAATCTGAGAATTATGTTGCGTTTTACGCGTTTTCGGCCGTGAGCGTCACCGTGAGTGCGCCCCCTTCTTCGCCCATCTTATACTGCGAATTGTCGAAGGTGAATCCTTCAATTTTTTGTTCGATATGGACCTCATAGCTTCCGGCGGGAAGCTCGAACGAAGCCACGCCGTTTTCATCCGTCACGGCAAAATTGCACACATATGTCGGCCCGCCGCAGAGCTGCACGCTCACGCCCTCCACGGGCGTCCCGTCAGGCTTCTGCACTGTGACATTGTAGGCGATCTTCTCTTGCCCGACATATTGTTGGGAAACAGGCACAATATTGATGGTAACGTTCGGCTTTTCCGCCGTCACCGTGGCGATACTGTACACATACTCGGTCAGCGTCCCCTCAAAGCCCTTCTTTTCGGCAAGCATGACGGTGTAGCTGCCCTTTTCGAGCGTGAACGTGAGGGTGCCGCCGTCCATCGAGGCCCCCTTTTCCGCCGCCAATGACCCGTCTTCCTTCTTGATTTGGACGATGAGACCGCCATAGATGGGGTCTTCACAGGTCAGCGTGACGCTGTAATCGACCGTTCCGCCCTCCCCGCCGCACGCGGAGAACGCCAGTGCTCCGCACACGAGACACAGAGAGAACACGAGCGCGAGAATTCTATATAACCGATGCTTCATGACATTTTTCCTCCGACCTCATTTTCCCCAATTATAGCACAGAACCCGTCCGATGCACAACTAATTTCTCCCCTCTATTTTGATTCTTTGCATAGATCACTTCTTTGTATCATGTATCATGATTTTTCATTGCAACGCGGCCTCTAAATTAAAACAGGGGATCATGATTGAGATGTCCATATCAATTTATTTCAGAAATCCACTTCAATATAATTTTCTATGAAACAAAATCTACTCGTTTTACATGAAATGTAATAAATTCATAATTCTGTATATCTTTCGGTATACGGTCTTCAAGCTTTATTTCTATTTCTCCGATTGCTACAATTCTTTTCGGCTTATTGATCAGTTGCCCTTGTAAACGATAAGCAAAATACCCCTCATCAGTTTTTTCAACTTGAAATTCGTTTGTATCTGCACGCATAATATTTTCTGTCATAAAACCCAATAGATCAAATTCCTCTGCTTCATCGCTATATGGTTGAGCATAACACAAAATATCAAAACGATCATCAGATACAATGATATAGGCCTCTTGCGAATTTTTATCAAAATAAACTATCTTCTTATTTAACATTTTCATTGAATTATATCTCTTCCCCCTTCTATTCGCATAGTTATGAAAGATTTTTCTCTTCTCGCGAGTTATTTTCTTATAATTCAATCCTAATGTCTACTTTCATGACCTTGCTTTCTAACAAACCTTGCCTTTTTCTAAGATTCTCTTTAAAATATTTCTGTTTCATGATACCATTTCGAAGGGGGAATGTCAAGAGCGAAAAGTGATGGAACAGCAAAAAATAAATTCAGGAAACCGACGAAAAGGTTTGTTTCCATGGGGTCATACAAAGGAATCTCCACAAAAATAAAAAATTTTTCGGAAAGTGGGCAAAAACGCTTGATAAATCCGAACGCATTTGATACAATATGAGAGCACATTGGGGTGTCGCCAAGCGGTAAGGCAACGGACTCTGACTCCGTCATTCGTTGGTTCGAATCCAGCTACCCCAGCCATTTATGCACGGTTTTAGCGTATAAAACGCCAAAACCGTGCATATTTTTATATTCCGACTGCCCCGATTTTTTGAAATTGGGGAAATTT
>CANRDK010000039.1 GCA_947629345.1 uncultured Clostridia bacterium
CCGAACACAGAAGTTAAGCTCTCTCACGCCCAAAGTACTTGGCCCAACGGCCCGGGAGGATAGGTAGTTGCCGGATTCAACTTTAAAAGACACTTGCATTTGCAAGTGTCTTTTTTGTTCTGCCCTCCTCGGCTCCCCTTGTAGGGGAGCTGTCACGCTGTCCTTGCGTGACTGAGGGGTTCTGAACCCTATCCCCCCTTCGGGGTACTTCCCCTAAGAGGGGAAGCAAGGGCGCCCCGCCCCGCGTCATTCTGAGAAGGGGAGAAGGACGAGAGGACGGGGACTAACCCGCCCCGCGCGCGTTCTATTTGTGTCTAAGCGCGGCACGAGCGCCGTCCTTGGCGCGAAGTTAGAATCTCGCGGGGCGTAAACACAATGCAATCGTTGCCCACCCCCCTACCCCCCTCCTCGGGAGGGGGCATGGCTGGGATTCACTCGGGAGGGGCATGAAAGGGCCCTCCTCAGGAGGGGGCATGGATGGGGTCTCCTCGGGAGGGGGCATGGACGGGTCCTTTTGGGGAGGGGGCAAAAACAAAAAAACCCGACTTATTGTCGGGTTTTCGCATATTCGGATCATTCCTCGGCGGTGTTCAGAGGGTCGAGCGCGGCGATCTTATCGGCCAGCCGTATGAATGCCCGCGCGTCCTCTTCACCGATCGTATCGACGATGCACTTGACGAGAGAGAGCGTCTTTTTGTGCTCTTCCATAAAGACGTCAAAGTTCTTAGCGCGCACATAAGTCGTCCGTTTATCTTTTCCGTCGATCTTTTCGAGGCATCCCTTCTGCACCAGCGAATCAATCGTGCGGTTGACAAGGGACTTCAGCATATGTGTCCGTTCCACGATCTCCTTGAAGGAAACAAGCCCCTCGCCGTCCTCCGCGTAGCGATTGTAGACGAGATTCATCACGATCGCCTCGTTGTAGATCATGCCCTGCGTGATACGGGTGTTTTTCAGCGCCCCCGTCAGTTTCACCCATGCCGTGATGATATCCTCTTCGAGACCCATGATTTTTCCTCCCTCATTTCTTCGCCGCCTACCCATTATAGCGCAGAAATGTGATAAAGTCAATGCCTTTTTCAGGATTTTAAGTGTGCAGAGAATTTACAAAACCGCGCCGCCGTGCTATAATATCCGTATGGAATTGCCGAATGACCCCGTGATGCTGATGAGCTATCTCAATACCAAACTCCGAGACGGAGCGGACGACCTCTCCGACCTCTGCGATGCGCTGGACACGGACGAGGAAACGTTGCTCCTCCGCCTCAAAAATGCAGGGTTATGTTACGAAAAAGGCTCGAATCGCGTCGAATTCCTCTGAGTTATCCACTTATCAACATGGTGAATGTTGATAAGTGGATACCCATTGCATAAAAAAAGGAGCGCTCATGTCTCAGTTGGAGATCATGAAATTATTTGAACAGTACGACGACGAGATCTCGGAGGGGGACTTCACGCCCGCCGAGCTCGAGGAATATCTCGCCTATGCGCGGGACAAGGATGCGCCGCTCAGCCCTGCCGCGTGGAAGGCGCAGTACTTTTCGTACTACGACGACGTGAAGGACAAGACGCTGAAAAAGCAGGATTGGTGAGAATTCAGGAGAGGAATTTTGTCGGGCGGAAGGCGACGAGCCAGAAGAAAAGCCAGAGCGCGGCGACGCCCGTGACCGACAAAACCGCGCGATAGATGAAGATATTTCCGAAGCAGAGGAAGCTGAGAAGGTCGAACCCGACGAGGGCATAGACGCTTGCAAAGATGCCGAATACGATCAAAATGCCGCACATGATCCACGTAGTGTACTTCATGGCGGCAGTATTTGTAATTTGCGGGGAAATTATGAAACCGCTCAGCATGAGCATAGCGGAGAAACAAAATTAAAAATTATGGTGGGGAAAATTAGAATGACACCCCTTCCGCCCCTACGGGGCACCCACCCCTCGGAGGGGTGGGCAAGGGGACTTCGTACGGCCGCCTCGGCTCCCCTTGTAGGGGAGCTGTCACGCAGTGACTGAGGGGTTCGAAACCCCATCCCCCGCTTACGCGGGTACTTCCCCTAAGAGGGGAAGCAAGCCTCGGCTCCCTCTTGTAGGGGAGCTGTCACGCAGTGACTGAGGGGTTCGAAACCCTATCCCCCGCTTACGCGGGCACTTCCCCTAAGAGGGGAAGCAAGCCTCGGCTCCCCCTTGGAGGGGGAGCTGTCACGCCGCCCTTGGCGTGACTGAGGGGGTGTCATTCCAAATTTGCTTCACCGCAATTTTTCATTTATAATTTTTAATTTTTAATTTAACTGATGTTTTCCACCACGAGTTTGGTAAAGGTGACGTTCTCCATGAAGTCGGCGGGGCGGAAGACGACATGGCGGAACTTCGCATACTGAAAGATATGCTGCTTCAATAACACGGGCGTGGGGACGTCGAGCGTCGTGCACATTTCCGCAAGATAGCCGAAAAAATCGGCATAGGAAAACTGCGTCTCCCCCTCGTACACCGTCTGCCTTGCGATATGCTCGCCCTCATATACTTTTGCCCAAATTCTGAACATATCCATATTATAGCAAAGATTCCGCCCAAAAAGCAAGGGAAATGGGGCGCAGGGCATAAAGATACTTGACAAATTCCCAAAAACGCGTTATAATCAATCCGATAAAAGTGCCGTGATTTCTGTGCTGATGGGGAATCACGGTATCATTTATAAAAAAAGAACGCACATATCGTGCAAAAAAGAGGTTAAATCATGGCAGAACAGTTTATCATGACAAGACAGGGCTACGAGGACGCAAAGAAGCGTCTCGACTATCTGATCAACGTCAAGCGGGCCGAGATCGTCGGCCGCATCCAAGAGGCGCGCAGCCACGGCGACCTTTCGGAGAATGCCGAATACGACGCCGCCCGCAACGAACAGGCCGCCAACGAGGGGGAGATCGCGGAGCTCGACCACCGCATCAAAAACGCCGTCATCGCCGAGGAGAACGATGACAATTCCGTCGTGCACATCGGCACCGTTGTCACCGTGTACGACAAGGGCTTCGACGAAGAGGTCTCCTACACGATCAAGGGTTCCACGGAGGCGGACGCCATGAACAATATCATCTCCAACGAGAGCCCCGTCGGTGCGGCCCTCCTCGGCCACAAAAAGGGAGACACGGTCACCGTCAAGGCCCCCAGCGGCGAGTATGAGCTCAAGATCCTCAAGATCGAGCTGAATGCAGACTGAGGAGCCCCCATGGAAGAGAACAGAAACGAGGAAGAGCTCATCGAGCAGGCGAAGATCCGCCGCGAAAAGCTCAAAAAAATGCAGGAAGAGGGCAACGACCCCTACAAGGTGACGAGCTATCCCGTCACCGATCTTTCCGCCGACATCAAGGAAAAATTCGACACTTATGAGGGGAAAACCGTGTGTATCGCGGGGCGGCTCATGTCCCGCCGCATCATGGGAAAGGCCTCCTTTTCTCACATTGCCGACAGCAAGGGAAGCATCCAGATCTATGTGACCCGTCAGGACGTCGGCGAGGAAAAATACGCCGCCTATAAGAAGGATTTCGACATCGGCGACATCGTCGGCGTCAAGGGCTTTGTCTTCAAGACGCAGACGGGGGAAGTCAGCGTGCATGCGACCTCCCTCGACATGCTCTCCAAGGCTCTCCTGCCCCTGCCCGAAAAGTTCAACGGACTTCAGAACATGGACATGAAGTACCGCCTCCGCCACCTCGACCTCATCATGAGTGAGGACGTGAAAAACACCTTCTATAAGCGTGCAAAGATCATTGCGGGGATCCGCAGGTACCTCGACGAGAGGGGATACATGGAGGCGGATACACCCATCCTTCTGCCCCTCGAGATCGGCGCGGACGCCCGCCCGTTCAAGACGCACCACAACGCCCTCGACCTCGACATGTACTTACGCATCGAGACAGAGCTCTATTTAAAGCGGCTCATCGTGGGCGGATTCGGCAAAGTGTACGAAATGGGCCGCATCTTCCGCAACGAGGGCATGGACGCAAAGCACAATCCCGAGTTCACCACCGTGGAAATTTACGAGGCATATGCCGATTATCACACGATGATGGACCTCGTTGAGGAAATGTATAAGACAGTCGCCCTCGACGCCTGCGGGACACTGCAGATCAACTATCAGGGGACGGAGCTCGACCTCTCGCATTGGGAAAAACTCACGATGACCGAGGCCGTGAAGAAGTACTCGGGCGTGGACTTTGCCCTCGTCAAGTCGGATGAGGAGGCCCGTGCGCTCGCCGCAGAGCACCATGTGGAGCTCGAGAAGGGCAAGGACACGAAGGGGCACATCTTGGCGGAATTTTTCGACGCCTATGTCGAGGACAAGCTCATCCAGCCCACCTTCATCTATGAATATCCCGTGGAGATCTCCCCGCTCGCCAAGCGCAAGCCCGACGATCCCACGATGACGGAGCGGTTTGAATACTTCATGATGGGCATGGAGATGGGCAACGCCTTCTCCGAACTCAACGACCCCATCGACCAGCGCCAGCGCATGGAGGCACAGGCCGCAAAGAAAAGGGCGGCGGGCGCCAACGCGCAGGTGGACGAGGACTTTTTGGATGCCTTGGAGCACGGCATGCCCCCCACGGGCGGCCTCGGGCTCGGCGTCGATCGGCTCGTGATGCTCCTCACGGACAGCGCAACCATCCGCGACGTTCTCCTCTTCCCCACCATGAAACCCAAGAAGTAAATCAACCCAAGAAATAAAGAAACGTGGACGCGAGGATCACCAAACAGAGGCTCGGAAATCTCCTCTCATACGATTGGCTCAAGATGCTCGGCCTCATCGCCGCGGCGGTCGCGGTTCTCTATGTCCTCTTTGTCATGATTGCAACGAGGCCCACGATCGCACAGGTGTACACCGTGTACACCTACAGCGGCCTCAAGATCGGGAAGGACAGCCGTTCCCTCGTCAAGAATTTAGACGGAACTTTCTCCTACGACATCCTCGAAGTGGAGATGCAGAACTTTGAGGACAGCACGATGGCGGCGCAGGCCCTTGCCGCCCGCCGCGGCATGTTAGAGGGGGACGCCGTCATCGCCGCGAACTATACCGAGGAGGACGACATGACCCCCTTCGAGCGGATCGCTTCAAACTACAGCTCCTACAACGAGGAGACGGGGACCTGCGACGGCTACTACGAGATCCCCGCGTTTCTCGCGGAAACGGAAGCATATCTGCAGGATTATTTCGGAACGGAGCTTAAAGGGGAGCCCGACGAGAGGGCCGTGAAGAGCTCCTTCGACCGCATTGCCGCCACGGACAAGCGGTTCAAAACGGACGCACAGCGTGAGGCGGGGCTCGCCGAAGAGAGGGCGCGCGTCAAGGCCCTCCGCGAGAACTATCTCATCGTCAAGGCCGCCTTTGCGGACGGTTCCCTCTACGCGGTGGACTTTACCTTCACCCGTACGAACGGAGACGCCGAAGAGACGACCCTCTATCCGTTCGGCATCGGCCTCGGGAATCTCTCGGGCCTTACCGATCTCTTCTACTACTACAGCGGAGAGAGCGCAACGGCCAAGGACCTCGTGCTCCTCTTCTTCAACAACGGCGAAAACCATGTGCGGGACGCAAAGTACGAAAACTGGGCGTTTCTCCGCTACCTTCTCGATACCTATGCGCCTGTACATTCGTGAGATGCTATCATCGCAAAAGGGGCACCTCTCCTTTCATATGCCGGGGCACAAGCGCGGCGGAGAGGACATTACGGAACTCAGCTATTCCGATTGTCTCCTCTCTCCCACGGGCCCCATTCTGATGGCGGAGCGGGACATTGCCAAGATCCTCAACGCCCGCCGCAGTTTTATTTTGACGGACGGCAGCACCTGCGGGATCTTCTCGATGCTGTATGCGCTGAAGAGGGAGGGAATGACTTCCGTCGCCTTCCCCGTCTCCTCGCACAGGAGTGTGTACAATGCCTGCCGCGTGCTCGGCCTCAGGGCAGTGCTCATTCCCCAGAAGACGGAAAGGGGCATTCCCCTCCGGCCTGAAATTGAGGATATCGAAGCGGCCTTAAAGGGTGCAGACGCCCTGCTTCTGACCTCGCCCGATTACTACGGTTTTCTGGCGCCCATGTCCGCGGCAAGGGAAATTTGCCGTACCCATGCCAAGCCCTTCCTCATCGACGGGGCGCATGGGGGCCACCTGCACTTTTCGGACATGCATGCCTCAAATTATGCAGACATGTGGGTGGACGGCGTGCACAAGTCCCTGCCCGCTCTCACGCAGGGGGCGGTCGTCTCCTGCAGGACGGAGGAATGGGCGGCGGCCCTTGAGGAGGGGGTCAAGACCTTCCGCACCACCTCTCCCTCCTATCCCATCATGGCGAGCGTGGAGGAGGCCGTCAAGTGGCCGAGGAACGAGGAGATCGAGCGGGCGGCGGCGCAGTTTAAAGAGGACTTCGGAGCCGTTCCCAACGACGACTGGACGAAGATCCTCATCTTCTTCGGGGAGGAGGCCGACAATGCACAGCGCACTCTCGAGGCCCAAAACGTATACCCCGAATTCAACGACGGAAACTATCTATTGTTCTACCTTTCCCCCTGCACGACTGAGGAGGACCTTGCGCGGCTCGGCGAGCTCTTGAGGTCTCTCCCCCGCGGCAGGAGGGTCACCGAGGGGAAGATCCCCATCTATTCGGAGGGCACATGAAGGAGCTTTTGCGCTCGGCGAAGATCTATCGGGACATGGGCGGCGACGTTTCCCACACCGTCCTCGTCACATTTTCGGATGAAGTGTACCTGCGTGCCCTGCTCAAGGAGTGCGCCAAGGCATTTTTCCATGCGAAGGAGGGCTCGCGCGAGGCAGAACTCATCGACAAGGAGGCCCTTACAGACTGCCTCATCTTTCCCCCGCAGGGCGGGAAGCTCACGGCGGAGATGTGCGCCAAGATCATCGACGAGAGCGTCCTTCTCCCCGTTGAACAGCCCAAAAAACTCATCATTCTCGACAATTTCCACACCGCAAGCGCGGTGGTGCAGAATAAACTTTTAAAAGTCCTCGAGGAACCGCCCGAAAAGGTGTATTTCCTCCTCGGCACGGTCAACGAGTATGCTGCGCTCCCCACCGTCCGCTCAAGGGCGCAGAGGGAGCTCGTGCCCCCCTTCCCCGAGGAGCAGATCGCGTCTGCCCTTGCCCGCATGTACCCGCGGGAGAACGGCAGGGCGGCGGCTGCGGCATGCGGGGGGATCCTCTCGGATGCGGAAGCGCTCCTTTCGGGGGGCGAGGAGGTCTTTTTGCGGGCGGAGACCTATCTCAGCGGGGAGAGAGTAGAGGAGTTCTGCCGCTCCCTCACCGATAAAAAGGATGCAAAGCTCTTCTTCTCGTCCGTCCGCATGGTCTTAAGGGACGTCATGTTCGTGCGGCAGGGACTTTCGGAATACGCCGCAAGGAGAAGCGAGGGGACGAAGAGACTTGCAGAGATGTATTCCGTCGGTGCGGCCCGCCGCGGGATATCCCTCGTGGGACAGGCCGAACAGGAGATCGCATTCAACGCAAATTTTTCACAGTGTGCACTGAATCTTGCACTACAGCTCAAAAAGGAGAGAGAAACATGGCAAAGGTTGTCGTAGTTAAATTCAGAAAGAGCAAGCCCTGCTTGTTCGCCGCGGGGGACTTAGAGCTCAAAAGGGGACAGGGCGTCATCGCGGAGACCTCCCGCGGGCTCGAATACGGCGTCGTGGTCGATCCCATGAGGGAAGTTCCCGAGAAGTCCGTCAATTCCCCCCTCAAGCAGATCGCCCGCATTGCAACGGAGCAGGACGAGGAGCTCGTGCGCCAGAACGAGGAGAAGCGGCCCGAGGCAATGAAGGTCTGCCGTGAAAAGATCGCGGAACACAAGCTCGGCATGAAGCTCATCGACTGCGAATTCACCTTCGACGGCAGCAAGGTCATCTTCACCTTCACGGCGGATGGCAGGGTGGACTTCCGCGCCCTCGTCAAGGACCTTGCGTCCTACTTTCACATGCGCATCGAACTCAAACAGGTGGGGATCCGCGACGAAACGAGGATCCTCGGCGGGATCGCACCCTGCGGCAGGGAGTGCTGCTGTGCAAGCTGTATGCCCGATTTCAGAAAGGTCTCCATCAAGATGGCAAAAAATCAGGGGTTGTCCCTCAATCCCGGGAAGACTTCGGGCCTGTGCGGACGGCTCATGTGCTGTCTCTCGTATGAGGACGACTACTACGCCGACGCCTGCAAAAAGATGCCCAAGCTCGGCGCAACGGTCGGCACGCCCGAGGGAAAGGGCTCCGTCGTCTCCGTCAACATGCTCAAGATGAACGTGAGGGTCAAGATCGAAAAGGACGGCGCGGTGTTCTATCGCGACTTCCCCGTGACGGATATCAAGTTCAAACGCGGGCAGGCGGATAGCGGCGAGGAGGGCTCCGACGATCCTTCCGACGATAAAATTTCCGAATGATTTCACAAAACACTTTACGTCTTGCAAAAGGTGTGATATAATACAGGTACAGAATATTTATGGAGGGTGGTCAACATGGCTCACAAGATCAGTGATGAATGCATTTCCTGCGGGACCTGCGCGGATACCTGCCCCGTCAACGCGATCGCTCCCGGCGACACGACGTATGTCGTCGATCCCGACACCTGCGTAGACTGCGGCGCATGCGAGGGCGTTTGCCCCGTCGGCGCGATCCAAGCGGAATAAGCAATCGAAAAAAGCGCGGTCCCCGCGCTTTTTTGTTTTCGCAACCCCGCGTGCTCATCCTGACCCGCGCGCTCATCCCGCCCCGCGCGCTCATCCCGCCCCGCGCGCTCATCCTGACCCTGAGCGTAGCCGAAGGGGAAGGATCCCATTAAACCAACGGACCTCCGTGCGTTCAACGGGATTCTTCGGTCGCTGGCGCTCCCTCAGAATGAGCGGTCCACCACAATTCCCAACTCCCATGCGTGTTATCGAATCCCTTCAGACGGGCAATTACAAGATCATACAGGACACCGACCTCTACCGCTTCACCTCGGATGCGGTGCTTCTCTCGCGCTTCGTGCGTGCCAAAAAGGAGGAACGGGTCGCCGATTTCTGTGCGGGGAGCGGCATCGTCGGCCTGCATTTCTATGCCGAAAACGAGGGGATCGCCTCCGTCACCCTCTTTGAAATGCAGCGCGAGCTCGCCGACATGAGCAGGGAGACGGTCTCGCTCAACCGTCTCGAAAATGTGTTTACGGTGGAGAACATGCGCGTGCAGGACATTCCGCCCAAGTACACGGAGTATTTTTCGCTCATTCTCTGCAACCCGCCCTACGAGCGCGGCGGCTTGGAAAGTCCCGACGAAAAGAAGGCCCTCTGCCGCAAGGAGATCTCGCTCACCCTTTCCGAGCTCACAGAGAGTGCGGCGAGGTGCTTAAAATTCGGCGGAAGATTTGCGCTCGTGCACCGTGCCGATCGCCTCGCAGAGGTCATCTACACCCTTCACGAGAGCGGCCTCGAACCCAAAAAAATGCAACTTATAGCGGGAAAAACGGGGGATACGCCCTATGGCGTTCTCCTCACCGCCGTCAAGGGCGGCAGGCCCAATTTGGAAGTTTTGCCAACCGTTTCCAACCACGTAAGGGGGATCTGACATGATACAATTTGTCGCAACGCCCATCGGAAATTTAAAGGATATCACCCTCCGCGCCCTCGAGGCATTGAAGGAGGCGGACGTCATCTTCTGCGAGGACACCCGCCACACCCTCAAGCTCCTTTCGGCGTATGACATCAAAAAACCGCTCTTCAGCTGCCATAAATTCAACGAAAGGGAGGCGGCGGAGAAGATCTTATCCCTGTCGAGAGAGGGGAAAAATGTCTGCGTCGTCTCGGACGCGGGCATGCCCGTCATCTCCGACCCCGGGTGGGAAGTTTGTAAATTCCTGCGCGAGGCGGGGGAGAATTTCACCGTGCTCCCGGGGGCCAATGCCGCCCTCTGCGCCCTCGTCTTATCCGCTTTACCGAGCGATAAGTTCACGTTTTTGGGATTTCTGCCCGAAAAAAAGAGGGAGCGCGAGACCCTTTTAAAGGCGTATCAAACCTCCCGCGCGACCCTCCTCTTCCACAGCGCCCCGCAGGACGTGGACCGCGATATTCGCGACATATGTGCGATTTTTGGGGACCGCAGGGCATGTGCCGTGCGGGAGATCACCAAGATCCACGAGAGCGCTGAGCCCTTCACGCTCAAGGAGGGGCTTGCAGGGGAGAAGAGGGGGGAGTATGTGCTCGTTGTGGAGGGCGCGGCGGAATATGAGGACCCGCTCTGCTCCCTCTCCGTGCGGGAGCATGTGCTGCACTATATGAATGAGGGGTACGAGAAGAAGGAGGCCTTAAAGCTCGCCGCCCGTGACCGCGGCGTCTCCAAATCCTCCCTCTACGCCGAAACCTTGGACTTGTGAGTGACGATTCCCCCCTACCCCCTCCCCAAGGAGGGGGCATGACTGCGTTCGGGCCTCCTTGGCTCCCCTTGTAGGGGAGCTGGCGAGCGTAGCGAGACTGAGGGGTTTTGAAACCCTATCCCCCCTTCGGGGTACTTCCCCTAAGAGGGGAAGCAAGTGGGACTCCGTTCGGGCCTCCTTGGCTCCCCTTGTAGGGGAGCTGGCGAGCGTAGCGAGACTGAGGGGTTTTGAAACCCTATCCCCCCTTCGGGGTACTTCCCCTAAGAGGGGAAGCAAGTGGGACTCCGTTCGGGCCTCCTTGGCTCCCCTTGTAGGGGAGCTGGCGAGCGTAGCGAGACTGAGGGGTTTGAAACCCTATCCCCCCTTCGGGGTACTTCCCCTAAGAGGGGAAGCAAGGAAACTGCGTTCGGGCGCGTCCCGCCCCCCGCTCATCCTGAGCGTAGCGAAGGATCCCATAAAACCAACGGAGCAGGGTTTAACGGGATTCATCGCTACGCTCTGAATGAACGCTCCCCACCTCAATTTTTAATTTTTAATTTTAAATTTTCTTTCATGGGGAATTGTGTTGCATTCGAGCGCGATTCCTGTTATAATTTCTATATGCTCATCGCAATGTTTCCGAAATTAGAGAACACGAAATTCACGCAGTATGTGCGTGCCTTTTTCCGTTCTCCCTATTATCCCTTCGTCATCGCCGCATTGATGGCGCTTTCGGAGATCTTTGCGCTCGAGCTTCCCGTCTACTATATCTATCTCTGCATCGGTATCCTCTGCGCCTTTGTGTGTGAAGATACCCTCGGGATCCTTCCCATCGTCTGTTGCAGTTACATGACCTTTGCCTATAAGAACAACCCGCACGGTGCGAATGAGCAGAAACTCTTTTCAAATACAGCGAATCTGACCCAGCTCATCTTTATCCTCGCCGTGGCGGCCGTGATCTTGCTTGCAAGGCTCGTGACCTACCTTATCGACCATCCCAAGCGCAAACTTCCCTTCCTCACGGTGGGGTTCATTGTGCTCCTCATCGGCTATCTGCTCTCAGGCGTCGGCTATCCCGATTACGTCGCCGCTGACGCCGTCCTCTTTGCCTTTGCACAGATCGCAGCCCTCTCCCTCTTCTACTTCTATTTTTACTTCACGGTCGATTGGGAAAGGGTAGAAAAGAGCTATATCTTTACAGTTTTTCTCGCGATCGGCGTCGGTTTGCTTGCCGAGATCGGCGGCATGTACACCAATGAGGGCGTCTTTCAACGATTGGACGACGGCAGTTGGGAAGTTGACCGCGGTGCACTCGGCACGGGCTGGGGGGTGTATAACAACGTCGGCTGTATCATGGCGATGTGCATTCCCGCCCCCTTCTACTTTGCCGTGAAGAATGAAAAATGCGGCTGGGCATTCTCCATCCTCGGCTGTGTATTCATGCTCGGCGTCACGCTGACCCAGAGCCGCGGCTCCATTCTCTTCGGGGCCATTGTGTTTGCCGCCTGCGTCATCACCGTCCTCGTCAAGGCAAAGGGAAAGAACCGTATTCTGAACATTGTGGTGTTCGGCTCCATGCTCCTTGCACTTGTTATCGCCATGATCTTGTTCCGGGAAGAGATGAGGGGCCTGTTCATCGCGATCGAAAAGACTGCGCGGGACTTCTTCGACCAGCTCCTCGCAAACGACCTCAATCCCGACCTGCTCTCCACGGGCAGGATCAGCCTCTACAGAGAATGTTGGAAGAAATTTACGGAATATCCCTTCCTCGGCGTCGGCTTCCATAATTTGGGGGACGGCAGCGGGGGATTCTCCCATCTCAAGGGTAGCGTCCTCATTCCGCCCCGCGCACACAACACCTTCTTCCAGCTGATCGCGAGCGGCGGCGTGGTCGTGGTCCTCGCCTACCTTGTCCACCGCGTGCAGACCCTTTGGCTGTGGCTGAAAAAGCCCAATTTCGAAAAGACGATGGCGGCCTTCATCATCGGGGCTCTGCTCCTCACGAGCCTCTTGGACTGCCACTTCTTCAACTACGGCCCGGGGCTCTTGTACGGCTGCGTCCTCGTCTACATGGAATGCTGCGCAAACCGCCAAACCACCCCCTGAGGCCCCGAACGGAGTCCTCCTTGCTTCCCCTCTTAGGGGAAGTACCCCGAAGGGGGGATAGGGTTCGAACCCCTCAGTCTCGCTACGCTCGCCAGCTCCCCTAAGAGGGGCGCCAAGGGGACTGCGTACAGCCGCGCTCATCCGCCCCCGCCGCTCATTCTGAGCGCAGAGCGCTCAATTTTTAATTTTTAATTTTCAATTTTCAATTCCAGTAAAACCCCCCGAAACTCGCGTTCCGAGGGGTTTTACATATGATAAGGGGGAAAAATTATGAGCTGTTTTTTCGATTGCTCCCGCAACCTTTTGATACTGCAATTATATACGCCTCCGCGCAAAAAAGCAAATATTCCGACGAAATTTTTCAAAAAATTTTTTTAAAAATGAATGATACAAATTATGAAAAAAATTTTCATTTTCACAAAAATAATTTAAAAATTCCTCACATATGTCGAAAATTACATAAATCTGCAAAAAATGCAGGCGCAGATCACCCCGATGAAGTTGGCCGAGAGCGACACAAAGATCGGCGTAAACATTCGCTTCTTCATCCCCGCAAAGTAGACGGCGGAGATGTAGAACACCGTCTCACTCGAACCGTACGCACAGCAGGCACACCGCCCGATATAGCTGTCCGCCCCGTATGTATGCAGGATCTCCGAGAGGAGCGCCGTCGATCCGCTCCCCGAAAAGGGCTTCATCAGAACGAGCTTTGCGATCTCGGGCGGGATCCCGAGGAAGGAAAACGCAGGCGAGAGCCACCCCGTGACGACGGCCGAGAGCCCGCTTCGTTCAAAGAGCTCCGAGAGGATCAAAATCGCCGCGAGATAGGGGAAGAGGGACAAAACGAGGGGCGCCGCCTCCTTCACTCCCTCCGCAAAACCGTCGTATAGCTTCACTTTTTTTACGAGTGCATACAAAAACACCGCCAAAAACAGCGCAGGGATGACGAGAGAAAAGTACCTCACTTTTTCCTCCGCACCGCGTGTGAAAGTTTCAGCAACAGCACCCCCGCAAGGGTGGAAATGAGCGTCGCAAGCAGCGTCGGCAGAAGGATGTCCATGGCATTTTCCGCTCCCGCCCCGATGCGCAGGGCGATGACGGTGGTGGGGAGAAGCTGCAGGCTCGTGGCATTCAGCACAAACAGGAGGTCAGCGGCGCGGTCGTTGCCCGTGTCGAGAAACCTTTTCGTGGCCTTGATGCCGAGAGGGGTGGGCGCACCGGGGAGCCCGAGCATGTTCGCCGAGAGGTTCCCGCAGGCACAGTAGATGGCCTCTCTGTCATCCGTGCGGAAAATTCTCTTGGCAAGCGGGGTGAAGAGACGGGCGATCTTGTCGGCAAGACCGCTCTTTTCCAAAATTTTGAAGAAGCCGAGCCAGACGCAGTACACGGCGAGGAGGTCGAGAGAGAGGAGGGCAGCCTTTTCGCCTCCCGAGAGCATGGCGGGGAGGAACCCGTTGGGGTCGATGAACAGAAACACCGCCGCCGCGGCCGTAAACACGACGGCAAAAATCGCATTCATGCTTGATTTTATGCAAAACGGGACAGGGATATGCTCCGTTCCGCTCACCCTCCTTACCGTTCAATGGACGCCACACCGTTGACAAGCGCAAGGCGATGCGGTATAATGGGAGCATGAATGTGTATCTCGACTATGCGGCGACATCTCCCGTGAGAGAGGAAGTCCTCGCCGCCATGCTGCCATATCTCAAGGAGAATTTCGGCAATCCCGACTCCCTCCACGCGTTTGGGAGAAGGGCGGCCCATGCCGTCACCGACGCGAGGGACAGGATCGCCTCCGTCCTCGGCGTGAAGCCCAATGAGGTGTACTTTACGGCGGGCGGCACGGAGGCAGACAATTGGGCAGTCCGCTGTCTCGGCGAGGGGGACATTCTCTACTCTCCCATCGAACATGCGGCCACCATGTCCGCGATCCCCCTCCGCAAATGCAAAATGGCCATACCATGTCCGATTTCGGCGAACGGGACGGTTTTGACGGATTTTGAGGGTACCATGTCTGAGAACCTGTCTCTCGTCTGCGTCATGGCCGTCAACAATGAAACGGGATGCATTCAGCCCATCGAACAGCTCGCAGCATATGCCCATGCAAGGGGAGCGTTCCTCTTTTCAGACTGCGTGCAGGCGGCGGCCACCCTCGATGTAAGGGAAATTCTGAAATTTGCCGACGCCATTTCCCTCTCCGCCCACAAGATCGGCGGGCCCAAGGGAGTGGGTGCGCTCGTCGTGAAGAGGGGAGTGCAGATGAAGTCCCTCATCGTCGGCGGGGAGCAGGAACGCGGCCTCCGCGGGGGGACCCTCAACGTGGCTGGGATCGTCGGCTTTGCGAGGGCGCTCGAACTTGCCCAAGCCGAACGGGAAAAGTTCTGCACACACACGGGGAGACTGCGCGACCTCTTCGAGGCCAAGGTGACGGCCGCGCTCAAGGACGGCGTGAAGGTGGACGGGGAGAGCCGTGCACCCAACATTTCTCACCTCACATTTAAGAAAGGCGGAGACGCATTTTTGACCCTTCTCGATTTGAACGGCGTTGCCGCTTCGGGGGGAGCTGCCTGTTCCGCGCATGCGTCCCTGCCCTCGCACGTCATGCTGGCGATGGGGCGGAGCGAGGAGGAGGCAAAGCGGGGCGTGCGCTTTTCCTTCGGCCGCGAGACCACGGAGGAGGAAACCCTCTTCGCCGCCTCTACGGTGGTTAAGTGCGCCAGCCGCGTAGAATGACACGGGGGACTGCGTATAGCCCTGCGCGCTCATCCTGACCTTCCTCTTGCCCGCCCCCT